>NZ_JBFTNH010000020.1:0-111056 GCF_056397385.1 Pseudomonas sp. 05N36 | reverse complement strand
ACGCTGACGGCGCTGTTCCTGTTCGTGGTCTTCAGCATCCTGTTCTATGCGATCAAGGTCGGTATCTCCGCCTGGGGCAGCAAAGAACGCACGGATAAAGAATCGCCATTCCAGGCTGTTCCGCAAGCGTAATCGAGGGTTGCAAGCATGTTCAATGACCTGAGTCGCCTCGGTAAATACCTCGGTCAGGCCGCGCGCCTGATGGTCGGCATGCCTGACTACGACACCTACGTCGAGCATATGCACACCAAACACCCGGACAAACCGGTGATGAGCTACGAGGCGTTCTTCCGGGAACGCCAGGAGGCTCGTTACGGTGGCAAGGGTGGGCCGAAGTGCTGTTGACCCGCTGACGGCGGGTGATCAGATGTGATGTGGGAGCGGGCTTTTTGTGGGAGCGAGCCTGCTCGCGATAGCGGTCTGACAGTCAGCTGCAATGTTGGATGTCAAGCCGTCATCGCGAGCAGGCTCGCTCCCACACCGACCTGCTCCCCTTTTTATTTGTGTAGTTGAAGGAGATCGAGTTTGTCCTCTCCCATCCCGGTAACAGTCCTCAGCGGCTTTCTCGGCGCCGGCAAAACCACGCTGCTGCGTCACCTGCTCAAAGCCGAGCACGGCCTGAAAATCGCCGTGATCGAAAACGAATTCAGCGACGCCGGCATCGACACCCAACTACTGGGCGATGAGCCGGTGCAGGTCATGACACTGTCCAACGGCTGTGTCTGCTGCACCATTCACACCGACCTGACCAAGGCCCTGTACCTGTTGCTGGAACGCCTGGACAGCGGCGAAATCGCCTTCGACCGCCTGGTGATCGAATGCACCGGCCTGGCCGATCCGGCACCGGTGGCGCAGACCTTCTTCATCGATGAAGAGCTGCGCGAGCGCTACATTCTCGACGGCATCATCACTCTGGTCGATGCGGCTCACGCCGAGCAGCACTTGACCCAGACCATCGCCCAGGCGCAGATCGGTTTTGCTGACCGCTTGCTGGTGAGCAAACGCGATTTGGTCGACGAGGCGACGTTCAGCGCATTGAGCGAGCGTCTGACCCGGATCAATCGTCGTGCGCCGATCCGCGTGGTTGAGCACGGCAAGATCGATCTGGCCGAGTTGCTCGACGTGCGTGGTTTCAACCTCAATGCCGACCTCGGCGGTGGCGTAAGCCTGCGCCCGGTGAGCAAAGCACCGTCTATCGACCGCATCTCGAGCCTGGTGCTGCGTACCGAAAAAGCGCTGGATATCGACAAGCTCAGCGAGTTCATGAACGAACTGCTGGAAGACCACGGCAAGCAACTGCTGCGCTACAAAGGGGTGCTGAACATCGTCGGCGAACCTCGGCGCATGGTATTTCAGGGCGTGCTGAAGTTGTACGGTTTTGACTGGGATACTGAGTGGGCCGAGGATGACGCGCGGGAAAGTGTGATCGTGTTTATTGCCGATGATCTGCCGGAGGAGAAGATTCGCGAGGGGTTTGCGCGGGTGGCTGCGGAGTAGGGGCGAGCATTTTCAGTGTGTTTGAGGTCGCTATCGCGAGCAGGCGAACGTCGCCCGGCTCTTCCCACATTGGATTTGCGTCAGGCCACATTAGGTGGGCGACACAGGTCAAGTGTGGGAGCGAGCCTGCTCGCGATGGCAATCTAACCGGCGACGCGATCACGGGCCGGTACCGGGCTCAGCAATTTCCTCTCAAGATGATCCAGGTGCTCAGTCATCAACCCCTCGGCAGCCCTGGCGTCCCCGCGCTCCACCGCCTCGACAATCGCCGCATGCTCCTGCCACGCACAATGACTGGGCGACTGTTCTTCGTAGCAGGCGATAGCCAGCGATGTCAGCGGCACCAGGCTGCCAAGAAATTGTGCCAGCGGCGCGTTACCGGCGACGTGCGCCAGTTGCAGGTGGAACTCACCCGACAGGCGAATCGCCGGCCCGCGCTGGTTTTGCTCGATGCAGCGGCGTTCGCGGTCGATCAATTCGCGTAACTGCGGCAGGTGCCGGGACGTCGGTTGCTGGCAGGCCAGTCGCACCAGGGTGGTTTCGGTCAGCCTGCGGGCGTGGAGTATCTGGCGGGTTTGCTCGGCATCGGGCGCCGCGACTTGCGGGCGATGATTGGGCCGCAGGATGACCACCTGCTGATGGGACAAGCGCGCCAGTACCTGGCGGATGATGCTGCGGCTGACACCGAATGCCTGGCCAAGGCTTTCTTCGGTGAAACGGCTGGCCGGGGCGATGCGTTGTTCGAGAATGGCGTCGAAAATCTGCGGATAGATGTCATCGACGCAACGCTTCTTTTCGCTCTGGCGGCGCAAGGGCAGGGCGGCGGAAATCGAGAAAACGGGATTCTTCAAGGCGTAGGAACTCATGGCCAGTCTCCAGTCCGGTTGCCGATAGGGGATTCTACAAACAGTTATTGGCCCAGATTGTCGTCCGGGATGTTCAGCTCAATGCCCATGCGTTGCCCTTCCTGAAGGATGTGCCGGCGCATTTCGGCGCTGGCCAGGGCGCTGTTTTTACTGCGGATCGCGCGGACCACGGCTTCGTTTTCTTCCAGCCGCCCGGCCAAGTGTTCTGGCGAATTGCGCAGCATCTCGGCGCTCTGTTTGAGTGCGTTGCTGGTTTGCTGCACGACGTTCTGGAAAATCGGGTTCGAGGTCAGGGTGAACAACTCTTCGTGGAACGCGATGTAGGCGTTCATTCCGGCTTCGCTGTCACTTGCTTCGAGGGCTTCGCGCATGTCCATCAGCGTCAGGCGCAGTTGACCGATTTCCTTGCTGCTGATGGACTGGGCAACCAACCCGACAATGAACGGTTCGAGGGTGTAACGCAGTTGCAGCACATCCTCGAGACTGGCGCCGGCTACGCCACTGTCGTTGGCTGGCGTGTCGTTCAGGTTGGCCTCCAGCACCACCACGCCTTTGCCGGGCATGGAACGCACCAGGCCAAGGGTTTCGAGCACGATCACCGCCTCACGCAGGCTCGGCCGGCTGATGCCCAGTTGTTCAGCCAGTTCGCGTTGCCCCGGCAACATGTCGCCCGAGCGCCACTGGCCGCGCGCCAATGCGGCACGAAGCTTTTCAACCACTGAATTTACAACTGTCGACGAGGTGATCACTGTTTGCTCCATGAGAGACGGTAAAACGCTGATTGTTGTGCCTGCCAGTGACAGGCACAGGTTCGGTCAAAATTCTTGCTGATGCGCCGGCGGCGCTGATTTACGCGACTGGAAGGTGTAGCCCTGCTCGCCGGACAGTACCTTGTTGGCACGCGGGATATCGATGTCTTTTTCCCAGCGGGCGATGGCCACGGTAGCGACGCAGTTACCGATCAGGTTGGTCAGTGCCCGGCCGATGCCCATGAACCAGTCCACCGCCAATACCAGCACCAGGCCCACCACCGGAATCGCCGGGATCGCGGTCAGGGTCGCCGCCAGAATCACCAGGGCCGAGCCGGGAATACCGTGGGCACCTTTGGAGGTGATCAGCGAAACCAGCAGGATCGTCAGCAAATCGCTCATGGCCAGCGGCGTGCCGGTGGCGTTGGCGATAAACACGATGGCCAGGGTCAGGTAGATCGAAAAACCATCGAGGTTGAACGAGTAACCGGTGGGAATCACCAGGCCAACCGTCGAGCTGCCGATGCCCAGATGTTCCAGTTTGCGCATGATTTGCGGAAGCACGGCGTCGGAGGAGGCGGTGCCCAGGACGATCAGCAACTCTTCGCGCAAGTACTTGAGAAAGGGCAGCAACCGCAGGCCGGAAAGGCGCATCACCAGACCCAGGATCAACGACACGAACACTGCGCATGTCAGGTAGAACAGGCCGATCAGGCTGCCCAGGTGTTGCAGGGAGTCCAGGCCATATTTGCTGGTGGTGAACGCAATCGCACCAAACACACCAATCGGTGCCAGACGCACGATCATGCCCATGATGCGGAAGATCACATGGCTGAGCTCGTTGATCAGTCGCGAGATTCCCGAGGCCGCTTCACCCACCAGGTTCAGCGCGCTGCCGAACAAGACCGAGAACAGCAGCACTTGCAGGATGTTGTTGTCGGCAAAGGCGCCAATCACCGAGGTCGGGATCAGGTCCATCAGGAACTGCGTGGTGGTGTGCATGTGCTGGCCGCGCTGGGCGATATCGCCCATGTCGGCGGTGGAAAGCTGATCCAGATGAATGTTTGCACCGCTGCCGATACCGGTGCTGAACGCGAACACCAGGCCGATCACCAGGGCGATGGTGGTCAGCACTTCGAAGTAGATCACTGACTTGAGGCCGATGCGTCCGACCTTTTTCAGGTCGCCTGCGCCGGAAATACCGCTGACCACCACGCAGAACACGATCAGGCCAATGAGCATTTTGATCAGTTTGATGAAGCCGTCGCCGAGGGGTTTTAACTGGGCGGAGTATTCGGGAAGGGCCAGTCCGCAGATGATGCCGAGCACCAGTCCAAGGACAACTTGAAGGAAGATTGAGCGCGAGCACCATCTGAGCATGGGAGGAATCCTGGTGAGTGTCCTGGGTGTCGTGCGTTGTGCGCATCAGATTCAGGACTTAATTATTGTGGTCTTACCGGTATGTCCAGTGCAGGCGCAGTGTAGGCGCTGTTTTCAGAGGGCCGCAAGCGGAAAATGACGAATTGGCTTTACCGGTCTTACCAGTTGTGCGGCAAGGGCCGAGCTTGAGCGGTTTTGCAGGCGAAAAAAAACCGGCCATCACTGGCCGGTTTCTTTTTGCTGCGGTTAAGCGGGCTGATTAAGCGCCGTATACCGGCAGCTTCTTGCAGATGGCCTTGACCTTCTCGCGAACGGCGTCGATCACCGCTTCGTTGGAAAGGTCAGCCAGGATGTCGCAGATCCAGCCGGCCAGCTCTTTGCACTCAGCCTCTTTGAAGCCGCGAGTGGTCACAGCCGGAGTACCGAAGCGCAGGCCGGAGGTGACGAACGGGGAGCGTGGATCGTTCGGTACCGAGTTCTTGTTCACGGTGATGAATGCTTTGCCCAGAGCGGCGTCGGCGTCTTTACCGGAGATTTCCTGCTTGATCAGCGACAGCAGGAACAGGTGGTTTTCAGTACCGCCGGAGACCACGTCAAAACCGCGCTCGATGAACACGCTGGCCATGGCCTGGGCGTTCTTGACCACTTGTTGCTGGTAGGCCTTGAACTCAGGCTGCAATGCTTCCTTGAAGCAGATCGCTTTAGCCGCGATCACGTGCTCCAGCGGGCCGCCCTGGGCGCCCGGGAATACCGCGGAGTTCAGTTTCTTCTCGATGTCGGCGTTGGCGCGAGCCAGGATCAGGCCGCCACGTGGACCGCGCAGGGTCTTGTGAGTGGTGGTGGTGACCACGTCAGCGAATGGCACCGGGTTCGGGTAGACGCCAGCAGCGACCAGACCGGCTACGTGAGCCATGTCGACGAACAGGTAGGCGCCGACCTTGTCAGCGATAGCACGGAAGCGCGGGAAGTCCAGGATCTGCGAGTAGGCAGAGAAACCGGCCACGATCATTTTTGGCTTGTGCTCTACCGCCAGGCGCTCGACTTCGTCGTAGTCGATCAGGCCGTTGCTGTCGATACCGTACTGCACGGCGTTGTACAGCTTGCCAGAGGACGAAACGCTGGCGCCGTGGGTCAGGTGACCGCCGTGGGCCAGGCTCATGCCCAGGATGGTGTCGCCTGCTTGCAGCAGGGCCAGGTAAACGGCGCTGTTGGCTTGCGAACCGGCGTGTGGCTGAACGTTGGCGTAATCGGCGCCGAACAGTTGCTTCGCACGGTCGATGGCCAGTTGCTCAACTACGTCGACGTACTCGCAACCACCGTAGTAGCGCTTGCCTGGGTAGCCTTCGGCGTACTTGTTGGTCAGAACCGAGCCTTGAGCTTCCATCACCGCTGGGCTGGTGTAGTTTTCCGAAGCGATCAGCTCGATGTGTTCTTCCTGGCGCTGAGCTTCTTGCTCCATGGCGGCAAAAAGGTCGGCGTCGTACTTGGCAATAGTCAAATCACGGCTGAACATGGCGGTCCTCAAGGATCGGGGGGGCAGAAAAGGAAGGCATTCTAACCCAATGGGTTTTGTCTGGCATATGAAAGGACATCATGTCGCAGACAAGTGGTGTTCATGACGGGATATGCGGCGATTGTGCAGGCCTCATCGCGAGCAGGCTCGCTCCCACATTTGAAATGCGTTCCCTGTGGGAGCGAGCCTGCTCGCGATAGCGTCGTCTGCCGCGCCACAAAGTCTCAGTCGAACATGAACAGCGCATCATTGCTGAATTGCGCTTCGAAACGCGCCGCTGGCATCGGGCGGCCGAACAGATAGCCCTGCACCTCGTCGCAGTCGTGTTCACGCAGGAAGTCGAGCTGTTCTTGGGTTTCGACGCCCTCGGCGATCACCGCCAGGTTCAGGCTGTGGGCCATGGCGATGATCGCTCGGGCAATCTGCGCGTCCTGTTCGCCGGACGGCAGGCCGTCGACGAAGGTCCGGTCGATTTTCAGCACGTCGATCGGGAACTGCTTCAAGTAGTTCAGTGATGAATAGCCGGTGCCGAAATCGTCGACGGCGATGCTCAGGCCCAGGTTTTTCAGCCCGGCGAGAATCTGCATGGCTTCGCTGACTTCACGCATCAGGATACTTTCGGTCAGTTCCAGCTCCAGGCAGGCCGGTGGCAGGCCCGTGTCCTTGAGGATGGTGGCGATGCGCGTCCCGAGCTGGCCGTCGGAGAACTGCCGTGCAGAGATGTTCACCGAGACTTTCGGGACGCGGACCTTGCTCTGGTGCCAGCTCTTGAGCTGACGGCAGGCCTCGCTGATCACCCAGTCACCGACATCCACCACCAGCCCGAGCTCTTCGAGCACTGGAATGAAGTCGCCCGGCGGTACCAGTCCACGACGTGGATGCCGCCAGCGCAGCAGGGCTTCGGCGCCGGTCAGGCGTTTACCGTCGCCGCTGAATTGTGGCTGGTAGTAGAGGACGAATTCGTTTTGCTCAAGGGCGTGGCGCAGGTCGCTTTCCAGTTCCAGGCGCTCCAGGGCGCTGGCGTTCATGTCCGCCTGATAGAACTGGAAGTTGTTCTTGCCGCGCTCCTTGGCGTGGTACATCGCCGTGTCGGCGTTCTTCATCAGTTGGCTCAGTTCGTTGCCGTCCTGCGGACTCAAGGCAATGCCGATACTGGCGGTGACAAAGAACTCGCGGCCTTCGAGGACAAACGGCTTCACCAGGCTGGCAAGGATCTGCTCGGCCACATGAATCGCCCGGTTCAGCGCGATCTCTCGGTTGGCACGCGGTTGCAGGAGCAAGGTGAACTCGTCGCCGCCCATGCGCGCCACTGTGTCGTCATCGTCGACGCAACCGAGCAGGCGGGTCGCCATTTCCTTGAGCATGCGATCGCCGGCGGCGTGGCCAAGGGAGTCGTTGATCGGTTTGAAACGGTCGAGGTCGAGGAACATCAGCACGACCCACGACTTCTGCCGCTCCGCCGATTGCAGCGCAGTGTGCAACCGGTCCTGGAACAAGGTGCGGTTGGGCAGGTGGGTCAGGGCGTCGTAGTAGGCGAGGCGGTGAATCCGCTGTTCGCTGGCCTTGCGCTCGCTGATGTCACTGAAGAAGCACACGTAGCTGGCGAGGTCACCTTCGTCATCGAGCACCGCCGTAATGCCGACCCACGCCGGGTAGTGTTCACCGTTGCGGCGCTTGAGCCAGACTTCGCCTTCCCAGGTGCTGTGCTGATGCAGTTGCTTGAGCACATAGCGCAGGTGGGCTTCCTGCTGGTCATCGACGGTCAGCATGTTCGGCAACTGGTCGAGGACCTGCGCCACTTCGTAACCGCTGACGCGGCTGAAGGCTTCGTTGGCCTGCACGATGTAGCCGGCCGGGTCGGTAATCAGAATCGCGGACGTCGAGTGYTCGAAAACCGTGGCCGCCATGCGCAGGTCTTTCTCGGCGCGGCGCTGCTGGCTGATATCGCGACCGACCCCGAGCACACCTTCGAACGCGCCATGTTCATCCCAGACCAGTACCAGGCGCAGTTCGATCGGGATTTTGCGTCCGTCGGCGCGCAAGCAGTCGAACAGGAACAGCTGGGTTTGCACCTGAGTGCGCAATTGCGCCAGTTGCTCGGGTTTATCCAGGGCCTTGCTGACCCGGTCCATCAAGCTGTAGATGCCAGTCAATTGTTGCGGATTGGCGATGGTTGATTGCCAGCCGTTCTGGAAGATCCAGTCAACGTCATAGCCGAGCACGGCGTTCACCGACGGGCTGACGTAATTGAGCGAGAGTTTGCTGTCGGTGGAGAAAATCACATCGCTGATGCTTTCAGCGAGCATCCGGTAACGTTGCTCGCTGTCGCGCAAGGATTCGCTGGCTTCGATCTGATCGGTAATGTCTTTGGCCACGCCAATGATGCGGGTGACCTGGTCGTGTTGGTCCCGCGCCAGCGCCTGTTCGCGGATTTCGAAACGCCGCCATGTGCCGTCGCGGTGGCGAAAGCGCAACTGGCACTGCATCAGTTGGGTGTAACCGGCCTGGCGCTGTTCCTGACGCAAGCGGTGGTAGTGATCGGCATCTTCGGGGTGCAGCAGGATCTCCCAGAAGTACTCGCCCATCTGGTGCAGTTCGGTTTTGTTGTAACCCAGTGTCTGGCCCAGGTGATGGTTACTGAAAATCATCCGCTGGCTGATCACGTCCTGCACGTAGAGGTGATCCGGGACCGTGCGCACGACATCCGACCAGAAACCTTCACGCTCCAGCAGCGACAACTCGACAATTTTACGGCTGGTGATATCGCTGATGCTGAGGATCACCGCTTTGGCGTCGTGCTGAGCTTGTGGCAAATGCAACACCAGCCACAGATGCTGGTCACGACCCTGGCTGTCCTTGAGCTTGATCTCCAGTTCCAGCTGTTTCTGCTGGTTGAGCACGGCGTCGAGCAACTGGTTGCCGATGGCATTGCCATCCAGTGGCCCGCCTTCGATCAGCAGCTTCCAGGCTTGCTCGCCGGACTGGACGTTGAGCAGGTGCAAGGCGACCTGGTTGACCTCGGTGATGCGCAACTCTTGCAGCAACTGCCGGCGTTGTTCGGCGTTTTCCAGCCACCGCTGCAGTTGCTCGCTGGTGTGCAGTTGCGCCTTGTCGAGGCAGGCCTTGAGCCCGGAGAGATCCAGTACGCAGAGCGCAACACCGGTACCGTCGAAAATGTCCCGATAGCGCCGACGCCCGTCGTGTACCTGACGCTGGCGTCGGCGCATATTCAACAATGCGATGAGCGGTAGCAGCGAAAAGGCCAAACCCAGCAGGCATTTGCCGATAAGCGCCGGCAGCAATTGTTCGATCACGCGTTGCCGGTCAAACAGCCCGCGTAATTGCCAGTCGCTGTCACTGAGTGGGACGACCAGTACGCTGTTCGCCAGGTCATTGGCGTTTACCGTGTCCGGCTTGTTCGGGGGCAACCCGTCGTCGCGGCTGACGACCTGTTGGTTGATGCGGTTTTCCACCACCCACAGCGGACGGATTCCTGTGTCGCTCTGTTTGCTCAGCGAGGAGAAAAACGTCGGCCGCAGGCGCAAGACCCAGTAGCCACGGGTGTTGCCGCTGGCCTGGTGCAGTAACAGGTTCACCTTCGAGCTGTCGTTGGCGTTGCTGAAGTAATGCGCCTGCGCGTGACTGCGTCGGACCAGATCTTTCAGATAGTCGGCATCCTGGCTGTCGCTGGCGCTGTCAGTGAGGATTTTCCCCGAGGGGGTGAGCAACGCCAGGCTGAGTACGTCAGGCAAGGACTGCTGCAGTTTGCGCAGCAACGCCTGTTGCTGATCAACGGTCTGCGGTTGTTCGACGATCGGTAGCAGATTCAGTGCGATCTGGGCGTTGAGCGCCATGTTCAGACTGACTTGCGCGGCCAGATCGGCGGTGTATTCGATGGTGTACTGGCGCTGGTTATTCTGGGTTTCGTTCAGTTGGTCGAACAACTGCCAGAGCAGCAATCCGATCAACAGCAGGACAAGCGTCGCCAATGCACCTTTCAAGGTGCCGCGCAGGGGCGATCCGGTCGCAGGACTCAGTGCGCGCACGGACGAGGGCGGAGTGACATTGGACAAACTATGATCCTGCGGTTTGGCTGGATTGGCGCGACGTGCACTATAAGCCGGACGCCCGGAGGGCGGCTAGCATGCCTTGAGTTGTGGCAAAGTGCCAGCCCCTCTCGGCTGGACTGCCTTCCGTCATTAAGGTAGCTTTGCCGGTTACGCGGGAGCGTTCCAGCTCTTAGACTCAGGCTTTTTTTCGCGCGCACGTATTGATAGCGATCAATCGCTGGCGGCGCGTATGGCCTGGCCCGGGCTTCGCCCGTGCTTATATTCATCAGTCACTGACCCTAGGTTCTCCATGGCTCAATACGTCTTCACCATGCATCGGCTGGGCAAAGTTGTTCCGCCGAAGCGGGAAATCCTGAAAAACATTTCGCTGTCGTTCTTCCCGGGCGCCAAGATCGGCGTGCTCGGCCTCAACGGCTCGGGTAAATCCACACTGTTGAAAATCATGGCTGGCGTCGACACCGAGTTCGACGGCGAAGCCCGTCCGATGCCGGAACTGAACATCGGCTACCTGCCGCAAGAGCCGCTGCTGGATCCGACCAAGACCGTGCGTGACGTGGTCGAGGAAGCCGTCAGCGTGATCAAGGATGCGCAGGCGCGTCTGGATCAGGTCTACGCCGAATACGCCGACCCGGATGCCGACTTCGACAAACTGGCCGCCGAACAGGCCAAGCTCGAAGCCATCCTGCAGGCGGGCGACGGTCACAACCTGGATCGCCAACTGGAAGTCGCCGCCGATGCGCTGCGTCTGCCGGCCTGGGATGCCAAAATCGAACACCTGTCCGGTGGTGAAAAGCGTCGTGTGGCCCTGTGCCGCCTGCTGCTGTCCGCCCCGGACATGCTGCTGCTCGACGAGCCAACCAACCACCTGGACGCCGACTCCGTGGCCTGGCTGGAGCATTTCCTCCACGACTTCCCGGGTACCGTGGTTGCGATCACGCACGATCGTTACTTCCTGGACAACGTCGCCGGCTGGATTCTGGAACTCGACCGCGGCGCCGGTATTCCTTACGAGGGCAACTATTCGGGCTGGCTTGAAGCCAAGTCCGACCGTCTGGCCGCCGAATCCAAGCAGCAGTCGGCCCATGAAAAGGCCATGAAGGAAGAGCTGGAGTGGGTGCGCAAAGGCGCCAAGGCCCGTCAGTCGAAATCCAAGGCGCGTCTGCAACGCTTCGAAGAAATGCAATCGCAGGAATTCCAGAAGCGCAGCGAAACCAACGAGATCTACATCCCGGCCGGTCCTCGCCTGGGCGACAAGGTCATCGAATTCAAGAACGTTACCAAGGGCTATGGCGATCGCGTGTTGATCGACAACCTGTCGTTCTCCATGCCTAAAGGCGCCATCGTTGGCGTGATCGGTGGTAACGGTGCGGGTAAATCCACGCTGTTCCGCATGCTGATGGGCAAGGAACAACCGGATTCGGGCAGCATCGAAGTCGGTGAAACCGTGCAGCTGGCCTGCGTCGACCAGAGCCGTGAAGACCTGGACGGCAGCAAGACTGTGTTCCAGCAGATCTCCGACGGTTCCGACCAGATCCGCATCGGCAACTACGAGATCCCGTCGCGCACCTACGTGGGTCGCTTCAACTTCAAGGGCGGCGATCAGCAGAAGTTCGTCAAGGACCTGTCCGGTGGTGAGCGTGGTCGCTTGCACCTGGCCCTGACCCTGAAAGAGGGCGGCAACGTCCTGCTGCTCGACGAACCTTCCAACGACCTCGACGTTGAAACCCTGCGTTCCCTGGAAGAAGCCCTGCTGGACTTCCCGGGCGCCGCCATTGTGATCTCTCACGATCGGTGGTTCCTTGACCGCGTCGCGACTCACATCCTGGCGTACGAAGACGACTCGCAAGCGGTGTTCTTCGAAGGCAACTACACCGAGTACGAAGCCGACCGCAAAAAGCGTCTTGGCGATGCCGCTTCCCAGCCTCACCGGGTGCGTCACAAGAAACTGGCCTGATCGGCTGGTTGCATGAAAAACGGAGCCTTTGGGCTCCGTTTTTTTTTGCGTGAGCTTTCTCTGGCTCAGGGCGCGGTTCAGTTCGGTTCGATGCGGATGATTTCGATCAGTTGATCACCGGCAGGCCGTTGCCAGAGCACTTCGTCGTTCAGCTGTGCACCGAGCAGCGCCCGTCCCAGCGGCGAGCTCCAGTTGATCAGGCCTTTGGCGGCATTGGCCTGATCTTCGCCAACCAGTTGCACGCGTCGTTCGGTGCCCCGTTCATCGGCGTAGGTCACCCAGCTGCCAATCTGAACCTTCTTGGTGGAAGTGGCCGGTGTCACCACTTGAGCGCTTTGCAGGCGTTGCTTGAAGTAACGCAGATCACGCTCGAGATCGGCCAGCCACTGTGGGTCAGCCTCCTCGCGGGCCGACTGTTCGCCGTGCAGGGTTTGCAATTCGGCGACTTTGGCCTGCAGCAGGGCGAGGCCTTCGGGCGTGACGTAGTTGGGCTGCGTGCTGACCTGGCGTTCTACCGGCTGGTCGGCTTGTGGGGTGGCGTTATCTTCATTGACGAAAGCGCGGCTCATGGCGGTTCTCCCTGAATGGGGTTTTGGCCATCGTCGCAGGCTTCTGGTTTCGAAGGTTGTCCGAAAACGACCTGCTGCGAGCGATAGGCCCGTGCTGCACCCGTGGAAGGGTGGTGATCAATCCATCGTCGTGGTGGCAAGGTGGGCATGTTCAGCCAGTTCTTGCTCGATGAACGCGGCGATCATGGCTCGATACATTTGCTCGATGACCTGCGGGTTGGCACCGACCTCTTCAGACAGCGCCCGGACTTTGGCGATGACCTGTTCAACACGCTGGGGTGCTTTCACCGCGTCGCTGTCTTTCTTGAAGCGAGCGGCCTGCGACACATAAGCGCCGCGCTCGGCCAGCAGGCTGACGATTAGCCGATCCAGCCGGTCAATGTTGTCGCGTACTTCTTCGAGGGAACAGCATTTGGCATCCATGTAGTTCGAGCTCCTTGTATAAACATAGCTTTCAATGCGGGGAATTCACACTCCTGCAGGGGAGCGGGATTCAATAGTGATACCACTTCAGTTCCAGCATGACTTCGTTTTCAGGCGAGGCAATGTGGCTGAACTCACGTTGGGCGCTCAGGCGCAGGCCCAGGTTACGCGACAGCTCCCACTGCTGGTTCAGACTCAGGCTGCGGCGCACTTCACCGTTGGTGAAGTAATCACCTTTGGTTTCCAGGCTCAGATTGCCCAGCGGGTTCTTCCACAGTACACCGCTGTTGAAACCGGCGGCGGGCGCGATGAAACCGGCAAAGTCGCTGTTGTGCTCGATGCGCACGGTGCCAAGGGCGAAGCCCAGCACGTCATCGCCCAGTTGCCAGGTGCCGCCGGCGCCGCCATTGACATGGCTGACCAGGGTTTCATCGTCATGCTTTCCCGGGACCCGTTCCAGGCCGCCGGTGACTTGCCAGGACCAGGGTTGCAGCAGCTCATTACGCGGGGTCAGTGAGCGGATGGTCGCCAGGTCCAGTTGCTGCAATTGCCAGTGATTGCCTTCGTACTGGCGCAGTTTCATCTGGAGAATTTCAATCTGCGCACCGAGGGGAAAGCTTTCGGCGTTGTCGTTGAGGTCGTGATAGGCCATCCGCAGGCCATATTCACCAAAGGCTTTGTCGCCACGGGTGCCAATGCCGGCCTGCCAGGTGCGCGATTGGTGGCCGTTTTCCGGCAAGCCCGGGCGTTCGATGGACAGCTCCGGCGCCGGGTTCCGATTGATCGCCCGCAGCAGCTCGAAGCTGCGTTGCGCGCGCTGTGGATCGCGTTCCTGGCCGTTGGCGCGGTAGCGCTCGAGACGGTAGGCCGCGTCGATGATCAATGCCTGGCGATCACGTGGCAGCGCCTTGAAGGTCGGCTCCTGCAAGCGTTTCTGGTCGGCGCTGACCTTCAGCACCCATTGCTGCTCATCGTCGGTGAGCGGTTTGGCACGGTTCAACAGTTCACGTTCGCGGGACGGACGGTAATCGATTTTCTCCACCAGGCCTGCGTCTTTCACGGCTTTGACGGTGTCGGTGGGAATCGCGGTCAGCGGGAATTGTTCGGTGAGCCTGAGGCCCGGTCTTGCGACTTGCAGCAACTCCAGCAAGCGGTAGGAGCAGTTTTCATCGAAGAAGAAATAATCGAACTGAATCTGCTTGAGCTCCCAGACATGCTCGACCATGCGCTCGGTTTCTGCCTGTGTCAGGTTCAACCGGTATTCCCACAGATCGCGGTTTTCCAGGCTGCGGTATTCCGAGAGTTTTTCCTGGTAGGGCACCAGCGCGAACAACCCCGGATAGCCTCCCATCAGGCCTTTCCAGGCATACAGAATGCTGTTGTCCGACCCTTCGATATAGGCGCCGAAATTGATCGCGTAACTGAGCAGGGCGGTGTGGTCGGTTTGTACGTCAGCCTGATCGATGCGCAACAGGGTATGGCCGAACATCGATGACGGACTGTTCAGATAGGCTGCCGGAAAGATCATCACCGCGCTGTGGGGCGATACGTCCTTGAACCATTGTTTGAACTCGCTGCAATCCACCGTCGGCAAATCGTTCAGGTTCAGTTGGGCTTTCAACCAGCGGGTACGCGCCGGGTAAACGCATTGCGCGTGCTGCTGGCCTTTGCTGGCCGGGGCATAGAGCGCTTGTACGGTGGCCGCCAGCTCTGCGTCGGGATGTTCGGCACCATTGGCTGCCAGGAAGAATTTCTTGTCGCTGACATAGCTGCGCCAGCCGCCGAGTTTTGCGCTTTCGTAGTGGCCCAGGGAAATCCAGAACGGGTCGTTGGCCAGTTGCTGCAAACGTTGGTTGTCGATTCGGGGCGCGGCGGACAGCGGGGCGCAGACAAACAGCGCCAGACAGGCAAGGCGTTTGAGCATGGCGAGCTACTTAATTAAAAAAACCCCAAAGCAGGTCGGGTCCAAAAAACAAAACCCGCCCTGGTAAAGGGGCGGGTGAGGTCGAGCTTAAGCCGGGGTGGCATATTTGGCCAGACGAGCATCGCCTTTGAGTACGGCCAGGGTATTGGTGTGCACGTCTTCAGCGGTCACGTCAGCCTTGTTGAAAATCTGCTGGAAGTGCTCGTGGGTGACGGTGGCGAAATACGCACGGTCTTGCGGTGCGACGCCCAGTACCACGGCATAGGTGGTCAGCGCTTCGCCTTGACCCTTGGCCATGTCTTCGGACAGTTCGTTCATCATGCCGTTCATGGCAATCCAGGACTTGCCGCCATAGGTCAGCGCGGCGTTGGTTGCGCAACCGTTGGTGCCGGATGTCATGCCGAAAGTGGCGTTGCCAGAAGTGCCGTTGGTGGTGGATGCCAGGAAGTGTGCCGGGGTGCCACGCTGACCTTCGAACAGCATGTTGCCCCAACCGCAATCCGGACCGCCTGGCGCCTGGGCCATGGCGTTGAGGGATGCAACGGTGAAGAGAGTACCAAGAAGAATCCGTTTCATAGCTGTGTTCTCTTTTGTTTGCGTACCAATGGACAGGGGATCTGGCGCCGCTCCGACGCCACTGGGCTGGTGATTGGTCCAGCCGCGCAGTTTGGAGTCTAGGCACGATCCGGGGGTTCCGTGATTTTTTGCCAAACATTCCCAGTAACCATTGATTTAGCCCTGGCCCGTCCAGGGTTTGGCGCTTGACTATGCTTTTACCCAAGGCGCGCCTTGCCAGTCGGGCACGGGCAGCGCCAGAATGCCTTCAATTGCCCCGCCTGATGTAAGGAAGCCCGATGCCTGATCCTGTTGCTGCCAGCTTGCGTCTAGCGCCTGAAGCGCTGACCCGTCCGTTTTCCGCTGAACAGTTCAGCTTCTCTACCACCAATGAGCTGGAGCCTTTTCGCGGCGTGCTCGGCCAGGAACGTGCGGTTGAAGCCTTGCAGTTTGGTGTGGCCATGCCACGCCCCGGTTACAACGTGTTTGTCATGGGTGAGCCCGGTACCGGCCGGTTCTCTTTCGTCAAACGCTACCTGAAAGCCGAAGGCAAACGCCTGCAGACCCCGGCAGACTGGGTCTACGTCAACAATTTCGATGAGCCGCGCGAACCTCGCGCACTGGAGTTGCCATCGGGGACGGCCGGTGCGTTCATCACCGACATCAACGGCCTGATCGACAACCTGCTGGCGACGTTTCCAGCAGTCTTCGAGCACCCGTCCTACCAGCAAAAGAAGAGTGCCATCGACCGCGCCTTCAATCAGCGCTACGACCGTGCACTGGACGTGATCGAGCGCCTGGCGCTGGAGAAAGAAGTCGCGCTGTACCGTGACAGCACCAACATTGCCTTCACCCCGATGAGCGAAGGCAAGGCGCTGGACGAAGCGGAATTCGCCCAGTTGCCGGAAGCCGTTCGCGAGCGCTTCCACGACGATATTTCCGGACTGGAAGAGCGGCTGAACGAAGAGTTGGCCAGCTTGCCGCAGTGGAAGCGCGAGTCGAGCAATCAACTGCGCCAGCTTAACGAAGAAACTATCACCCTGGCCTTGCAGCCATTGCTTTCGCCGTTGTCGGAAAAGTACGCAGAAAACGCTGCGGTGTGCGGTTACCTGCAAGCGATGCAGGTGTACCTGCTCAAGACGGTGGTCGAGCAACTGGTCGATGACAGCAAGACCGACGCGGTCGCCCGTAAGTTGCTCGAAGAGCAATATGGCCCGAGCCTGGTGGTCGGTCATCCGCACAGTGGCGGTGCCCCGGTGGTGTTCGAACCGCACCCGACTTACGACAACCTGTTCGGCCGTATCGAGTACAGCACCGATCAGGGGGCGCTCTACACCACTTATCGGCAGTTGCGTCCGGGCGCGCTGCACCGGGCCAACGGCGGCTTCCTGATTCTGGAAGCCGAAAAAATGCTCAGCGAACCCTTTGTCTGGGATGCGCTGAAGCGGGCCTTGCAGTCACGCAAACTGAAAATGGAATCGCCGCTGGGCGAGCTGGGCCGACTGGCCACGGTGACCCTGACACCGCAACATATTCCGTTGCAGGTCAAAGTCGTCATCATCGGCGCACGCCAGCTGTATTACACGCTGCAAGACCTCGATCCGGATTTCCAGGAGATGTTCCGGGTACTGGTGGACTTCGATGAAGACATCCCGATGGTCGATGAGAGCCTCGAGCAGTTCGCCCAGTTGCTCAAGACCCGCACCTCGGAAGAAGGCATGGCCCCGCTGACCGCCGATGCGGTAGCACGTCTGGCAACCTACAGTGCGCGGCTGGCTGAGCATCAGGGCCGTTTGTCGGCGCGCATTGGCGATCTGTTCCAGTTGGTCAGCGAGGCGGACTTCATTCGCGATCTGGCCGGTGACGAGATGACCGACGCCGGGCACATCGAGCGTGCGCTGAAGGCCAAGGCCACCCGCACCGGGCGTGTGTCGGCGCGGATTCTCGACGACATGCTGGCAGGGATCATCCTGATCGACACTGCGGGTGCGGCCGTCGGCAAGTGCAACGGGCTGACGGTGCTGGAGGTTGGCGACTCGGCGTTCGGTATACCGGCACGAATCTCTGCCACGGTTTACCCCGGTGGCAGCGGCATCGTCGACATCGAGCGTGAGGTCAACCTCGGGCAGCCGATCCACTCCAAGGGCGTGATGATCCTTACCGGGTATCTGGGCAGCCGTTACGCCCAGGAATTCCCGTTGGCAATCTCGGCCAGTATCGCGCTGGAGCAATCCTACGGTTACGTCGATGGCGACAGTGCCTCGCTGGGCGAGGCCTGCACGTTGATTTCGGCATTGTCGAAAACCCCGCTCAAGCAGTGCTTCGCGATTACCGGTTCGATCAACCAGTTCGGTGAAGTGCAGGCGGTGGGCGGGGTCAACGAGAAGATCGAAGGCTTCTTCCGTCTTTGCGAGGCGCGTGGCTTGACCGGCGAGCAGGGCGCGATCATTCCTCAGGCCAACGTTGCCACGTTGATGCTCGATGAGCGGGTACTGGCGGCCGTGCGTGCCGGGCAGTTCCATGTCTACGCGGTGCGCCAGGCCGATGAGGCACTGAGCCTGCTGGTGGGCGAGCCTGCCGGCGAGCCGGACGAAGAGGGTCAGTTCCCTGAGGGTAGCGTCAACGCGCGCGTGGTGGAGCGTTTGCGGGTGATCGCGGAATTGATCAGCGAAGATGATTTGAAAGAGGCCGAGAAGGAGCATGCGCAGGCTCAGGAAGCATTGGCTGCGGCCAAGCCTGCCTGACCCCCGAAGCTGTACACAGCCATTGTGGCGAGGGAGCTTGCTCCCGCTGGGCTGCGAAGCGGCCCTGAAATCGGTAACGCGGCTCTTCAGTCAGAGCGCGTGCACCGGTTTACGACTGCTTCGCCGTCGAGCGGGAGCAAGCTCCCTCGCCACGGGGTTTGTGCATGGCACTGGGTCGTCATCGTGGTAACGCTTTTTACCGCCCGGGTGGCGTCAAAAAAACAACAACGACCATTCGGCGCCTTCTTGGCTCCGTCAACTTGCTGACTCGACTTTTCTTCTATGCTCAGGACAAGGACATCGACAGTCATCACTGGATCGAGACAGCCTTCCCGTGGAGGCTGAATACCCGATTTACCGAGGGTCGCCGCCATGCCGCGCAACCTCTGCCTCACCCGCCAATGCCTGGGCCTGGTTACCCGTATCGAATGCAGTATTCGCCCGCTTGCGGGAGACACCGGTATGTGGACCTTGTTGTTTGCCGCCGGAATGGCCGGTGAACAACCTTCCGCTATCAAGGCCCAGGGCCCGTTTCATGGTCCTTTCGTGGCCGAATCGATACTCGATACCATCGTTGAAAGCCTGACTCTGCACGGCTATCAGCTGGCTGATGACCCGCAAATCTGGTGTTTGCACCTGCAAGCCCAGCTGCGGGAAATCAATGGTGGACGGTGCCGAAATTCGGGTGGTTTTCAGTTCACCCCCGAGCATTAGTGACTATTCGACAGGGTTGGGGTTTTCGGCCTTGTCGAGTTTGACCTCGAAGCCATATTCGACGGTATTGAGGTTGGTGCGCTGGTAGGTTTCCAGGCTGGTCGGCTGGCCGTAGAAATAGTGCACCTCAATCAGCGCCGGGCCTTCTGCGCTGGCGTCGTGGCTGACCGCAAGAATCTCCTTCAGGTAATTCCCGCTCGCGTCCTTGGCGAAGAAGCGCCAGTCCTGGGCGGGGAATACTTTCTGGTCAACCACCAAGGCGTTGCCCTTGAGCTCCAGGCCTTTGGGCAGCTTCTGGGTATCGAGGCTGCTTTTTTCAATATTGGCCAGAAACAACGGCATCGAGCCGACGGCATACGCCGGCGTCTCGGGGAACAAGGTCAGGTCGTAGGTGATGGTGGCGCGCAGCGGGTCGATTTCGAAGGCCTCGGCTGGCAATTCGATGGGCTCGCCACGTTTGCCCTTATCGTCCTGGGCGAAGAAAGTCACTGGGGTGTCGCCAGGACTGAATGAGGAGCCGAGCAGTTCGTCGTTGAAGGTTTTCGGGTGATCGAATTCGATGCGTGCCGCACTGGCGTCCTCGACGGACTGGTTGACGTGGATGTTCTTTTTCAGCTGTTCCTCATTCAGTGTGGCGCCTTTGAGCCAGGTCGCGGCCTGATCGTCGTACACGACCACAGGCAGGCTCAGGCTCTGGATGGTTTTATCCGTGGTATTGCGGTCGAAGCGGCGTACCGGCAGTTCCAGGTCCTTGCGGGTCACGGTGACGGCCGAGAAGTCGAGGACATTGACTTCGAGGTTTTCAATCGGGCCGTTGAAGTAGACCTTGGTGTAATGATGAGTCTGCTGGTGCTCGAACGCCTGTTGTTCGTCTTCGAGCTGTTTTTCGAACGCATCGCTCCAGGCGGTCTGCTTCTGCATCTCGGCCAGTTGTTTTTGATAGAACCCGATTTGTGCGGCGTCTTCGTTGATCGAGCCCGAGCGTGAGAGCAGCTGCCCGGTCGTGTCCCTGGCCTGGACAATCAGCGGATTGAGCGAGGTATCGCTGACGTCTGGCGCCAGTGCTGCGCTGTTGTTGACTTCGACCTCGGCGTAGTTCTTTTCGAGGGCCTTCAGGGTGACGCTGATATTGTCGTCAGTGCGGGTCTGGCCCACGTCCTTTTTCGTCAGGTCGAAGGTGAATACCTTGCGCGGTGCAATGACTTCGGCTTTACCTTTCAGCGTCGTCGGTTGCGGTTGGTTTTTGTTGTCGAACTCCGTGCCTTCGACAAAAGGGTAGGCCACGGTCAGGTCATCCGGATTGGTCAGGCTGGCGCTTGAAGGGCTCAACTGAATACCGGGATCGGTTTCCGACCATTCAGGCTGGAAAGGGATGACCTTCTTGTTGCTCAGCGTGACCGACTGCCATTCCAGCCCATGCGGGAAGGGGAACTCGGAAGGCATGTTGAAGCTGAAAGGGAACACCGGCTGCAAGTCGGTCAGGTAGTCGGAGCTGGAGTCCTTGCGCAACACGAACAGGCCGTTGATGTAAGTGTCGACCAGCGCCTGCGGGGTGGGATAGTGCTTGAGCAGGGCCATGGCGTCTTCGCCGTATTCGGTGGCGATCGGCTTGATGGCAAGCTTTTGCTGTGCGCGCTCGAGCAGCAGCAACGAGCCGCCGAGGTTGGCCACGGCATCCTTGAGCTGGGGATCCTGAATCGCGTCCAGCGACTTCTCGAACTGTGCGGTCTTCTCCTCGAGGCTTTGCGGGCGCTTCTCATCGCTGGGTGAGCAGCCGCCGATCAGTACCGCAAGGCAAAGGCCGACAGTCGTTAAAGGCAATCGCAAATCCATTTTCCGGTTTTCCTCTACAACGCAAATAAACGATGCGAATGCTTTGGACACTAGCAGAAAAACGCTTTGGCAGACTCGCAGGTTGTGGATTTGTCTGCGGTTTATGGGGTTTTGAGCGGCTGATATACTCGCCGCCGTTTAAAACCCTTGTGTGAGATTCAATGGAACGTTTTGTCGAAAATGCAATGTACGCCTCGCGCTGGCTGCTGGCGCCGATCTACTTCGGTCTGTCCCTGGGCCTGCTGGCCCTGGCGCTGAAATTCTTTCAGGAAGTCTTCCACGTTATCCCCAACGTGTTCTCGATGGCCGAGTCCGATCTGATTCTGGTGCTGTTGTCGCTGATCGACATGGCGCTGGTGGGTGGCCTTCTGGTGATGGTGATGATTTCCGGCTACGAAAACTTCGTGTCCGAACTCGACATCGATGACGGCAAGGAGAAGCTCAACTGGTTGGGCACGATGGACTCTTCTTCCCTGAAGATGAAAGTCGCGGCCTCGATCGTGGCGATTTCTTCGATCCACCTGTTGCGCATCTTCATGGACGCCAGGAACGTCGATCCCGAGCACCTGAAGTGGTACGTGATCATTCACATGACCTTCGTGATCTCGGCGTTTGCCATGGGCTACCTGGACAAACTGACCAAGCACTGATCCGCCGCAGCCCTTGTGGGAGCGTGGCTTGCCCGCGATGGGCGCGACTCGGTCCTTGCGTCGTTCTCGATATGGCTATCGCAAGCAGGCTTTGCTCCAAGTAGCAGATGAGTGTGAAACGGACGGGCGGCGGGGTTTCTGGCTTGTGCTTTTGTGCGCCGAGGCATATCCCTGTAGGTGTCTTGGTTCGCCATTGCGCGGGGTGTGCCCATGAACCTGGAAGAGCTGAACGCCTATGCCCTCGCCGGGAAGGTCGATGAGCTGAATCTGATTTCGATGGAAGGCGGGATCTATCTGTTGGAAGCACGGATACATGGCGCCGCTCGTCCAATCGACGACACCCATGGGCAAACACTGCATCTGCGTTCGGTGGAACATGCTCGTGAAGTCCTTCATGCCTTTCCCAAGCTGACATTCAACCTGATTCACACCTCGGTGCACGACGAAATGTGCGGTCTGGGCACCAGCGGGGAAGAGAGCCTGAAGGTGCCCATATCCCAATAGCGCCGACAGCCCTGATCACCGCAATGGCATCTGTGCTAGTCTGCTCGCCCTTTTGGTTCCGGGCGCTCCGGGATGCGCTGTGCACGCACGGCAATGTCCCGAGCCGTCCGCACAGCGGAGCAGTGTCATGTCCGAAGTAAATCTGTCCACCGACGAAACCCGCGTCAGCTACGGCATCGGCCGTCAGCTGGGCGACCAACTGCGCGACAACCCGCCACCGGGCGTTAGCCTGGACGCGATCCTGGCCGGTCTGACCGACGCATTCGCCGGTAAGGAAAGCCGTGTTGGCCAGGAAGCAATGTCTGCCAGCTTCAAGGTCATCCGCGAAATCATGCAAGCCGAAGCAGCTGCCAAGGCTGAAGCGGCCGCTGGCGAAGGCCTGGCATTCCTGGCTGAAAACGCCAAGCGTGACGGCATCACCACTCTGGCTTCCGGCCTGCAGTTCGAAGTACTGACTCAAGGTGAAGGCGCCAAGCCAACCCGTGAAGATCAAGTGCGCACTCACTACCACGGCACGCTGATCGACGGCACTGTGTTCGACAGCTCCTACGATCGTGGTCAGCCTGCAGAATTCCCGGTTGGCGGCGTGATCGCCGGCTGGACCGAAGCGCTGCAACTGATGAACGCCGGTAGCAAATGGCGCCTGTACGTGCCGAGCGAACTGGCTTACGGCGCACAAGGCGTTGGCAGCATTCCGCCGCACAGCGTTCTGGTGTTCGACGTCGAGCTGCTCGACGTTCTGTAAGCCCTGGCCCGATATTGGGTCGAACTAATGTGGGAGCGAGCCGGCTCCGGGCGGCGTTCCGACGATGCGGTCAACTCGGTTTTCCTGTGAAGCCGAGGTGATGCCATCGCGAGCAGGCTCGCTCCCACAGTCTTTCGCGGTGTCTCATAGTTCGATCTTGTGGTGCAGATCATTCATCGGGCGCAATGCCCGGGCGTAGCAGAACAGAAACAGGTTGCGCACCAGTTCCTTGAGCACCACCGGCTCGCTGGAACTCAGGCCATTGAGGTCGAGGTCGCCCTGGTCTTGCAGCTCATTCAAGGCTTCTTCTTCCAGCACCGCACACACTTCCCCGGTTTCCCGATGCAGGATCCTGAGGTACGGGTGTGGGCGATCCAGCCATGCATCGATCAAGTAAGTCATGATGCTCATCTCCTTTTTAATGGTTTGATGAGAATAATTCCTATTTAATTAATAGCAAGTGCCTATTGGCGGTTTCTGCTGTTTTCTGTGGGGGAATTGCTGAGGATCAAAACGGCTGGCGTTTTGCTATTGGGCGGGATTGTTGGGGGATCAGGCGAGGGTGAGGCTCCATCCCACGCAGGGCGCAGGATGGAATACAGCAGGTTCAGACTTTTCTGACGAACTCGGATTTGAGCTTCATCGGGCCGATACCGTCGATCTTGCAGTCGATGTCGTGGTCGCCATCGCACAGGCGGATGTTCTTGACCTTGGTGCCCACCTTGACCACCAGCGATGTGCCCTTGACCTTGAGGTCCTTGATCACGGTGATGGTGTCGCCATCTTGCAGGACATTGCCGACCGAATCCTTTTTCACGGTGTCATCGGACGCCGCTTCGGCTTCACCATTGGCAGACCATTCGTGGGCGCACTCCGGGCAGATCAGCTGGGCGCCGTCTTCATAGGTGTATTCGGAATTGCATTTCGGGCAGGGTGGCAACGTGCTCACTAAAGCTCCTTGGATTCAGGATGGCTAAAAAGCGCACATTATATAGGGTTTTGCCCGGAAGGTGGCTGTCCCTGTGGGAGCGAGCCTGCTCGCGATAGCGGTGTGCCGGTCAACATTGATGTTGAGTTCGACTCCGTCATCGCGAGCAGGCTCGCTCCCACAGGGGAAATTACCAAGCGATCAGTGCGTGCGGGCTACCGCAAATTCGCTCAGTTCGACTAATGCATCCCGGTATTCACTGGCAGGCAGCATTTCGAGGCATTTGATCGCGCGGGCCACGTAATCGCGGGCCAGCTGTGCGGTGTACTCCAGAGAGCCCGAAGCTTCCACGGCAGCGCGGATGCTTTCCAGGTCTTCGATGCCACCTTTCTGAATCGCCTGGCGCACCAGTGCCGCTTGCTCCGGCGTGCCTTCGCGCATGGTGTAGATCAGCGGCAGGGTCGGCTTGCCTTCGGCCAGATCGTCACCGACGTTCTTGCCCAGGGTTTGCGCGTCGCCTTTGTAATCCAGCAGGTCGTCGACCAGCTGGAAGGCCACACCGAGGTGATCGCCAAAGGTGCGCAAGGCTTCGCTCTGTTCTGGCGTCGCGCCAGCCAGGGCCGCGGCACTGTGGGTCGAAGCCTCGAAAAGCATCGCGGTTTTGCCGCGGATGACTTCCATGTAGGTTTCTTCGGTGGTGCTGGCGTCGCGCACCTTGGACAGCTGCAGGACTTCGCCTTCGGCGATGATCCGCGTGGCTTGGGAGAGAATCTTCATCACTGGCATCGAGCCCAGTTCGACCATCATCTCGAACGAGCGCGAGTACAGGAAATCACCCACCAGCACGCTCGGGGCGTTGCCCCACATGGCGTTGGCGGTCGAGCGGCCACGGCGCATGCCGGACATGTCGACCACGTCGTCGTGCAGCAGGGTGGCGGTGTGCAGGAATTCGATGGTGGCAGCCAGCAGGCGCATGTCGTCGCCTTCGCGCCCCAGGGCCTTGCCACACAGCAACACTAATAAAGGGCGCAGGCGTTTACCGCCAGCCGAGGTAATGTAATCGCCGATTTTCGATACCAACGGCACTCGGGAAGTCAGCTGCTTCTTGATGATGCCGTCGACGGCGTTAAAATCGTCCGCCACCGTGCGGTAGAAAGCTTGGGGTTGCATCAGCGACAGTCGCTCCAGAAGGGTTGCGCGGCATGCTAGGACCCACGCCAGCGGGTGTCAAGGCGCGATGGACGGCCACTTGCAACGCGCTCGTGCCTTGCGTACAATCGCGCACCCTGAACTTCCTGGGCAGCACCTGCCTTACGCAATTGCATTTGGGTCGTTCCATCCCATGCAGCCATGCCAGCCAATACCTCTTCTTATAAAGAGCTGGGTGAGCAGGATTATCGGAGAAATACCATGTCGTACGCAGTAATCGTTACTGGTGGCAAGCAATACAAGGTCGCCCCAGGTGAATACCTGAAGATCGAGAAACTGGAAATCGCTACCGGCGAATCCGTAACTTTTGATCGCGTTCTGTTGGTCGCCAATGGCGATGACGTGAATATCGGCGCTCCAGTTGTTGCTGGCGCTACCGTTGTGGCTGAAGTGATCTCCCAAGGTCGTCACGATAAAGTCCGCATCATCAAGTTCCGTCGTCGTAAGCACCACATGAAGCGTATGGGCCACCGCCAGTGGTACACCGAGATCAAAATCACCGGTATTCAGGCTTAATTTCAGCCTAATTCCTCACTAGGAGAATTGAACTCATGGCACACAAAAAAGCTGGTGGTAGTACCCGTAACGGTCGCGACTCAGAAGCCAAACGCCTTGGCGTGAAGATGTATGGCGGCCAGAAAATCATTCCGGGCAACATCATCGTGCGTCAGCGCGGCACCCAATTCCACGCCGGTTACGGTGTTGGCATGGGTAAAGATCACACCCTCTTCGCGAAAATCGAAGGCGTGATCAAGTTTGAAGTAAAAGGCGCGTTCAACCGCCGTTACGTGAGCGTTGTCGCGGCTTAATTGCGCGATCGCTGGAAAAGCCCTGTCTTGCGACGGGGCTTTTTCGTTTGTGGGGTGAGTCTCTTGCAAAACTGTTTGTATGGGCTGCCGGCGCTGGATTATGCGGTCGTTGATTGAGGTCGCTGCGCTCATTTTTGCAAGAGTCTTATGTCTTAGTGTTTTTCGGCTCGTCCGTATGGCGAGAGGCGTTTTGTTATGAAGTTTGTTGATGAAGTATCGATTCGAGTAAAGGCTGGCGACGGCGGCAATGGCTGCATGAGTTTCCGTCGGGAAAAATTCATTGAAAACGGCGGTCCTAACGGTGGTGACGGTGGTGACGGCGGCTCGGTCTACATGATCGCCGACGAAAACCTCAACACCCTGGTCGACTACCGTTACACCCGGCACTTCGATGCCGAGCGTGGCGCCAACGGCGGCAGCACTGACTGCACCGGTAAAAAAGGTGAAGAGCTGGTCCTGCGGGTTCCGGTCGGCACCACGGTCATTGACTCTGCTACGCAAGAAGTCATTGGGGACCTGACCAAGGCGGGTCAGCGTCTGCTGGTGGCTCATGGCGGCTGGCACGGTCTGGGTAACACCCGTTTCAAATCCAGTACCAACCGCGCACCGCGCCAGACTACGCCAGGCAAGCCGGGCGAGCAGCGTGACCTCAAGCTGGAAATGAAGGTGTTGGCCGATGTGGGCCTGCTGGGCTTGCCGAACGCTGGCAAAAGTACCTTTATCCGTTCGGTCTCGGCGGCCAAGCCGAAAGTTGCCGATTATCCGTTCACCACGCTGGTGCCAAACCTCGGTGTGGTCAGCGTCGATCGCTGGAAAAGCTTCGTCATTGCCGATATTCCGGGGCTGATCGAAGGTGCTTCCGACGGCGCGGGCCTGGGGATTCGCTTCCTCAAGCACTTGTCGCGTACCCGTCTGTTGCTGCACCTCGTCGACATGGCGCCACTGGATGACACCAGTGCTCCAGACGCAGCTGAAGTGATTGTCAGCGAGCTGACCAAGTTCAGCCCTTCGCTGGCTGAGCGTGATCGCTGGTTGGTGCTGAACAAGTGCGACCAGATCCTTGAAGAAGAGCACGAAGAGCGGGTCAAGGAGATCGTTGATCGTCTGGAGTGGACCGGTCCGGTCTACGTGATCTCGGCCATTGCCAAAGAAGGCACCGAGCGCCTGACGCGCGACATCATGCGTTATCTGGAGGATCGTGCCGATCGTCTGGCTAACGACCCGGCTTACAAGGAAGAGTTGGCCGATCTCGATCAGCGCATCGAAGACGAAGCCCGTGCCCAGTTGCAGGCGCTGGATGACCAGCGTGCACTGCGCCGCAGCGGCGTGAAGTCGGTCCATGACATCGGCGACGATGACTGGGACGAAGAAGATGTGGATGATGAGGATGGTCCGGAAATCATTTACGTGCGCGACTGATTCGTTGCAGTAAACTTAAGCGCCGCTCTATCGAGCGGCGTTTTGGTATCTGGAAATCGGTAGTCACGAATAACGTTACGGGCAGCGCTGGGTCGCGCTGTCCTCAAGCTAAGGTTGAAGATGATGCGGAGCAAGGTGACAGGTGCGCAGCGTTGGGTCGTGAAGATCGGCAGCGCTTTGCTGACGGCTGACGGCAAGGGTCTGGATCGCGCAGCAATGAGCGTCTGGGTTGAGCAGATGGTCGCGCTGCATGAGGCGGGTGTCGAGCTGGTGCTGGTGTCCTCGGGGGCGGTGGCGGCAGGCATGAGTCGTCTTGGCTGGACCGCACGACCCAGTGCGATGCATGAGTTGCAGGCGGCTGCCGCCATCGGTCAGATGGGGCTGGTGCAGGCCTGGGAGTCGAGCTTTGCCGAGTATGGCCGGCACACGGCGCAGATTCTCCTGACTCACGATGACCTGTCTGACCGCAAGCGTTACCTCAACGCCCGCAGCACCTTGCGTGCGCTGGTCGATCTCAAGGTCATTCCGGTGATCAACGAGAACGATACGGTGGTCACTGACGAAATCCGTTTCGGCGACAACGACACGCTGGCGGCGCTGGTGGCCAACCTGGTCGAGGCTGACCTGTTGGTGATCCTCACTGATCGTGACGGCATGTTCGACGCCGATCCGCGCAACAACCCTGACGCCAAGCTGATTTACGAAGCGCGCGCCGATGATCCGGCGCTGGACGCGGTGGCGGGTGGCACTGGTGGTGCGCTGGGTCGTGGCGGCATGCAGACCAAATTGCGTGCGGCGCGTCTGGCGGCGCGTTCGGGGGCTCACACGATCATCGTGGGTGGGCGTCTTGAGCGTGTGCTGGATCGTCTGAAGGCGGGCGAGCGCATCGGCACCTTGCTGTCGCCTGAGCGCGGCCTGTTGGCGGCGCGCAAGCAGTGGCTGGCGGGGCACTTGCAGACTCGCGGCACGCTGGTGCTGGATGAGGGTGCGGTCACGGCGTTGTCCCGGGGCAATAAAAGTCTGCTGCCGGTTGGTGTCAAGCTGGTTCAGGGCAGCTTCCGTCGCGGTGAAATGGTGGTGTGCGTGGCGCCGGACGGTCGTGAGATTGCCCGTGGCTTGGCCAACTACAGTGCGCTTGAGGCGCAAAAAATCATCGGTCAATCGTCTGAGGCGATTATCGGTTTGCTGGGTTATATGGCGGAGCCGGAGCTGGTTCACCGCGATAACCTGATTCTGGTTTAAGGAAAACGCGAATGCGCATGGCAAAAGGATTGTTGGGATTGCTGCTGGCGATGCCGCTGCTGGCTTCGGCTGAAGAAATCGGTCAGGTATCGACTGTGTTCAAGTTCGTCGGGCCGAATGATCGTATTGTCGTCGAGGCGTTCGATGATCCAAAGGTCGATGGCGTGACCTGCTACCTGTCGCGAGCCAAGACGGGCGGTGTGAAGGGTGGTCTGGGGCTGGCCGAGGATCGGGCGGAAGCGTCCATCGCTTGTCGTCAGGTCGGGCCGATCAGCTTCAAGGGTGAGCTCAAGGATGGCGAAGAGGTGTTCAAGGAGCGCACATCGCTGGTGTTCAAGACCATGCAGGTGGTGCGTTTCCTCGACAAGAAGCGCAACACCCTGGTGTACCTGGTCTATAGCGACCGCCTGATCGAAGGCAGTCCGCAGAATGCCGTGACCGCGATTCCGATCTTGCCGTGGGCGCACGCCCAGTAATCTAACGCAGTACCCTGTGGGAGCGAGCCTGCTCGCGATGAGGCTGTAACATTCAACATCATTGTTGACTGCTGTGCCGCCATCGCGAGCAGGCTCGCTCCCACATTTTTTTGCGTTGCATTCACCAAATCGCAGGCAATAAAAAACCGACCCTGAGGTCGGTTTTTTAATGAGCGTGTCGCTTAGGCAGCAGCGGCAACGTTCAGAGCCTTGACGTGGCCATTCAGGCGGCTCTTATGACGAGCAGCTTTGTTCTTGTGGATGATGCCTTTATCGGCCATACGGTCGATAACTGGCACGGCCAGAACGTAAGCGGCTTGCGCTTTTTCAGCGTCTTTTGCGTCGATGGCTTTAACTACATTCTTGATGTAGGTACGAACCATGGAACGCAGGCTGGCGTTGTGGCTGCGACGCTTCTCAGCCTGTTTTGCACGTTTTTTGGCGGAAGGTGTGTTGGCCACCGTCGAGCTCCTCGAAAGACTTTTTAGGAAATAGCAAACAAAATAGGCCGCGAATCATGCCGATGAGTTGAAGTCTTGTCAAGGGCGGGTGATGCGTTCCGCTGAGTGGTCGATCTAAAGAGGCGGGATATTTATTTCCGGCGCTTGACCTGTAAACTCGCGAGCTTTGGCTCTGTGCTGTTGCGGCGCGGAGTATCGCATAAGTGGGCGGTTTGTTCGCCTGCTGTTTATCGACAGGCAAAAACTCTTCAATGAACCTGCTTAAATCGTTGGCCGCCGTCAGCTCTATCACGATGCTTTCCCGGGTTCTGGGGTTCGTCCGTGACACGCTCGTCGCACGCATATTTGGCGCCGGGATGGCCACAGACGCCTTCTTTATCGCCTTCAAACTGCCCAACCTGCTGCGGCGAATCTTCGCCGAGGGGGCGTTTTCCCAGGCTTTCGTGCCGATTCTGGCGGAATACAAAAGTCAGCAGGGCGAGGAGGCGACACGCACCTTTATCGCTTACGTGTCGGGCTTGCTCACGCTGGTGCTGGCGCTGGTCACGATTCTGGGGATGGTCGCGGCGCCCTGGGTCATCTGGGCAACGGCCCCGGGGTTTACCAATACGCCGGAAAAATTCCAGCTGACCTCCAGCCTGTTACGAGTGACCTTTCCTTATATATTGCTGATCTCGCTGTCCTCGCTGGCCGGGGCGATCCTCAATACCTGGAACCGTTTTTCGGTGCCGGCCTTTGTGCCGACCCTGCTCAACGTCAGCATGATCGTCTTCGCGCTGTTCCTGACACCGTATTTCGATCCGCCGGTAATGGCTCTGGGCTGGGCAGTGCTGGTCGGTGGCCTGGCGCAATTGCTCTATCAGCTGCCACACCTGAAGAAAATCGGCATGCTGGTGTTGCCGCGCCTGAACCTGCGCGACACCGGTGTCTGGCGGGTGATGAAACAGATGCTGCCAGCGATTCTCGGGGTCTCGGTCAGCCAGATTTCGCTGATCATCAATACCATTTTTGCCTCGTTTCTGGTGGCGGGCTCGGTGTCCTGGATGTATTACGCCGACCGCCTGATGGAATTGCCATCCGGTGTTCTCGGTGTGGCGTTGGGCACGATTTTGCTGCCGACACTGGCGAAAACCTACGCCAGCAAGGATCGCCACGAATACTCGCGCATTCTCGATTGGGGCCTGCGCCTGTGCTTCGTGCTGGTGCTGCCGTGCTCGCTGGCGCTGGGGATTCTGGCGGAGCCGCTGACCGTTTCGCTGTTCCAGTATGGTCAATTCAGTGCATTTGATGCCTCGATGACCCAGCGTGCTCTGATTGCCTACTCGGTCGGTTTGCTCGGGATTATCGTGATTAAAGTGCTGGCGCCGGGGTTCTATGCGCAACAAAACATTCGCACACCGGTGAAAATCGCGATTTTCACGCTGGTCGTCACTCAGCTGTTCAACCTGGCCTTGATCGGTCCGTTGAAGCACGCAGGGCTGGCCCTGGCGATTAGCGCGGGTGCGTGTCTCAACGCCGGTCTGTTGTTCTATCAATTGCGCAAACAGAAGATGTATCAGCCACAGCCAGGCTGGGGTCTGTTCGGGCTCAAGCTGGTGGTCGCTGTGACGGTGATGTCCGCGGTTTTGCTGGGGGCGATGCATTTCATGCCTGCCTGGGGCGAAGGGCACATGCTGTCGCGCTTCCTGCGTCTGGGGGCTTTGGTGGGGGCAGGTGTGGTGACCTATTTCGGTATGTTGGCGTTGATGGGCTTCCGTCTGCGGGACTTCAATCGCAAGGCGTTGAACTGAAGACGCGGCATCAATAATCACGGGTCGGGCGCCAGTTTTGTCGGTTCGATCACTTTGGGTTACGGTGTTGCCTGTTGTCGGCCGCCGGGTGTGGTTATAATCGACCACTTTATGAGCAAGAAGCGCGTTATGCAGCTGGTTCGAGGCCTCCACAATTTGCGCCCCCAGCATCGGGGCTGTGTCGCCACTATTGGCAACTTTGACGGTGTTCACCGTGGCCACCAGGCTATCCTGGCCCGGCTGCGTGAGCGTGCGCTCGAGTTGGGTGTACCCAGCTGCGTGGTGATTTTCGAGCCGCAGCCGCGTGAGTTTTTCGCCCCGGACACGGCTCCGGCCCGTCTGGCGCGCTTGCGCGACAAGCTGCAACTGCTGGCCGCCGAAGGGGTCGACCGGGTCCTGTGCCTGGCCTTCAATCATCGTTTGAGCAAGCTCAGCGCCGCCGAGTTCGTCGACACCATTCTGGTCGATGGCCTGGGCGTGCAGCATCTGGAGGTCGGTGACGACTTCCGTTTCGGCTGTGATCGGGTGGGGGATTTCGATTTCCTGCTACAGGCCGGGGCCGTTCAGGGGTTCACCGTCGAAGCGGCGCAGACCGTTGAGCTGGACGGGTTGCGCGTCAGCAGCACCCAGGTGCGTAATGCCTTGGCCGCCGCTGATTTTACCTTGGCCGAGCGCTTGCTCGGTCATCCGTACGGGATTGCCGGGCGGGTCCTGCACGGGCAGAAGCTGGCGCGCCAACTGGGCACGCCAACAGCCAACGTGCAACTCAAGCGTCGTCGTGTACCGTTGACCGGGGTTTACCTGGTGAGCGTCGAAGTCGACGGCAAGACCTGGCCAGGCGTCGCCAATATTGGCGTTCGGCCAACGGTTGAAGGTGATGGCAAAGCCCACCTTGAAGTCCATATTCTAGATTTTGCCGGCGATCTGTATGACCGGCGTTTGACGGTGGTTTTCCACCACAAGCTGCGCGAAGAGCAGCGTTTCGCCTCTCTGGAGGCGCTTAAGACGGCGATCAATGCGGATGTCGCCGCCGCCCGTGCCCTAGCCGCACCTAGCGCCAATCGCTAATGAAGAGCCTTAAATGACCGACTATAAAGCCACGCTAAACCTTCCGGACACCGCCTTCCCAATGAAGGCCGGCCTGCCTCAGCGCGAACCGCAGATTCTGCAGCGCTGGGACAGCATTGGCCTGTACCAGAAGTTGCGTGAGATTGGTAAGGATCGTCCGAAGTTCGTTCTGCACGACGGTCCTCCGTATGCCAACGGCACCATTCATATCGGTCATGCGCTCAACAAGATTCTCAAGGACATGATCATCCGCTCGAAGACCCTTTCGGGTTTCGATGCGCCTTATGTTCCGGGCTGGGACTGCCATGGCCTGCCGATTGAGCACAAAGTCGAAGTGACCCACGGCAAGAACCTCACCGCGGATAAAACCCGTGAGCTGTGCCGTGCCTACGCCACCGAGCAGATCGAAGGCCAGAAGTCCGAGTTCATCCGCCTGGGTGTGCTGGGTGACTTCGCCAACCCGTACAAGACCATGGATTTCAAGAACGAGGCCGGCGAAATCCGCGCCTTGGCGGAAATCGTCAAGGGTGGTTTCGTGTTCAAGGGCCTCAAGCCTGTGAACTGGTGCTTCGACTGCGGTTCGGCCCTGGCTGAAGCCGAAGTTGAATACGAGAACAAAAAGTCCTCGACCATCGACGTCGCCTTCCCGATTGCCGACGAATCCAAACTGGCTGCCGCGTTCGGCCTGCCATCGCTGGGCAAACCGGCTTCGATCGTGATCTGGACCACCACCCCGTGGACCATCCCGGCCAACCAGGCGCTGAACGTTCACCCCGAGTTCAACTACGCCCTGGTCGACGTCGGCGACAAACTGCTGGTATTGGCTGAAGAGCTGGTCGAGTCGTGCCTGGCTCGCTACAACCTCGAAGGCTCGGTCATCGCCACCGCCACTGGTGCGGCGCTGGAACTGATCAACTTCCGTCACCCGTTCTACGATCGCCTGTCGCCGGTTTACCTGGCCGAGTACGTTGAGCTGGGCGCCGGCACTGGCGTGGTTCACTCCTCGCCAGCCTACGGCGTAGACGACTTCGTGACCTGCAAAGCTTACGGCATGGTCAACGACGACATTCTCAATCCGGTGCAAAGCAACGGCGTCTACGTGCCGTCGCTGGAGTTCTTCGGCGGCCAGTTCATCTGGAAGGCCAACCCGGCCATCGTCGACAAGCTGACCGAAGTCGGTGCGCTGTTGCACACCTCCGTCATCGAACACAGCTACATGCACTGCTGGCGTCACAAGACCCCGCTGATCTACCGCGCTACGGCGCAGTGGTTCATCGGCATGGACAAACAGCCGGCAACTGGCGACACCTTGCGCAAACGCGCAATCAAAGCCATCGAAGACACCACGTTCGTACCGGCCTGGGGCCAGGCGCGCCTGCATTCGATGATCGCCAACCGTCCGGACTGGTGCATCTCCCGTCAGCGCAACTGGGGCGTGCCGATCCCGTTCTTCCTGCACAAGGAAAGCGGCGAACTGCACCCACGCACCGTCGAGCTGATGGAGGAGGTCGCCCAGCGCGTCGAAGTCGAAGGTATCGAAGCCTGGTTCAAGATGGACGCGGCCGAGCTGCTCGGTGACGAAGCGCCGCAGTACGACAAGATCAGCGATACCCTCGACGTCTGGTTCGATTCGGGCACCACGCACTGGCACGTCCTGCGCGGTTCGCACCCGGTGGGCCACGAGAGCGGTCCGCGCGCCGACCTGTACCTGGAAGGTTCCGACCAACACCGCGGCTGGTTCCACTCGTCGCTGTTGACCGGTTGCGCCATCGACAACCATGCGCCGTACCGCGAGCTGCTGACCCACGGTTTCACCGTCGACGAAGCCGGTCGCAAGATGTCCAAGTCCCTGGGCAACGTGATCGCGCCGCAGAAAGTCAACGACACCCTGGGCGCCGATATCATGCGCCTGTGGGTCGCTTCGACCGATTATTCGGGTGAAATGGCGGTTTCCGACCAGATCCTGCAACGCAGTGCGGACGCCTACCGGCGGATCCGTAACACCGCGCGCTTCCTGCTTTCCAACCTGACCGGTTTCAATCCGGCCACCGACATCCTGCCGGCAGAAGAAATGCTCGCGCTGGACCGTTGGGCCGTGGACCGTACCTTGCTGCTGCAACGCGAGCTGCAAGAGCACTACGGTGAATACCGTTTCTGGAACGTCTATTCCAAGGTGCACAACTTCTGCGTGCAGGAGCTGGGCGGTTTCTACCTCGACATCATCAAGGACCGTCAGTACACCACTGGCGCCAACAGCAAGGCCCGCCGTTCGGCGCAAACCGCGCTGTTCCACATCTCCGAAGCGCTGGTGCGCTGGATCGCGCCGATCCTTGCGTTCACCGCTGATGAGCTGTGGCAATACCTGCCGGGCGAGCGCAATGAATCGGTCATGCTCAACACCTGGTACGAAGGCCTCAGCGAGTTGCCGGAAGGCTTCGAACTGGACCGCGCCTACTGGGAGCGGATCATGGCGGTCAAGGTCGCGGTCAACAAGGAAATGGAAATCCAGCGCGCGGCCAAGGCCGTGGGCGGTAACCTGCAAGCCGAAGTGACGCTGTTCGCTGAAGAGGCGCTGAGCGCCGACCTGGCCAAGCTGAGCAACGAACTGCGCTTCGTGCTGATCACCTCGACCGCGAGCATTGCACCGTTCGTGCAAGCGCCGGCCGACGCGGTTGAAACCGAAGTCAGCGGTCTGAAACTCAAAGTGGTCAAGTCGAGCTTCGCCAAGTGCGCCCGTTGCTGGCACTGCCGTGAAGACGTTGGCGTGAACCCGGAGCATCCGGAAATCTGCGGTCGTTGCGTCGACAACATCAGCGGCGCTGGCGAGGTTCGTCACTATGCCTAATGCTGCTAGCCGTTTCGGACGGCTGAGCTGGCTCTGGTTGAGCGTGCTGGTTCTGGTCATTGACCAGGCCAGCAAGCTCCACTTCGAAAGCTCGCTGACCATGTACCAGCAAATCGTGGTGATCCCTGATTACTTCAGCTGGACCCTGGCCTACAACACGGGCGCGGCCTTCAGTTTCCTGGCTGACAGCTCCGGCTGGCAGCGCTGGTTGTTTGCCCTGATCGCGGTCGTGGTCAGTGCGGTGCTGGTGGTCTGGCTCAAGCGTCTGGGGCGCAACGACACCTGGCTGGCGATTGCGCTGGCACTGGTGCTCGGCGGCGCGCTGGGCAACTTGTACGACCGCATTGCCCTGGGCCATGTGATCGATTTCATTCTGGTGCATTGGCAGAACCGCTGGTATTTCCCGGCGTTCAACTTTGCCGACAGCGCCATCAGCGTCGGGGCCGTGATGCTCGCGCTGGATATGTTCAAAAGCAAGAAGACCGGAGAAGCCGTTCATGACTGAACAGGTATTGGCTGAGCAACGCATCGGCCAGAACACGGAAGTCACTTTGCACTTTGCATTGCGCCTGGAGAACGGCGACACCGTCGACAGCACCTTCGACAAAGCCCCGGCGACCTTCAAGGTCGGCGACGGTAACCTGCTGCCAGGTTTCGAAGCTGCACTGTTTGGCTTCAAGGCGGGTGACAAGCGTAATCTGACGATTCAACCAGAAAACGCTTTTGGCCAGCCCAACCCGCAAAACGTGCAGATCATCCCGCGTTCGCAGTTCCAGGATATGGAGCTGTCCGAAGGCCTGCTGGTGATCTTCAACGATGCGGCGATTACCGAGCTGCCCGGTGTGGTCAAGGCGTTCGATGACGCTCAGGTGACCATCGACTTCAACCACCCGCTGGCTGGCAAGACATTGACCTTTGACGTGGAAATCATCAACGTCAAAGCGCTGTAACTGATCCAATGAGATCGACTGTGGGAGCGAGCCTGCTCGCGATGGCGGAGTGTCAGTCACCATCATCGTTGAATGTCAGGTACTCATCGCGAGCAGGCTCGCTCCCACAATAGTTTTTCACTGTTTTCGCTATTTCTTGCGCGCAAGACACGAGGCACAGCATGCAAATCAAACTCGCCAACCCCCGTGGCTTCTGCGCCGGCGTGGACCGGGCGATCGAAATCGTCAACCGCGCCCTGGAAGTCTTCGGGCCGCCGATCTATGTGCGCCACGAAGTGGTCCACAACAAATTCGTCGTTGAGGACCTGCGCGCACGCGGAGCGATCTTCGTCGAAGAACTGGACCAGGTGCCGGACGACGTCATCGTGATTTTCAGCGCCCATGGGGTTTCCCAGGCCGTTCGTGCAGAAGCCGCAGGCCGTGGCCTGAAGGTCTTCGATGCGACCTGCCCATTGGTGACCAAAGTGCACATCGAAGTGGCGCGCTACAGCCGCGACGGTCGTGAGTGCATCCTGATCGGCCATGCCGGCCATCCGGAAGTCGAAGGCACCATGGGCCAGTACGACGCCAGCAACGGTGGTGCGATCTACCTCGTCGAAGACGAAAAGGACGTTGCCGCGCTGAACGTGCGCAACCCTGAAACACTCGCCTTCGTCACTCAGACCACCTTGTCGATGGACGACACCAGCCGCGTGATCGATGCCTTGCGCACTCGTTTCCCGGCCATTGGCGGCCCGCGCAAGGACGACATCTGCTACGCCACGCAAAACCGTCAGGACGCCGTCAAGCAACTGGCTGACGAATGCGACGTGGTGCTGGTGGTCGGCAGCCCGAACAGCTCCAACTCCAACCGCTTGCGCGAGCTGGCCGAGCGCATGTCCACCCCGGCGTACCTGATCGACGGTGCTGAAGATATGCAGCGCAGCTGGTTCGATGGCGTCGAGCGTATCGGCATCACCGCCGGGGCCTCGGCGCCGGAAGTACTGGTTCGTGGTGTTATCGAGCAACTGCAGGCCTGGGGCGCTACCGGCGCCGATGAACTGGCCGGTCGCGAGGAGAACATCACCTTCTCCATGCCCAAAGAGCTACGCGTTCGCTCCCTGCTCTGATTCCTCTCCTCCCGCACACAAGGCCTGCTCGGCCTTGTCGCTGCGCAGGCTGACGCGGCCGCTTCTGGACAGCACCACCTGGTGATGACTGACCGGCTCGCGGCCCGCGCAGATGTGCAACGTCCCGGCCTGAAACGCACCGCCGGGCATCAGCGGCTCGCCCAGGCTGCTGAACCGTACAAAACTCCTCACCGGCCGATTACCCACAATCGGCACCCCGACGCTTGTCTGGCGCTCGAGCAACAGCGGGTTGCTGCTGTCCTGATGACCCTCGCCACTAATGTCCAGAATGATTCGCCAGCCTTGACCCCAATCGTCGTTCAACGCGTGGATGACAAGGGTCTGATTGCGCAGGATGGCCTCGGTGCGGGCGTTGCGCATGCCGCTGGCGAGTGTTTGCGCCGCGCTCTCACGACGCACGGATTGCGTGTACTTGCTGAGCACCGGGCTGACCTGGTGCAGAACGATCGCTGCGATTGCCAGTCCGATAAGCAGTTCGATCAGACCGAAACCCTTCTGGTGCATGGCATCTCCTTCCCTGGAGAGGGCGTTGGTTTGTGCAACGAATGTCAAAACAACCCTGCGGCTAGCGGTTGAATGTTCTAGCTTGATACAGCTAGGTGTAGTCGTTGGCAGCGGAGGGCAGCGATGAATCATCGTACAAAAGGTTTCACGCTGGTCGAATTGCTGGTGATCCTTGCGGTCATGGCGATTCTGCTCACCCTGGCGGTACCGGCGTTCAACAGTTCTATACAGAACGCCAGGGCCGATACCGAAATCAGTGATCTGCAGCGAGGGCTCAATTACGCCAGGCTGGAGGCGATCGACCGGGGCATCACTACCCGGGTTCGGCCAACTGCCGGCGGCAGCGTCTGGACCGGGGAGTTGACGGTGTATGACAGCACCGGCTCACCGGCGAATGTATTGCGGGTTATTCCGGCAATGAGCAGCGGCGCCACTCTGACGCTAACCTCTGGAGTGACCAGCATCGATTTCAACAACTTGGGTGGGTTGTCGGCGCCGGCCACGGCAGTGCTGTTCAATTACGTATCAGGGGCGCAGAGCCGGACGCTCAGCGTGTGTTTAAACGGACGGATTGTCTTGGGTGGAAGCTGCGGATGACAGGAGCGGGATCGCGTGCACAGGACGGCATGACGCTGATCGAAGTGTTGGTTGCGCTGTTGATTCTGAGCGTAGGACTACTGGGCGCGGCGGCGACTCAGCTGAATGCGTTGAAGTACACCGACAGCTCGCTGATGAGCAGCCAGGCGAGCTTTATCGCCTACGACATGATGGACCGGATTCGCGCCAATTCCGCGGCCGACTACACCATCACGCCGCCGACCTCGGGCAATTTGAATGTCACCCGGGATCAGGACCTGTATGACTTCACCACCAATATCACAAGCTTCGGCGGCCCGACCGCTACGGGCAGCATTACCCTGAACCAGCGGGTGTATACCATCACCATCACCTGGGATGATTCGCGGGCAGCAGCCGCCAGTTCGACCCGCAGCTTTGTCCTGAGCARCCGCGCCACCGTCGATCCGCTGGTGACGCCATGAGTCGATCGTCGCGAGGGTTTGGTCTGATCGAGCTGATGATCGCCATGGCGATCAGCCTGATCGTGGTGCTCGGCGTGGCGCAGATTTTTATATCGGCGAAAAGCACCTACATCAGCCAGAACACCTCTGCCGGGATGCAGGAGGATGCGCGGTTTGTCCTGAGCAAGATGATTCAGGAAATCCGTATGGTCGGCATGTTCGGTTGCCTGGGGACGATTACCGATGCGAGCTCGGCCGGCGACTTCAATGCCAGCCAGATCACCCCGATCAGTTGGGATAACGTGGCACTCAAACTGACCCTGGTAACGTCGGATGTCGGCGGCAACGGCGGGGATCCGACCTGGACCGTGGTGTCTGACTGCCGAACCAGCGCAACGGCCTATACCAAGGTGCACACCCCGGCAGCCGGGCAACTGGCGTTTCCGATCCGGCGGTTGTCCTATCGCCTGAGCAATGGCCAGATCCTGATGACCACGGACACTATGTCGGCGGCGCTGGTGAGCAACGTCAGTGCTTTCAACGTGACCTTCGGCATGGCCACCAGCGCCACCGATGTTGCCGCGTCGAGTTACAGCAGCAATCCGGCCGACCCGGCGCGAATCCGCAGTGTGCGCTTGAGTCTGACCCTGGCGGACCCCAACAACCGCGTGCGCAATCAGACCTTCAACGTGGTTGCCGCTTTGCGCAACCGGTTGATGTAGGGGCGATGCCAATGATTCTTTCGCCCCTCAAGGCACACGCCCAGCGCGGCATGGCACTGCTGATGAGCCTGGTGTTTCTGCTGTTGTTGACGCTGATCGGTATCTCGTCGATGCAGAACGCCACGCTCCAGGAAAAAATGGCCGGCAGCGTGACGCTGCGCAATCAATCCTTCCAGGGCGCAGAGGCGGCGTTACGGATCGGTGAAAGCGCCGTGCAACTGAGTGCATACACCCTGGCGGCATGCGCCACGACCACTCAATGTGCTCCGCCGGCGGAATCTTCAGTGATCACCGCCGCAGGCTTCAACGCCACCTCCGGGGTGACCTGGATCGCTGCCGGCAGCGGCTTTTACGGTGTGCAGAACCTGGGCACCACGTTGAGCGCCGTGAATGTCCCGAGCAATACCTCGGCGACGCTCTATCGGGTCACCGCTGTCGGGTTGGCGGGTACTTCGCGCAGTGTGGTGGAGAGCATCTATGCGAAATACTGAGGCTCATCGTCGGGAGCGGCGCCATTGGTTGATGCGGTTAGCCTGCGGCTGGCTGCTGGGGCTTTATCTGGCCGCTCCGGCGTATGCTTTCACGCCATCGGACTCACCACTGCTCGGCGCGTCGGCAGTCGCGCCAAACGTGCTGCTGTTGCTCGATGATTCGGGGAGCATGAACAGCATCATCTATGCCTCGGGGTTTGACCCGACCGTTTCACGAACGCCGGCCCAGCAATGCAACGCGCTCTTGGGCTTGTGTCTTAGTGGCTCCGCTATCGTCGGCGATCCGATCCTGCTGTCCAGTTTGCCCCAGTCGGGGTGTTCCAGCGGTTACTACGCGTTCTACAAAAACAGCCTGACGCCGCTGTGCCTGAAGCTCCCGGACCCGGTGGGAGGTGGCAACACCCGTTATTCCGACAACTACATTTCCTACCTGGTGAGCCTGGCCAACGGCAGCAATCGCGACTTCACCGACGGCTCGATACCCAATGACTACCGAATCAACGTGGCACGCAACGTAGCCACGGCGCTGATCACCAGTAATCGCGGGCTGCGTTTCGGTCTGGCAACCTTTAATTCGCCGAATACCCACGGCAACAGCGATGGTAATCATGGCAACGGCCATGGCAGTGGTATTGGCAACAATAATGCCGGTAATGGCGGTTACATCGTCAACGACATCAGTGATCTGACGGTGGTCAGCGGCAGCGTGACCCAGGCCCAGGCGGACGCCAACTACAACGCGCTGATCTCTGCTATCGGCGGTTTGAGCGCAATATCCAATACACCACTGGCAGAAACCTACTACGAAATCACCCGTTATTTTCGCGGCATGACGCCGTACTACAACTCAGGGCCAGCCACCTACACCAGTCCGATCCAGTACCGCTGCCAGAAGAGCTACGGGGTGGTCATCACCGATGGCCTGCCGACCTACGACCGAACTTTCCCTAGCGACGATCCACTCGGCGGTACCCGGCTGCCCAACTGGGACGGGATCAACAATGACGGTAACGACCTTAACGGCGATGACGAGGGTGACACCCTGTACCTGGACGACATCGCCAAATTCGCCTTTGACATCGACATGCGCTCCACCGGCACGGACCTGGCGGGTAAAAGCTGGAGTTCCCCGGACTTCCCCAAGCAAAACCTGAACACCTACACGGTGGGGTTCGCGACCGCCAATCAGATGTTGGCGGATGCCGCCCGTTACGGGCAGGGCAAGTACTATCAGGCAACCGACAGCGCCAGCCTCAACACCGCGTTATCGGCAGCCTTGAGCAACATTTCCACCAAGGCTGGCTCGGGTGGCAGCGGTGTCGCCAGCAGCAACACAGTGACCAGTGGCTCCAGTTATTTTCAGACCGGCTACGACCCCAAGGACTGGCGCGGCACGATCAAGGCCTTTGGCTTCACCTCTAGCGGAGCCGTGGACACCACTTCTGTGCTGTGGACCACCGACACGGCCATCGTCCCCGGTGCGACGGCGCCGACTTATCAGTCCTGGAACACCACAACCAACGCCGCGGTTACCCTGGCCTACGGCAACTTCTCCAGCACCCAGCAAACCAGCCTCAGCCAGAACCTGCCGACCGGTATCAGCGGTAGCGATCTGGTGGAGTGGAGCAAGGGCACCAACAAAGCCGGCTTGAAGACCCGTACCGTGCTGCTGGGGGACATCATCAACTCGCCATTGGCGCTGGCATCGCCCACCGACAAAACCGCTTCGGACCTGGCCGGCAGTACCAGTTACAGCACGTTCCTGACCAGCAAAGCCGCGAACATGAACACCAGCCTGGTGGTGAATGCCAACGATGGCTTCGTGAATGTCATCAACGCCGGCAACGGTGCGCGGCGCTACGGCTACATGCCTTCCAGCGTGCTGTCGTCGCTGCATTTCATCGCCGATACCGCCTACATCAATGGCACCAGCCACAAGTTCCTCAACGATGGTCAGGTCGGTGTATTCGATGCCCAACTCAACAACGCTTGGAAAACCCTGGCCCTGGGTGGCGTGGGGGCGGGCGGCAAGACCTTTTACGCCGTGCAGCTGTTTGATGGGGCGGCGGGGAACGTGACCAACGCCTTGTGGGAAATCAGCGCGCCGACCACCGCCAACACCGCGAACGCTTTCAATGATCTGGGTTATGCCTACGCACGGCCGGAAGTGGCACGCTTGGCCGATGGTCGCTGGGCGGCCTTCATCTCGAATGGCTACGGCAGCAACTCGGGTGTTGCCGCGCTGTACGTGGTGGATATTCGCGACGGTTCGCTAATCAGGAAAATCGTTATCGACAGCACTGAAACCACCAATGGCCTGTCATCGGTCAAGCTCAAGGTCGATTCGCAAAGCATTGTGCAGGCGGCCTATGGTGGCGACTTGAAAGGCCGGTTGTGGAAGTTCGACTTGAGCAGCTCGAACCCCGCCAGTTGGGGCGTGGCCTTTTCCGGTAAACCGCTATTCACTGCGCCCGGCGGCGCGACGCAGCCGATCACCGCGCAACCGTTGCTGGCGGACCACCCGATCAACGGCAAAGAGGTGTTTTTCGGTACCGGGAAATTCAACGAGACCGCCGACAAGCTCAGCAAGGACCTGCAAGCGTTCTATGGGGTGTGGGATGCCGATGGAGGCTCGGGGCAGATCACCGTGTCGAGCTTGCAGGCGCAGGCTGTGACCGGGGTCTTCACGGGGACCGCCGGGGGCCAGTTCATCACTACCTCGCAGAACCCCGTGACCTATCCGGCGCAGAACGGCTGGTACTTGCCGCTGGTGTACAACAATGCCCTGACCGGTGAACGGGTGATCAACCAGGCTGCCCTGGTGCTCGGGCGGATTGTGTTTGCCACGGCCAGCATCGATACCACGGACCCCTGTTCAAGCTTTGGCAACGGCAAACTGGTCGAACTCGATGCGTTCAGCGGTAAGATGCTCAACTATGCGGTGCTCGACACCAATGGCGATGGCCTGGTCGACACGAACGACACGATCTCCAGCGGGGTGATTTTTACCGGTGGCATTCCGACGCTGAATGCGATCGTCAACAGTGCAGCCCGTAAAATCGTGAACGACTCCAGTGGCGGCATCACCACTCTGGTTGAAAAATCCGGCGGCGGCAGCCGTCGAATCATGTGGCGACAAATACAGTAAGTGAGAGTTGAGGCAATGCGCAGATCCAACCAAGGTTTTACCCTGATCGAAATCATGATCGTGATCGCGATCATCGGGATTGTGGTGACCATTTCCGCTCCACTCCTTTCCGAGTACGTGAAGCGAAGCCATCGCACCGAAATTGCCGGGTTGCTGTCCGAGCAGGCACAAAACCTTGAACGGTTCTATTCGAAAAACAATGTGTACAGCAACGCTACCGGGCTGAGTGCCGGCAATGACTACTACACCATTACCCCGACATTGACCGATCAGACCTTCCTGCTCACCGCCGTGCGCAAGGCCGGGTCAACGATGGCCAGTGACAAGTGTGGGGATTTCACCCTCAGCAACACCGGCGTCAGAGGCATGAACAATGCGACGACCGGGCTGACCACCAAGGATTGCTGGGGTCGCTGAGTACCTTTTCTCGGGCGCGTTTGGCGCCTCCTGTCTTTTTTATCGTTGGATCAGATGATGGCCAAGCAACAGCAAGTGGTGATTGTCGGCGGTGGGGTGATCGGCCTGCTGACCGCGTTTAATCTGGCGTCGCACGTGCAGAGCGTGGTCCTGCTGGATCGCTCGAACGTGGGGCAGGAGTCTTCCTGGGCCGGTGGCGGCATCGTTTCGCCGCTGTACCCGTGGCGCTACAGCCCGGCGGTCACTGCATTGGCCCACTGGTCCCAGGATTTTTATCCACAACTGGCTGAACGTCTGTTTGCGAGCACCGGAGTCGATCCCGAGGTGCACACCACGGGCCTGTACTGGCTGGATCTGGATGACGAGGCGGAGGCGCTGGCCTGGGCAAAACGCGAACATCGTCCGCTGAGCCCTGTGGATATCTCGGCTGCTCACGATGCCGTGCCGGTATTGGGGCAGGGGTTCTCGCGGGCAATCTACATGGCCGATGTCGCTAACGTGCGTAACCCGCGACTGGTCAAGTCCCTCAAGGCGGCCTTGCTGGCGCTGCCCAACGTGACCATTCATGAACAGTGCGAAGTCAGCGCGTTCATTCGTGAAGGCGATGCGGTGGTGGGCGTCGAGAGCTCAAAAGGCCCGATCCATGGCGATCAGGTAGTACTGACCGCTGGCGCCTGGAGCGGTGATTTACTGAAAACCCTGGGCCTGGATCTACCGGTCGAGCCGGTCAAGGGGCAGATGATTCTCTACAAGTGCGCGTCGGACTTCCTGTCGAGCATGGTTCTGGCCAAGGGCCGTTACGCCATTCCGCGCCGGGACGGACACATCCTGATCGGCAGCACGCTGGAGCACGAAGGGTTCGACAAGACGCCGACCGAGTCCGCGCTGGAAAGCCTCAAGGCCTCGGCGGTCGAGCTGATTCCGGCGCTGGCCGAGGCCGAGGTGGTCGGGCATTGGGCAGGGCTGCGGCCGGGTTCGCCGGAAGGGATTCCGTATATTGGCGCCGTGCCCGGATTTGCCGGGTTATGGCTCAATTGCGGGCATTACCGCAACGGCTTGGTGCTGGCGCCGGCGTCGTGTCAGTTGTTTGCGGATGTAATGCTGGGGCGAGAACCGGTTATTGATCCGGCGCCTTATGCACCCGTGGGCCGGATTTAGGCTGCGATCTTTTAGGGTCTTATTCCAGCCCCAGCTTTTTCAGCCTGTAACGCATCGACCGAAACGACAGGTTCAACCGTTGGGCCGCCGCTGTGCGGTTCCAGCGGGTTTCTTCGAGCGCCTGGAGAATCAGTTTGCGTTCGACGTTCTCCAGGTACTGCTCAAGATTGTCGATTTTCGTCAGGTCCGGCAATCCGGTTTCGGCGCTGCAATTACCGTCAGTCAGGCGCAGGTCGCTGGCTTCGATCTGCTTGTTTTCACACAGGGTGTACGCGCGTTCGAGCATGTTCTCCAGCTCGCGGACATTGCCCGGAAAACGGTAATGCTTGAGCGCTTCGAGGGCTTGCGGCTGGAGATGGGCGGCCGGCAAGCCGCTGACCGCCGCGAGACGCTTGAGCACATGACTGGCCAGTAGCTCGATGTCGTCACGGCGTTCGCGTAGCGGCGGGACGCGCAACTCGATGACATTCAGCCGATAGTACAAATCCTGCCGAAAGCGCCCGGCGGCCACTTCAGCATCCAGATCCCTATGGGTGGCGCAGAGTATTCGCACATCGATGATGGCTTCCTGTTGTCCACCAATGCTGCGTACCGCCTTCTCCTGAATCGCGCGCAGCAATTTGACCTGCATCGCCAGCGGCAAGTCAGCCACTTCATCGAGAAACAGTGTCCCGCCATTGGCCGCCTGGAACAGCCCGGGGTTATCTTCGATGGCGCCGCTGAAACTGCCTTTGCGATGACCGAAAAACTCGCTTTCCATCAATTCGGACGGAATCGCCCCGCAGTTGACCGGCACAAACGGCTGGCTGCTGCGTGGACCTTGTTCATGAATCAGCCGGGCGACCAGTTCCTTGCCGCTGCCGGATTCGCCGCTGATGTACACCGGTGCCTGGCTGCGCGCCAGTTTGTCGATTTGCTTGCGCAGGCTGCGCATGGGCACTGAGTCGCCGAGCAACCGGCGATCGATGGCACTTGCCGCGTCGCCCGCGACCGGCAAGCGCAGGGCGCTGACCACCAGCTCGCGCAGCCGGGTGAGGTTCACCGGTTTGGTCAGGAAGTCGAAGGCCCCGGCTTTCAGCGCGTTGATGGCGGTATCGAGGCTGCCATAAGCGGTGATCATCGCCACGGGCACGTATGGATGAGTCAGCTGAATGTGCTGCACCAGCTCCAGGCCGGTACCGTCGGGCAACCGCATGTCGGTCAGGCACAGGTCGAACCGCTCCTGGGTCAGCAACGACCGCGCTTCGCTGACATTACGCGCGCTCAGCGTGTCGAGTTTCATTCGGCCGAGGGTGATTTCCAGAAGTTCGCGTATATCCGGTTCGTCATCGACGATCAGGACTTTTTGCCGTGAGCTTGTCTTCAACTTTGTTTCCGTCCGTGAGCAAAGGTGATACGAAAGCAGCCGCCGCCTTGGCGTGGTTTGAAGTCTAGGCGGGCCTGGTTGCTTTCGCACAGCTCACGGGACAGATAGAGACCCAGGCCAGTGCCCTGGCTACTGGTGGTGTAGAAAGGCTCGAATAGATGCGCTTGCTGCTCCGCTGGGACGCCGGGGCCGTTGTCCTGCACCTCAAGGGTGGGAAGCTGGCTGTCGGGATCGACAAACAGCGTGAGCCGGACCTCGGCCTCCTCGTGTGCAAGGGCGCTGTGGCGCCAGGCATTGCGCAGCAGGTTATCGAGCACCTGAGTCAGTTGATCGGGGTCCATCAAGGTGGTGAAAGGCCCTGCGCCCATGCTCAGATGAATCTGCTGACGATCTGTCGCATGTTCCCGGACCGTTCGCACGAACTGCTCCAGCCACTGTTTCAAGTCGAGCCGTTGCGGCGCGGATTGCTGGCGCCGTGAAAGCTGCAGGACGTTTTCTATCACTCGGTTCATGCGTTGAGAGTGGTCTTGAATAATCTGCGTCAGACGCCGGTCGGCGCCCATCAGTTCCTCAGACTCGTTCAGCAACTGCGCCGCGTGGCTGATGGCACCTAACGGATTGCGGATTTCATGGGCAATGCCTGCGGTCAGCCGGCCCAGTGCTGCAAGCTTGAGTTGCTGGGCCTGTTGCGCGACCTGGGCGAGGTCTTCGAGAAATACCAGGGTCTGGCGTTGTTCGTTCAGGCCCAGCGCGATGAAGCTCGGTTGCAGTTCCAGGCCGGTACGGGCGACTTTCAGGCTTTGTGGGCGCAAGGTCGGGTTGTTGAACCAGAGTTGCAGGCGCTCGACCAGGGCTGTCGAATAATCGTCGATGAGCTGGCCGTCGAGGTGTGTCTGGCCAAACAGACTCAAGGCGCTGTGATTGGCCAACTGAACCCTACGCTCACTGTCGAGCACCAGGATGCCGGTGCGCATGCGTTGCAGGATCAGCGCATTGAGCGCTTCCAGGCTGACCACTTCGCTGGCGCGCTGCTGGGCCAGACTCTCGCTGACCTCCAGTTGTCGGGTCAGGCCTTGCACCAGCAACGCTGCAGCAAAGCACAGGGCGCCCAGGGTGCCGGCTTGCAAGTAGTGATTGGCGCCAGTCGGGTGGCTGCCGCTCAGGGCGAAAGTCAGGGAAACGATACCGATGGCGGCGACCGCCGCGAGCAGCAGGCCGATGCGCCGGCGCAGCAGTGTATTGCCGATCGCCACGGACACGATCAGCAGATTGCCGATGGCGCTGGGGACGCCACCTGCGGCATAGAACAGCACTGACAACAGCAGGATATCAACCAGCGTGAGGCCGAAGATCTGTGCGGGTTGCCTGGGGTTTCCCGCAAACACCACCAGCAGGATATTCAGAATCAGGTACAACCAACTGCCGGTGCGCAGCAGGTCGTCATTGGTGAATTCCAGCAACTGGTTGTCCATGTTGCTGGAGATCAACAGCACCAGAAGGAGGCCGATGCTTAAACGGTAGAAATGATAGAGGCGCAGCAGTCGCTGGGCCTGTTTGTCGCCGAGACTGGAGATCTCAGCGATCACGTGAACTCGGGCCTTGCTCGAGGTGAGCCTGGCTGCAATACCACTGCTGTTGAAGGCTCAGCGCGCGGTCGCGTGGCAGGTGTACACCGCAATGGGCGCAACGAACCATGGGCGGTGCATCGAGTTCGCTGGACGCATGGGAGGTTTCGTCTGGGCGCTTGAACTTGCGCCAGAACCATACTGCTGCAGCAATCAGGGCAATCCAGAACAGTAAACGAAGCATGATGAACCGCTTTGCAATGAATAATCCGGCAGTTTAGCCAAGGACTGGAGAAGCGCACAGCGCAATAAAACGCGGCCATAAAAAAGGGAGACTCGAAAGTCTCCCTTTTTGGTGCCCCAAGGTGTCAGTCGAACACACCGAAGGTCAGGCGGCTGAACCACGAGCGGTCGCTGCTTTTGCCTTCGGCCTCGTGCGGCTGTTCTTCAACCGCATCGCCTTCTTTAGGCTTGAGTTCGGCAGGGATCGCGTCCTTGGCGTCCTGGAACTGCTTCATCACGTCCTGGTTGGCGCGGGTTTCGCCCGGCGGCAGCGGTGGACGGGATTCGATCAGGCCCAGAGTAGCCTTGCTCAGCCACGAACGGTTGTCGGCTTCGGCTACCCGTGGCACGAACTGGCCGTCGACCAGGGTTGGGTGGTTCGGGTAGTTGAGCTTCAGCGTTTCGAGGCTGGTATTGGCCAGTTCGTCCAGGTGCAGGCGCTGGTAGGACTCGACCATCACCGCCAGGCCGTCACCGACCGAAGGGGTTTCCTGGAAGTTTTCCACGACATAACGACCACGGTTGGCTGCTGCAACGTACGCCTGACGGGTCAGGTAGTAGTCGGCTACGTGAATTTCGTAGGACGCCAGCAGGTTGCGCAGATAAATCATGCGTTGCTTGGCGTCTGGCGCGTAGCGGCTGTTCGGGTAACGGCTGGTGAGCTGGGCGAACTCGTTGTAGGAGTCACGTGCGGCGCCCGGGTCACGCTTGGTCATGTCCAGCGGCAGGAAGCGCGCCAGCAGGCCGACGTCCTGGTCAAAGGAGGTCAGGCCCTTGAGGTAGTACGCGTAGTCTACGTTCGGGTGCTGCGGGTGCAGGCGGATAAAACGCTCGGCGGCGGACTTGGCAGCCTCCGGCTCGGCGTTCTTGTAGTTCGCATAAATCAGTTCGAGTTGAGCCTGATCAGCATAGCGGCCGAACGGATAACGCGATTCCAGAGCCTTCAGCTTGGCGGTAGCGCTGGTATAGCTATTGTTATCCAGATCGTGCTGGGCCTGCTGGTACAGCTCGACCTCGCTCAGGTTTTCGTCGACGACTTCCTTCGATGAGCAAGCAGCGGTCAATGCGAGGATGGCGATCAGCAGCAGGTGTTTCACTTGCATGGCGGCTTGCGTCCCTATGACGGCCGCTGTCTTGGGCGGGGCCGTCCTGTTATGATGAGTGCCCCGTTGAAAAGCCTCGGGGCAAAAGACGCCGTATTTAACCACAAGCGCGCAGCCGAAACCAAAGGCTGTAGCCGACGCCTAGTCTGAGCATGTCCGATAAAATTGAACTTCGCGCAGAGGTGCCGTCCGAACTGGGCGGCCAACGCCTCGATCAAGTCGCCGCACAATTATTCGCTGAGCACTCGCGCTCGCGCCTTTCCGCCTGGATCAAAGACGGCCGCCTGACTGTGGATGGAGCGGTTATCCGCCCGCGAGACATCGTCCACGGCGGCGCCATCCTTGAACTCACTGCCGAGCAGGAAGCTCAGGGCGAATGGATCGCTCAAGACATCGAGCTGGACATCGTCTATGAAGATGACGACATCCTGGTGATCAACAAGCCTGCGGGCCTGGTGGTGCATCCTGCCGCCGGTCACGCCGACGGCACCTTGCTCAACGCCTTGCTGCACCACGTGCCGGACATCATCAATGTGCCGCGCGCCGGTATCGTGCACCGTCTGGACAAGGACACCACCGGTCTGATGGTGGTGGCCAAGACCATTCAGGCGCAGACGCAGCTGGTCACTCAGTTGCAGAGCCGCAGCGTCAGCCGGATCTACGAATGCATCGTGATCGGCGTGGTCACTGCCGGCGGCAAGATCAACGCGCCGATCGGTCGTCACGGCCAGCAACGCCAGCGCATGGCGGTGATGGAAGGTGGCAAGCAGGCGGTCAGTCATTACCGCGTGCTCGAGCGTTTCCGCTCCCACACTCACGTGCGGGTCAAGCTGGAAACCGGTCGTACGCACCAGATTCGCGTGCACATGGCCCACATCAACTTCCCGTTGGTCGGAGATCCCGCCTACGGCGGTCGCTTCCGTATTCCGCCGGCAGCCAGTGTGACCATGGTTGAATCGCTGAAACATTTCCCGCGTCAGGCGCTGCATGCGCGTTTCCTGGAACTGGATCATCCGACCACCGGTAAACGCATGAGCTGGGAGTCGCCACTGCCGGACGATTTCGTCTGGTTGCTGTCGCTGCTCAAGCAAGACCGTGAGGCGTTCATCGGATGATTGACTGGCTGATTCCTGACTGGCCCGCGCCGGCCCGGGTAAAAGCCTGCGTCTCCACCCGGGCGGGCGGCGTCAGTCTGGCGCCGTTCGACAGCCTCAATCTGGGCGATCACGTCGACGACAACCCTGAAGCGGTTGCCGAGAACCGCCGTCGCCTCACCGATCATTTCTCTATTCAACCGGCCTGGTTGCAACAGATTCACGGGGTTACCGTGGCCTATGCCGACCCGACTGCAGTGGCGACAGCTGATGCCAGCTGGACGGCCACGCCGGGCATCGCCTGTACGGCAATGACGGCGGACTGCCTGCCAGCGTTGTTCTGTGACCGTGCCGGCACCCGTGTCGCTGCCGCTCACGCCGGTTGGCGCGGTCTGGCGGCGGGTGTGCTGGAGGCCACCGTCGAAAGCCTGGCCGTAGACCCTGCCGAGGTGCTGGTCTGGCTCGGCCCGGCCATTGGTCCAAAAGCCTTTGAAGTTGGCCCGGAAGTTCGCGAAACCTTTGTCCGGCAACTCGCGGAAACCGATCAGGCCTTCGTCCCGAGCCAAAACGCCGGCAAGTTCATGGCCGACATCTATACGCTGGCGCGCCTGCGCCTGGCAGCCTGCGGTGTTACTGCTGTTTACGGTGGCGGCTTCTGCACCGTGACCGATCCACGCTTCTTCTCTTACCGCCGCAGTCCGCGCACCGGTCGGTTTGCTTCCCTGGTCTGGCTCGAACGCTAGACTTATCTGATCTGCGTCAATCAAACGCTGCTTGAATCTTCCAGAATTGACCGCATCTAGTGGGGTATCTGGCAGGTTTCTCTATTTAGGTGTGTCCATCGCTCCGGCCTGCTCAAAGGAAGGTGACCAATGCGTATAGACCGTTTAACCAGTAAATTGCAGTTAGCCTTGTCCGATGCCCAATCCCTGGCTGTCGGCCTCGATCATCCGGGTATTGAACCTGCGCACCTGATGCAAGCGCTGCTGGAGCAGCAGGGCGGCTCGATCAAGCCGTTGCTGATGCAAGTCGGTTTTGACATCAACAGCCTGCGCAAAGAGTTGAGCAAAGAGCTCGACCGTCTGCCGAAAATCCAGAATCCCACCGGCGACGTGAACATGTCGCAGGACTTGGCGCGTCTGCTCAACCAGGCCGATCGCCTGGCCCAGCAGAAGGGTGACCAGTTCATCTCCAGCGAGCTGGTACTGCTCGCCGCCATGGACGAGAACAGCAAGCTCGGCAAGTTGCTGCTCGGTCAGGGCGTGAGCAAGAAAGCCCTGGAAAACGCGATCAACAACCTGCGTGGCGGCGAAGCAGTGAATGACGCCAATGTCGAGGAATCGCGTCAGGCGCTGGACAAATACACCATTGACCTGACCAAGCGCGCCGAAGAAGGCAAGCTCGACCCGGTGATCGGCCGTGACGACGAGATTCGCCGGACCATCCAGGTCCTGCAACGCCGCACCAAGAACAACCCGGTGCTGATCGGTGAGCCTGGCGTGGGTAAAACCGCCATCGCCGAAGGCCTGGCCCAGCGCATCATCAACGGCGAAGTGCCGGATGGCCTGAAAGGCAAACGCCTGCTGTCGCTGGACATGGGCGCGCTGATTGCCGGTGCCAAGTACCGCGGCGAGTTCGAAGAACGCCTGAAATCCCTGCTCAACGAACTGTCGAAGCAGGAAGGCCAGATCATCCTGTTCATCGACGAACTGCACACTATGGTCGGCGCCGGTAAGGCCGAAGGCTCGATGGACGCCGGTAACATGCTCAAACCGGCCCTGGCCCGTGGCGAGCTGCATTGCGTCGGTGCGACCACGCTCAACGAGTATCGCCAATATATCGAGAAGGACGCGGCCCTTGAGCGGCGCTTCCAGAAGGTCCTGGTGGACGAGCCGAGCGAAGAAGACACCATCGCGATCCTGCGTGGCCTGAAAGAGCGCTACGAGGTTCACCACAAGGTGGCGATCACCGATGGCGCGATCATTGCGGCGGCCAAGTTGAGCCATCGCTACATTACCGACCGTCAGTTGCCGGACAAGGCCATCGACCTGATCGACGAAGCGGCCAGCCGCATTCGCATGGAGATCGACTCCAAGCCGGAAGTGCTGGATCGTCTGGAGCGGCGCTTGATTCAACTGAAGGTTGAATCCCAGGCGCTGAAGAAAGAAAGCGACGAAGCGGCGAAGAAGCGCCTTGAAAAGCTTCAGGAAGAAATCGTCCGTCACGAGCGCGAGTACTCGGACCTCGAAGAAATCTGGAATTCGGAAAAAGCCGAAGTGCAGGGTTCTGCGCAGATCCAGCAGAAAATCGAACAGTCCCGCCAGGAACTGGAAGCTGCCCGCCGCAAAGGTGACCTCAACCGCATGGCCGAATTGCAGTACGGGGTGATCCCGGACCTGGAACGCAGCCTGCAAATGGTCGACCAGCACGGCAAGAGTGAAAACCAGTTGCTGCGCAGCAAGGTGACTGAAGAAGAGATCGCCGAAGTCGTGTCGAAATGGACCGGTATTCCCGTGTCGAAAATGCTCGAAGGCGAGCGCGACAAACTGCTGAAGATGGAAAGCCTGTTGCACCAACGCGTGATCGGCCAGAACGAAGCCGTGGTGGCGGTGGCCAACGCCGTGCGCCGTTCGCGTGCCGGGTTGTCCGACCCGAATCGCCCAAGCGGTTCGTTCATGTTCCTCGGCCCGACCGGTGTCGGTAAAACCGAGTTGTGCAAAGCCTTGGCCGAATTCCTCTTTGATACCGAAGAGGCGATGGTGCGGATCGATATGTCCGAGTTCATGGAGAAACATTCCGTGGCGCGGCTGATCGGCGCACCACCGGGCTACGTGGGCTACGAGGAGGGCGGTTACCTGACCGAGGCGGTGCGTCGCAAGCCGTATTCGGTGATCCTCCTGGACGAGGTCGAGAAGGCCCACCCGGACGTGTTCAACGTGCTGCTGCAAGTGTTGGAAGATGGCCGTCTGACCGACAGCCACGGGCGTACCGTGGATTTCCGTAATACGGTGATCGTCATGACCTCCAACCTGGGTTCGGTGCAGATCCAGGAACTGGTCGGTGATCGTGAGGCGCAGCGTGCTGCGGTGATGGATGCGGTGTCGACGCACTTCCGTCCGGAGTTCATCAACCGGATCGACGAAGTGGTGATCTTCGAGCCATTGGCACGGGATCAGATTGCCGGCATTACCGAGATCCAGTTGGGTCGCCTGCGCGGCCGTCTGGCTGAGCGCGAGCTGAAACTGACGCTGAGCAGCGAGGCGCTGGATAAGTTGATTGCAGTGGGTTACGACCCGGTCTATGGCGCACGGCCGCTCAAACGAGCGATCCAGCGCTGGATCGAGAACCCGTTGGCACAGCTGATTCTGGCCGGCACTTTCCTGCCAGGCACCACCGTGACGGCCACTGTGGCGAACGACGAAATCGTTTTCAACTGACCGTTCGCAGCGCGGTAATGAAGGAGGCCCCGCATCGCGGGGCCTTTTTTTTCTTAGGGTGTTGAACTGTAAGGAAAAGGCTTGTAAAGTGCGCCCCGCAGTAAGTCGCCCCAGCGGTTTCTTCTCCCCAAGGAGAAATCTGAAATAAGTTGCAAATCATTGTCTTGAAAGCAATTTAGGGGGTTGACAGAGGTGCTTAAGATTGTAGAATAGCGCGCCTCAGACACACGAACGCAGCGATGCGAACGGGTCGAAGAGGTGAAGCAAGCTTCACAGTTGTAATTGAAATATGTAGTTCCGTGATAGCTCAGTCGGTAGAGCAAATGACTGTTAATCATTGGGTCCCAGGTTCGAGTCCTGGTCACGGAGCCAATTTCAAACCGGGGTATAGCGCAGTCCGGTAGCGCGCCTGCTTTGGGAGCAGGATGTCAGGAGTTCGAATCCCCTTACCCCGACCATTTTTGGGTCGTTAGCTCAGTTGGTAGAGCAGTTGGCTTTTAACCAATTGGTCGTAGGTTCGAATCCCACACGACCCACCATTTTTGAAACCAGTTAGCGCTGGAATCGAATCTTAAGATCAGAGGCCAAAAGCGCTGATCGAAGAAGGCGCCTTGTAAAGGGTGCCTTTTTTTTACCGGGGTATAGCGCAGTCCGGTAGCGCGCCTGCTTTGGGAGCAGGATGTCAGGAGTTCGAATCCCCTTACCCCGACCATATTAAAAATCCTCGTATCGAAAGATACGGGGATTTTTTTTTGCCTGTTGAAAAAGCCCCATTGCCTTCAAGTCATCGTACAACCTGCCGATAACGAGCTGACGGGGGACTGCGGCAGTCACGCCCCTTTACTCAAGCCACAACAAGAAAAAGGGCGCTCGTTATGTTACTTCGTCAGTTGAATATCGCTCCTCGCGCAGCATTGGGATTTGCCCTTATTGCAGTGCTGGTCGCCTTGCTTGGCGTGTTCGCGCTGGGACAGATGTCGAGCATTCGCGACAGCGAAGTCGCGGTCGAGAACCAATGGTTGCCGAGCATTCGTGGTGGTGACGAGATCCGCGAGATCATGTTGCGCATCCGTACCATTTCCTTGCGCATGGCCCTGGACCCGGATCTGAAGAACATTGCGCAGTACCGCAGCCAGATGGACACCCGCGACAAGGAACTGAGCGACAAGATTGCCGCCTACGACAAGCTGGTCACCACTGCCGAAGGCAAAGGGTTGTATGACCAGTTCAAAAAAACCTTCGCGGCCTATCGTTCTGGCATCGCCCAGTCTTTCGTCCTGGCCGAACAGGGTCGGCGTGACGAATTGACCAAGCTGCTGCTGGTCGACATGAAAACCGTAGTCGACGGATCCGGCAAACAGCTCAATGACCTGGCAGAACTGTTCGCCAAACAGGTGGCCACTGAAAGCCAGAACTCGGCAGCGCATTACCAATCCTCGCGCCTGATTGTCAGCCTGTTCATCGGTCTGGCCGCTCTGGCGACCGTCGGACTCGCCATGTTGCTGACCCGCAGCATTGTGCGCCCTCTGAGCGAAGCCCTGAATGCAGCCGAAAACGTGGCGCGGGGCGACCTGACCCAACCCATCGAAACCCATGGCAACGACGAAGTCAGTCGTTTGCTCAAGGCGCTGGCGACCATGCAGCGCAACCTTCGGGAAACCCTGCAAGGCATAAGCGGTTCGGCCACGCAATTGGCCACAGCCGCGGATGAGTTGAACGCGGTGACCTTCGACAGCACTCAGGGCCTGCAACAGCAGAACAACGAGATCGAACAGGCGGCGACTGCGGTCAACGAAATGACCACCGCCGTGGAGGAAGTCGCGCGCAATGCGGTGTCGACTTCCGATGCGACCCGCCAGTCCAGTGAGTCGGCGCAACTGGGGCAGGAGCGGGTCAGCGAAACCGCCAGTGCCATCAGCGCCCTGGCCAACGATGTGCAGCACACCGGTGAACTCGTGCAGTCACTGGCCAACCAATCCCAGGACATCGGCAAAGTGCTGGATGTGATTCGCGCCATTGCCGAGCAAACCAATTTATTGGCCCTCAATGCGGCGATTGAAGCTGCCCGGGCGGGGGAAAGCGGTCGGGGTTTTGCGGTGGTGGCCGATGAAGTGCGCGCGCTGGCGCATCGCACGCAGCAGTCGACCCAGGAAATCGAGCAGATGGTGCAGGGCATGCGCAACGGCTCGAGCCTGGCACTCGAGTCCATGCAGGCCAGCGCCTCCCGTGCCGCCAGTACGCGGCTACTGGCCGAGCGGGCGGGCGAAGCCCTGCAAACCATCACCGCGTCGGTGCATGAAATTCACGAGCGCAATCTGGTAATCGCCAGTGCTGCCGAAGAGCAGGCGCAAGTGGCGCGGGAAGTGGATCGCAATCTAGTGAACATCCGTGATTTGTCGGTGCGTTCTGCGGCAGGTGCGGATCAGACCAGCGCTTCCAGCCATGAACTGTCGCAACTGGCCAGCGCGTTGCAAGGCATGGTGCGGCGCTTTCAGGTGTAAATTTGAGCGATAAAAAATGTGGGAGCGAGCCTGCTCGCGATGGCGATAGGTCAGTCAACATTGAGTTAACTGGCAGTCCGCTATCGCGAGCAGGCTCGCTCCCACATCACTGGTTTTGTTAGTGCAGCTTCAGACGCGGTTCAGTGCCGCGACCAATCCTGCTGCCGAGCATCAGCATCGCCGTGCGGAACGGGCCGTACAGCGCGACCTGGTGCATGCGGTACAGCGACACGTAAAACATCCGTGCCAGCCAGCCTTCGAGCATTACGCTGCCGGTCAGGTTGCCCATCAAGTTACCCACAGCCGAAAAACGCGATAGCGAGATCAGGGAGCCGTAATCGGTGTACTTGTACGTCGGCAACGGCTTGCCTTCTATGCGCAGTTTCAACGATTTGGCCAGCAGCGAGGCTTGTTGGTGTGCGGCTTGCGCACGTGGCGGTACGTTGCGATCGGTGCCCGGTTGCGGGCAGGCCGCGCAGTCACCAAAGGCGAAAATGTTTTCGTCGCGGGTGGTTTGCAGGGTCGGCAGCACTTGCAGCTGGTTGATCCGGTTGGTTTCCAGGCCATCGATGTCCTTGAGGAAACCCGGCGCACGGATTCCGGCTGCCCAGACTTTCAGGCTGGCCTTGATCTCCTGGCCGCTGGCCGTGATCAGCGCATCGGCAGTCACTTCACTGACCGCTGCGTTGGTCAGCACCTTGACCCCGAGCTTCTCCAGGGTTTTATGCACAGGGCCGCCGATCCGCTCCGGCAGGGCAGGTAGCACCCGTGGGCCGGCTTCGATCAGGGTGATGTGCATGTTTTCCGGCAGAATCCGGTCCAGGCCGTACGCCGCCAGTTCGTGGGCCGCGTTGTGCAGTTCCGCCGCCAGTTCGACGCCGGTGGCACCCGCGCCGACGATGGCCACGCTGATCTGTTGCACCGCATCGGATTGCCCGGCGTGGGCGCGCAGGTAGTGGTTGAGCAATTGCTGGTGGAAGCGCTCGGCCTGTTTACGGGTGTCGAGGAACAGGCAGTGTTGCGCCGCGCCCTGGGTGCCGAAATCGTTGGTGGTGCTGCCGACCGAAATCACCAGCGAGTCGTAAGCCACTTCGCGTGCCGGCACCAGTTCCCGGCCATTTTCATCGTAGGTAGCCGCCAGCTGGATTTTTTTCTGTGCGCGATCGAGCCCGCTCATGCGCCCCAGCTGGAACTCGAAGTGGTTCCATTTTGCCTGGGCGACATAGTTGAGTTCGTCTTCGGAAGAGTTCAAGGAACCGGCCGCCACTTCATGCAACAGCGGTTTCCAGATGTGCGTCAGGTTCGCGTCGACCAGCATCACACTGGCGGTGCCACGCTTGCCCAGAGTCTTACCCAGACGGGTAGCCAACTCCAGACCGCCGGCGCCGCCGCCAACGATGACAATACGATGAGTCATGGGGATATCTCGCAAGGCTAAAGGAAATCGGTGCAATTACCCGAGCGAGCGCCACGCTGCTCATAGCGTCAGGTAACTGATAAGTCGGCTCACAAGGCCCAGGCCAATGGTCACTGCCAATACCACCACGAGGAGCATCCACGGCCGGAAAGGCCGGCGCTCGACTCGGTTCTGGGACAGTTGCAGATACTCTTCGACATGCTGCTGGTCGTCGGGTTTCAGGCGGCTGGTCATGATAAGCCCTCGTCAGGTAGACGTTGCTAAATGTATAGAAGCTACAGCAGGGGCGCCAACAATTGCTGTCGTGGGTTCACAGGCTGATCCCGACGTCGAAGAGGATGCTGCGCCCCAGATTGCTGCGTAAAAAGTCCGGTGCATCGGGATGGGCAAACAGCACTCGGGCGAAGGTCGGGCCGACCAGTGACAGCGAGCGCCACCCCTGGCGCAGGTATTCGGTCGGCGGCGGGAAATGGCTGTTGAGGTCAAGCACTTCGCGCTTGAGGCTGGCGAAGGCGATGATGTCCAGTTCCCCCAGGTCCATCCCCCGCTCTTTGTAGTTGTGCGCTTTTTTGCGCAAGGTCGGTGCCAGCCTCAGCAAGAACTCGTTGGCTGGAATACGCCTCGGCTTGGCTTCGCGGCGCACCAGTTGGCTCAGGGAGAACGCACTGCGCCGGCGTTGCAGTTCGTCGCGCCACTCGTCATTGAGTCGTCGACCTTCGTCGAGCACGAAGAACACCTCGAAATTCGCCTCGCGAAACAGTACGTCCGGCGGTTCACCGGCGGGGGTGAATTCGTCGACGCGGTAGGGAATGTTCAAGCCTTGCAGCAGGCGTTGGCAAACCCAACGCTCACGCTCCCATTTGCGGGCATTGGAAAGGAACGCGTTGGCTTGCTCGGCCGCGATGGTCAGCAGGCGCAAATAATCTGAGTCATCCATAGGCCAAGCTTAGCGTTCAAATGCGATCGCAAAGAAGACAGTTTGTCGGAGAGGAAAAACTTTCCCGAGTCTTCATCGTTGCAAGCATCCAGCGATCTTCCTCCAAAGCCCGGTCCAGGGCACTGCACAAAACGGATAGCGATCTGCACAAAGCGGATATTGCCGCGCGCCAAGCGTCCCTACCCTTGGCTGTACGGACGTTTACCGCGTTACCGAAGCTCTTAAAAAAACAACAACAAGAGAAAAGATGCCATGCGCACGATCGACGTACATGAGGTTATCGACAACGCACGCTTCAACCGTTTTCACTGGAGGGTGCTGTGCTGGTGTGCCCTGATCATCATCTTCGATGGTTACGATCTGGTGATCTACGGCGTGGTGCTGCCGATGCTGATGAGGGACTGGGGGCTGAGTCCTCTGCAGGCAGGTGCATTAGGCAGTTATGCACTGTTCGGCATGATGTTCGGGGCACTGTTTTTCGGCCCGCTGTCGGACAGGATCGGCCGCAAAAAAGCCATCACCCTGTGCGTGATGCTCTTCAGCGGTTTTACCGTACTCAATGGTTTTGCCGGCAACCCCACTGAATTTGGCATTTGCCGGTTCATCGCCGGGCTGGGGATTGGCGGGGTGATGCCCAACGTGGTGGCGCTGATGAACGAGTACGCGCCGAAAAGAATCCGCAGCACCCTGGTAGCGATCATGTTCAGCGGCTACTCGGTGGGCGGCATGCTCTCGGCCGGGCTCGGTATCGTGCTGATCCCGAGCTTCGGCTGGCAGTCGGTGTTTTATGTGGCGATTGTGCCGTTGCTGCTGTTGCCGCTGATCATGTACTTCTTGCCCGAGTCGGTAGGTTTCATGCTGCGTCAGGGCCGCAATGAACAGGCGCGCAAGGTTCTCCAACGGGTTGACCCGGCTTATGTTGCGCAAGCCACCGATCAACTGCACATGACCGAAGTAAAAGGCCGCGGCACCCCGGTTTTACAGCTGTTTCGTGAAGGCCGGGCGATGCGCACGCTGATGCTGTGGCTGGCGTTTTTCTGCTGCCTGTTGATGGTGTATGCCTTGAGCTCCTGGCTGCCGAAACTGATGGCCAACGCCGGTTATAGCCTGGGTTCGAGTCTGTCATTCCTGCTGGTACTGAACTTCGGTGCCATCTTCGGCGCGGTCGGCGGCGGCGTGTTGGGTGACAAACTCAACTTGCCGAGGGTCTTGGCGGCGTTCTTCGCCATCGCCGCCGTATCGATCACCTTGCTCGGCTTCAACAGCCCGATGCCGGTGCTCTATCTGCTGATCGCCATTGCCGGCGCCACCACGATCGGCTCGCAGATCCTGTTGTACGCCTGCGCCGCACAGTTTTACTCCATGGCCATTCGTTCCACCGGTTTGGGCTGGGCCTCGGGTATCGGTCGCAACGGGGCCATTGTCGGCCCGCTGCTGGGCGGTGCGTTACTGGGGATCAGTCTGCCGCTGCAACTGAACTTCATGGCGTTCGCCTTGCCAGGGGCGGTCGCCGCCATCGCCATGACCGTGTTCGCCATCAGCAGCCAACGCAGCAGCAAAGACGTCGCCTCGAGACTGGTGCCGTCCAGCGTCTGACTCCCACCACCCGCATCGCAACGCTGCGGGTGGCGTTCGCCAACCTGTCGATCAATAACAATAAGAGAAAAGCGATGAAACAGATTCTCCCCACGTTTGGTTCAGTGGCGTCCCTGGCGGTCGCCTCGGGTTTCTCCAGTGGCTTGATGGCCGCCGAGGGCGGCTTTATCGAAGACACCAGCGCCACCTTGCAGGCGCGCAATTACTACTTCAGCCGCGACTTCTCCGACATTGTCGGGGCCAACAAACAGTCGAAGGCCGAGGAGTGGGCCCAAGGCTTCATCCTTAACGTCAAATCCGGTTACACCCAGGGCACCATCGGTGTCGGCGTGGATGTCATCGGCTTGCTCGGCCTCAAGCTCGACAGCAGTCCGGACCGGGTCAATACCGGGTTGTTGCCGGTACAGAGCGATGGGCGCGCGGCGGATGATTACAGTCGTCTGGCCGGCGCATTGAAGCTGCGTTACTCACGTACCGAATTGAAGGTCGGTGAATTGCAACCCAACCTGCCGGTGCTGGCCTTCAGCGATATTCGCTTGCTGCCGCCGAGCTACCAAGGGGCGAGCATCAGCTCCAACGAGATCAACGGCCTGACCTTGCAGGCAGGGCATTTGAGTTCGACCAGCCTGCGCAACGAGTCCGGCGAGCAAAAGATGCAGGCGATGCTCGGCCATGTGCCGCAGCGCCAGGCCAGCAGTGACGGCTTCAACTTTGCGGGCGCCGATTACGCCTTCAATGACAAACGCACCTCGGTCAGCGCCTGGTACGGGCAACTGGAAGATATCTACAACCAGCGCTTCCTCGGCCTCAAGCACAGTGAACCGTTGGGCGACTGGACCCTGGGCGCCAACCTGGGCTACTACGACTCCCGTGAGGACGGTAAAAAGTTGCTGGGCAGCATCGACAACCGGGCGTTCTTCTCCTTGCTCTCGGCCAAGCATGGCGGCCATACGTTCTATGTCGGTTATCAGGGGATGTATGGCGACAGCGCCTTCCCACGGGTCTTCGCCAACATCTCGCCGCTGGGTAACGAGGTGCCGACCTACGAGTTCGCCTACACCGACGAACGCTCCTGGCAGGCGCGCTATGACTACGACTTCGCCGCCCTCGGGGTGCCGGGGCTGACCAGCACTGTGCGTTACATCACCGGCAACAACGTCGACACCGGCAAGGGTTTCGAAGGCAAGGACCRCGAACGCGATCTCGATCTCGGTTATGTGCTGCAGAGCGGCACCCTCAAAGGTCTCGGGATACGCGTGCGCAACGCCGTGGCGCGTTCCAACTACCGCAGTGATATCGACGAAAACCGCTTGATCCTCAGTTACACCTGGACGCTGCTATGACCGGCGCGCAAGAGCGCGGGCCGCGCAAGATCGGTGCGGGTTTGTTGTTGATGAGTGCTGGCGTGGGCGCTGTGATGTTGGCCTGGGGCGATAATGAGCGGCTGCTGCTGGCTGGCGGGATCAACCTCGCATTGCTGTTCGCTGCGGCGCTGTATCGTCGACAGCCACCGGTGACAGTGACGCCGCTGCTTGAGTCTGAAACTCCCGTGCCGAGCGTGGAGCTGATTGAGCCCCCGACCCCGGCAGTGCAACCCGAGCGCGAATGGCCCGGTGCGATTGTGCACCTCACGCTGGAGCAATTGACCGAGTCGGTGCTGCAAACCGAGGAAGACATGCGTTTTGCCAATCAACTGGCGCGCACGGCCGGCGAGCGGGTGAAGGCGAGTGCGCTGAGCATGCAGTCTTCGGCCAGTGTGCTGGGGGACCTGAACCTCTACATGCAGCGTCTCGATCAAGTATTCGATGAACTCGGCGCTCAGTCGATGCGCATCGGTGCGATTGTCGGCAGCATTCAGGATATTTCCCGACAGACCAATCTGCTGGCGTTGAACGCAGCCATCGAGGCGGCACGGGCAGGCAGCCATGGCCGAGGCTTTGCAGTGGTGGCGGACGAAGTGCGCAATCTGTCACGTCAGGCGGCGGATTCCAGTGCGCAGATCAGGCAGATCGCGACGGGTCTGGAACAGTCAGCCGAGCATGCGCGTCAAGGTATCGAGCAGTTGGCCGGCTCAACGCGTCTGGGGCTGGAAAAGGCCGAAGTGGCGCTGCACTCGATGGACGAACTGCAAAGTGGTGCGCTGGCCCGGGTCGAAGTGGTCGAGCGCATCATGGCGCGCTTGGCCGGGCTGCATGATCTGGCGTTGCAGGCGAAACGGATGGTCGTTTGAGTCGTGCCGCGAGCCAGGGATCACAGATCGCTCGTGCAGCTGCCCATGACCTGGTAAGTCACGCGATGGGTCTGGCCTTGATGATCGATGTAGACCATGGTCGCCGGCACGACGTCGCAGGCGGTGGCGGTGTTTGTCACCGATACCACCTTGGCGATGTCCAGCGGTTGTGACGGGTTGTACGGGGTGGCGGGTTCGTTGCCGGCGGCCATGGCTGAGGTGGCGGCAACGGTCAGAAACAGGCTGATCAAGGTTTTCATTGTTGTGTGCTCCGTGTGGGGTCCGATGATTGAAGTCTATGCCTTGCCCGCTACCGATAAAGGGGCAAACGCCTGATGCAGCCTTACGTGTAACGCAACAGTCAGTGCCTGAGGAGGGCCTATGGATCTGCTCAATAACTTGCGGGTGTTTGTCCGCGTGGTGGACAGCGGCAGCTTTACCGCCGCCGCCGACGCACTTGAACTCTCGACCGCGCAAGTGTCCCGGTTGGTCGCGGATCTGGAGCAGCATGTGCAAGCGCGCCTGCTGCAACGCACCACCCGGCGCTTGAGCCTGACCGAGGCTGGCGAGCGCTTTTTGCTGCGCAGTCGGCAAATACTCGAAGAGATGGAGGAGGCTACGGCCGAAGCGCGCGGGGCTCATCTCAAGCCCAGCGGACGGTTGCGGGTTCACAGCATGCATGGCCTGGGTGTGCTGATCACGCCGCTGATCGCTCGATACTCCGAACGCTATCCTGATGTGGTGTTCGAGCTGACCTTGTCGCAACGCAATCCGGATCCGCTGGAAGGAGGCCATGACGTGGTGATTTCGATTGCCCATGAGCTGGCCGACTCACAGTTTGTCGCCCAGGTCGTCGGGCAGATTTACAGCGTGCCCTGCGCCTCCCCCGACTACCTGCAACGCCAGGGGGTGCCAGACAAGCCGCTGGCCTTGAACGATCATCGCTGCCTGCGCATGCTCGATCCGTTGTACAGCGATCAATGGGTGTTCCATGACGAGGAGGGTGAGCACCGCGTCAGCCCGGCGAAGACGTTTCAGTGCAATGTTGCCGAGTCGATGGTCAAGGCTTCCGAGGCGGGGATGGGGGTCAGTCTGTTGCCGTTTTATACCGCGACACGGCCGTTGAGCGACGGCACGTTGCTGCGGCTGCTGCCGAGCTATCGTCCGCGTGAGCGCAATGTCTACGCGTTGTACCCGTCGCGGCGCTTTCTCGATGCAAAGGTCCGAACCTGGGTGGATTTTCTCAAGGCGGAGTTACCGCGCCTGTTCGCCGAGCATGAGGCAGTGATGAGCGATCCACGCCACTGGGCCTGAGATCGGAGGGCGCGTGCAGGGCGGTGTAGACTCAAGGCTTGTTTCGGTTCAGGAAGGAGTCTGGAGTGAAGGTCTGCTCAGTAGGGTTACCGGGTTTTGTGCCGTTGTGGGCGTGGGAGTGCCTGCCGCGATGATCGGTGCCGCATTGCTCTCGCCCGAAACCCTCACGGTCGGCTGGCTGATCTACGTGCCGGTGCTGATCTGGGCCGTTGTGCGAGCACCGTGGGTCGAGTTGTTCACCGACAGTCGGCGTCAGCATTTGCTGTTCGGTACGGTGTTCGCGTTGTTCGTCCTCTGGCTGGTGCGCCGGGACTTCGACACCGGCGTGTCTTATCACATCATCGGCATGACGGCGGTGACGTTATTGCTGGACTGGCCGCTGGCGATTGTCGGCGGGCTGGTGGCGCAGGTGGGACTGGTGCTGCTCGGGCGTCAGGACCTGGCCGCGATGGGGGTCAATGGCGCATTGTTGATTCTGTTGCCGGTGCTGATCACCGAATGCTGCGCGATCCTGGTGGAGCGGGCGCAACCGCGTAATCCCTTTGTGTATATCTTTTGCTCGGGCTTTTTGGCCGCCGGGCTTTCGGCGTTGCTCTGCCTGCTGGCTGGGCTGGGGCTATTGTGGTTCGACGAGCGTTTTGCGATGCCGGAATGGCTGGAGGATTTTGTCGGTTACCTGTGGCTGATCATTTTCCCCGAGGCGTTTATCAACGGCATGGTGATCAGTTCGCTGGTGGTGTTCTGTCCGGAGTGGCTGGAGACCTTCAACCGCACGCGTTATTTGTCGGCGCCGTGGAAGGACGACGACAAGCCTTGATCCATATCAAATGCTCGAATCGGCTGCGATTCCATGCTCTGGAAAATCCTCAGGAGCAGTGGCATGAGCGTTTACGAATGGGCAAGACAGGAATTGCGCAACAGTCTGGAGTCGGCGCATGAAGCAGGGTTTGAACCAGGGTTGAGCCTGCGCGCCTTGCTCAGTGCGGTGGTGCAGCAGAGCAAGGGCGTACGCAGTGTCGAGGACTTGGCCGATGAGTTGCAGTTTCTGGCAGAGAATCTCGACGAAAGCCAGGACTACGGGTTCATGCGGCCCTGAGGGGCGGGATCAGTGGCGCGGGTCGAAATCTTCCGAGAACAACTCGTCTTCAGAGTCGGGGCTGACCGGGATCTTGTGTTCTTCCGAAGCCCAGGCGCCCAGATCGATCAGTTTGCAGCGGTCCGAGCAAAACGGCCGGAATTTGCTCTCAGGGGTCCATTCAACAGGGGCGCCGCAAGTCGGGCATTCGACGGTTGGGGTTTGGCTCATGACTGGCCTCCACGCAAAGTAAGGTAAAAGTGATGCAGGCGTTCGACCTCGCTGTGCAGCCAGGCGAGGTCGCGGTCGTTGACCACCACATCGTCGGCATGGCTGAGGCGGTCCTGACGGCTGGACTGGGCCTTGAGGATCGCCTGGACCTGCTGTTCGCTGGTCTGGTCGCGCTGCAGGGTTCGTTCGATCTGTAAGTGTTCCGGTGCGTCGATCACCAGCACTCGCTGGGTCATTTTGTACTGCCCGGACTCGATCAACAGCGGCGACACCAGAATCGCATAAGGTGATTGTGCGCGTGCCAGGTGAGCAGCGATCTCCTGAGCGATCAGCGGATGCAGCAACGCTTCGAGCCAGCGGCGTTCTTCGGGAACTTCAAAGATCAGCTTGCGCAGCGCTGCGCGATTCAGTTGGCCATCGGCTTGCAACACACCGGCACCGAAGTGCTCGGCAATCTGCGCCAGCGCCGGGCGACCGGGTTCGACCACCCAGCGTGCGGCATGATCGGCATCCACCGCATGCACACCCAGATCGATGAAGTGCTGGGCTGCTGCGCTTTTGCCGCTGCCGATGCCACCGGTCAGGCCGAGAATCCAGGGTTTTTCCACAGGGGTATTCATTTGAAACCGACAAACTGCCAATAGAAGCCGGCTATTTGACCACCCCAGAGCAAGGCAATCCAGCCGGCAATTGCCAGATAGGGGCCAAAGGGGATCGGTGTCGAGGTGTTGGCGTCTTTCAGGCGCAGCAAAATCACTCCTCCCACCGCGCCCACCAGCGATGAAAGCAGGACCGTCAGCGGCAGAATCTGCCAGCCGCCCCAGGCACCAAGCAGCGCCAGGAGCTTGAAGTCGCCGTGGCCGATACCTTCCTTGCCGGTTATCAGCTTGAACAGCCAATACACCGACCACAGCAGCAGGTAGCCGGCTACTGCCCCCCATATTGCCGCCTGCAAAGGCACGAAAAGCTCGAAGCTGTTGACGATCAAACCCAGCCACAACAACGGCAATACCAGCACATCCGGCAGCAATTGGTGGTCGGCGTCGATCAGACACATCGCCAGCAACCCCCAACTCAAGACCAGCACCCAAGCCGCCTGCCAGCCGAAGCCGAAGTGCCAGGCGACAAACGCCGAGAGCACGCCGCAGGCCAGTTCGGTCAAGGGGTAGCGGGCGCTGATCGGCGCTTTGCAATTCGAGCAGCGGCCGCGCAGTGCCAGGTAACTGAGCAGCGGAATGTTTTCCCAGGCGCGGATTCGATGGTCGCACTGCGGGCAGTGTGAATGCGGCAGTATCAGGTTGTAGGTCGGGCCCGGTGCTTCGGGCGGTAAACCCAGTACGTCCAGGGCTTGTTGCCGCCAGTCGCCCTCAAGCATTTTCGGCAGGCGCCAGACCACCACATTGAGAAAGCTGCCGATCACCAGCCCGAGCACGAGTGCGGTGACAACGAACGCCAGTGGGTAACCGGTCATGTATTCACTCAAGGGCATGTTCAAATCGCCGAGCCGAGTTGGAAAATGGGCAGGTACATGGCAACCACCAACCCGCCGACAATGACGCCGAGCACTACCATGATGAACGGTTCCAACAGGCTGGTCAGGCTGTCGACCATATTGTCGACTTCAGCTTCATAGTAGATCGCAACTTTGTCGAGCATATCGTCGAGTGCACCGGACTCCTCGCCAATGGCAGCCATTTGAATCGCCATGTTGGGAAAAACCCCGCTGGTGCGCATCGAGAAGTTCAATTGCATGCCGGTGGAGACATCTTGCCTGATGCGCAAGACCGCCCGTTTGAACACGATGTTGCCAGTGGCGCCCGCTACCGAATCCAGGGCTTCGACCAAGGGCACACCCGCGGCGAAAGTGGTCGACAGTGTGCGGGCAAAACGGGCCACTGCCGATTTGTAGAGCAGTGCACCGACTATCGGCATTTTCAGCAGTTTGGCATCCAGCCAGTCGCAAAAGCGTTGCGAGCGCTTGAGCGCATGGCGAAAGCTCAGGGACCCGACGATCAGGCCGCCGAGCAGCAGCCACCACCACGCCTGCATGAACTCGGACAGACCGATCACCATCAGGGTAAAGGCCGGGAGTTCTGCACCAAATCCGGAAAACACCGACTGAAACTGCGGGACCACTTTGACCAGCAGAATGCCAGTGACGATGATTGCGACAAAGATCACGGCCAGCGGATAGGTCATGGCTTTCTTGATCTTGGCCTTGAGGCTTTCGCTTTTTTCCTTGTAGGTCGCAATCCGCTCCAGCAGCGTGTCGAGCGCGCCGGCCTGCTCGCCTGCGTCGACCAGGTTGCAGTAGAGCTCATCGAAGTACCGCGGCTTTTTACGCAGCGCGGTGGCGAAGCTGTTGCCGGCGGCGACTTCCTGTTTCACCTCGTCCACCAGCTTGCGCATGTTCGGGTTGTCGAAGCCTTCACCGATGATGTCGAACGACTGAAGCAAGGGCACACCGGCTTTCATCATGGTCGCCATTTGCCGGGTGAAGAGGGCAATGTCCAGCGGCTTGATACGGTTGCCGAGGTTGAACAGCGAAGCGGTTTTTTTCCGTACTTTGCCCGGGTTGATGCCTTGTTTGCGTAGCTGCGCCTTGATCACGGCCGGGCTATGACCGCTCAGCTCGCCGGTTACCTTGCTGCCTTTCCTGTCGGTACCTTCCCAGGCGTAGACGCTGACCTTGATTGCTTTGACCGCCATGACTCAATCCTTGGTGACCCGGTTGATTTCTTCAAGGCTGGTAATGCCCTGCATAGCCTTGAGCAGGCCTGAGGTGCGCAGGTCGTTGAAGCCGTCCTTGCGCATCTGCGTATCGATTTCCAGAGAGTTGCCTTCAGCCATGATCAGCCGTTGCAGCTGCGGGGTGTTTTTCACCACTTCATAAATACCGACTCGTCCTTTGTAACCATTGTTGCAGTGATCGCAACCGACGGGTTCGTAGATCGTGAAGGAGCCGATGCGTTCCCGTGGGAAGCCTTCCTTGATCAGCGTTTCGTCGGGAATCGAGAGGGGTTTTTTGCAGTGGCTGCACAACTTGCGAGCCAGGCGCTGGGCAATGATCAGGTGCACGGCCGTGGCGATGTTGAACCCCGGGATGCCCATGTTGTGCAGCCGGGTCAGGGTTTCAGCGGCACTGTTGGTGTGCAGGGTGGAAAGCACCAGGTGCCCGGTTTGCGCAGCCTTGATCGCAATTTCGGCGGTTTCCAGGTCGCGGATCTCGCCGACCATGATCACGTCCGGGTCCTGGCGCAGAAATGAGCGCAACGCCTGGGCGAAATCCAGGCCTTGCCTGGGATTGACGTTGACCTGGTTGATGCCTTCCATGTTGATTTCCACCGGGTCTTCGGCGGTGGAGATGTTGATGTCGACAGTGTTGAGGATATTCAGCCCGGTGTACAGCGACACGGTTTTCCCTGAACCCGTCGGCCCGGTCACCAGTATCAGCCCCTGAGGTTGCTTGAGCGCTGCCATGTACAGGTCTTTCTGGTCGGGCTCGTAACCCAGCGCATCAATGCCCATCTGCGCGCTGGAGGGGTCGAGAATCCGGATCACGATTTTTTCGCCCCACAACGTTGGCAGGGTGTTGACCCGGAAATCGATGGATTTGTTTTTCGACAGGTGCATCTTGAGCCGCCCGTCCTGGGGTTTTCGACGTTCCGAAATGTCCAGGCTGGCCATCACCTTGAGACGGGCAGCGATGCGGTTGGCCAATTGAGTCGGCGGTCTGGCGACTTCGCGCAGCATGCCGTCGGTCCGCACCCGCACCCGATAGATTTTTTCGTAGGGCTCGAAATGCAGGTCCGAGGAGCCGCCCTTGATCGCGTCCAGCAGCATCTTGTTGACGAAGCGCACCACCGGGGCATCGTCGGAGTCCTGGCCGGTGACGGCGTCCTGGCGCTGGTCGTCGACGGCTTCGATGTCCAGACCGTCGAGATCGACATCGGCCATGTCTTCCAGGCCCGTGCTGTGGCTGTCGAAGAATTTGTCGATGGCGTCGCTGAGCTTGTCGTCTTCGACCAGGATCGCTTCGGTGGTGAGGCCGGTGCTGAACTGGATGTCGTTGATCGCCTGTTGATTGCTCGGGTCGGAAATGCCCACGAACAGTTTGTTGCCGCGCCGCAAGAGCGGCAGGGCGTGGTGCTGGCGAATCAGCTTTTCGCTGACCAGGTCTTTGGGCTGGGAGTCCTTGTCGAGACAGTTGAGGTCAAGGAAGGCGACACCGAAATGCTCGGAGGCAATTTCCGCAACCTGGCGACTGCTCACCATTTTGTTCTGTACCAGATAGCTGACCAGGGAAACGCGATTGCGTTGAGCTTGCTGATACGCCTGTTGCGCGCTTTTGTCAGTGAGCAGTTCGGCCAGCACCAATTGCTTGGCCAGGCCGCTGAGGGCGATGTCATTCATTCGAGTACCAGGCACAGACCGTTCAAGACTTATAGCCTAGTCAACGGATGGAACCACACCAGCGCCTTTGAGGTGACAAAAAGTGTCAGATAGTGCGGTTCCTCGGGGCCTGCGCCGGACTTTTACCGATCTGACACCCTGTAAACAGGGGGCGCAGGGTTTGGCACGTGCTGTGCTGTGACTGGTTCAGGACATGAGATTTCGCCTCATGCATGGAGCCTGTTCTATGAATAATCAAAAAGGTTTTACTCTTATCGAGCTGCTGATCGTGGTGGCGATCATCGGCATTCTGGCGACGTTCGCGTTGCCGATGTATTCCAAGTATCAGGCGCGGGCCAAGCTCACCGCCGGACTGGCCGAGATTTCGGCGATGAAGGTTCCGTATGAGGATGTGATCAATCAAGGGACTGCGCCGACCACGGCGAACGTGGGGCCTGGCGGCGCTGCGGCGACCAGCAATTGCACTCTGGTGGTGACAGGCACTGCAGCCACAGGGGCCGGCACCATTGTGTGCACGCTGGTGAATGCGCCAGCGCCTGTGTTGAGTAAAACCATCACTCTGACTCGTGATGCTACAAACGGCTGGTCCTGCGCGACCACTGCCTTGCAGGACTACGCGCCGAAGGGTTGCACTGGCGCCTGATCTCGCGTCAATCAATGCCTCGCTTCTACGGACGCGAGGCATTTTTTTTCACTGTTCGATGGGCCCGCGGTCAATCGATAAAACCCGCAACTTGCATGTCGACAATGCCCGGGTCATGCATTTTGCATGATTCCAGGGGTTTGATTTTTTTGTAATTTATTGATTTATATAGACTTATTGGGTTGCGGGAAGTTGGCACAGCCTTCGCACTGTCTCTGCTAACCCTGCTGAGAAGGCATGCAGCAGACTTTCTGGAAGAACAGGAGTTACTCGTATGAAGACGTTCGCTATCGCTGCCGCCGCTGCAACCGCCCTGACCCTGACCATGGCCAACGTTGCATTTGCGCAGACCACTCAAACCACACAGTCGCCGATGGTGGTGGCTGCCGGTGAAATGACCAAGGCCGAGGAAGCGACTTCCGATACCTGGATCACCACTAAAGTGAAAAGCGATCTGGTCACCGAGAAAGGGATTCCTGGCACTGACATCAAAGTCGAAACCAACAAAGGCGTCGTTTCTCTATCGTCGAAAGTAGCCATTACCCAGTCTCAGAAAGAAATGGCCGTCGCTATCACCAAGAAAATCAAAGGCGTCAAAGCCGTATCGGCTGATGGCCTGATGACCCAGTAAGACTCAAGGCTTTTCCTCTTAACCGGGAGAAGGGAATCTTGAGAGCGCTGTAGAACCAATGTGGGAGCGAGCCTGCTCGCGATAGCAACTCATCATCCAACCTATATGTTGAATGTTAGTCAGCTATCGCGAGCAGGCTCGCTCCCACATTGGCACATTGGATCGTAACTTCAGCTACCGCGTTTGCTGGTGATCCGTACCAGGCGGTTGCCTTCAAAACGCAGGTATTGGTACATGCCGCTGTTCGGACCGTAGGTCCATTCCTCAACCGGGACTTCTTCCCGGCGATTGACGCTGCGTTTGTAGCCCAGCGCATCACGCGCAACCGGCTCGCCACATTTGTGCAGCACTTCACCTGTGCGATCGCCGAGGCTGATCAATTGACTGCCGCAGCGCAAGGTATCGGTCTGGGCCTGCACCTGGCTGGCGAACAACGCCAGTGCCAGGCTGATCAGCAATCGGCTATTCATGCTTACTCCGCGTCCAGGTGCATGGGCGTGACGACTCGGCCATCGCTTTCGGCTTCGCCCAGGTTAGCGTCAACGAAATACACCCGGTCATCGGCGAGCTGGGTTTTGTCGACCAGATAGTCCTTGATGGTACTGGCGCGATCCTGACCCAGCTGGCGCAGCAGCGCGGTGTCTGAAGACCAGAACTTGATCACGCCTTCACGCAGTTTGGCGGTGCGCTCTGCTTTGCCCAGTTGCGTCCATTCGGCCGGTGGCTGGGTTTTCAGGCGCGTACGGTAGATGGCTTCGAGCAGCGGGCCTTTTTCGCTGTCCGGGACGTCCAGCAACGAGGCTTGCGCAGGGACTTTTTCGCCGCGACGCTGGAGCATTTTGTAGTAGTTGTACTGGTATTCACGTTCCAGTCGCTGTTCGGCAATCAAGGGCCCATCGCTCTTCTCGGCGGCGGTGCCTTCGATTTCCAGGCGCAGGGCCGGACGTTCCTTGAGCGCTTTGGCCAGGGTATCGAGCGCCGACTCGGCGTTCTTGCTCAGCTCGCTTGAGCCGGGTGCGAACGACACACTGCCCAGGTCCTCGGCCCCACTGCCGTTGACCAGCCCACCAATGAGCTTGAAGGGCGCCTCGGCCGCGCGCACGATCAGGTTGCGCAGGGTTTGCCAGATGATCGGCATGATGCTGAATTGCGGGTTGTTCAGATCGCCTGTTATCGGCAGGTCAATGGAAATTTTTCCATCGCTGTCCTTGAGCAAGGCGATGGCCAGCTTCAGCGGCAAGCTCACGGCGTCCGGGCTGTCGACTTTTTCGCCCAATTGCAGTTGCTCCACCACCACTTTGTTTTCGGCTTTCAACTGGCCTTTGACGATCTGGTAGTGCAGGTCGAGATTGAGCCGGCCCTTGCGGATCCGGTAGCCGGCAAACTTGCCGGAGTAGGGGGTCAGGGTGGTCAGTTCGACCCGCTTGAAACTGGTGGCGATATCCAGCGCGGACATCGGGTCGAACGGGGTGACGCTGCCCTTGATGGTCACCGGGGCGTAGCGGTCGACTTTGCCCTTGATGTCGACGGCGGCGGGTTTGACCTGGCGGCTGTCGATAGTGCCGATCTGGCCGTTGAGCTGTTGAATGGCGGTGGCGAAGTTCGGTGTCAGGCTGAAGTCGGCGAAGTTTGCCGAGCCGTCGTTGATCGCAATCGCGCCGATGTGGATGCCCAGTGGCTTGTCCTTGCTCGCGGCAGGTTTCGTGGCGGCGGTTGTGCTGGCGCTGTCGGCCGATTGCGGGATCAGCAGGTCATTGATGTTGGTGGTGCGGTCATCGTTGATCATGAAGCGCACATACGGCTGTTGCAGGTTGATCTTGTCGATCGACAGGCTGTCGCCGTGCTGGTAATTCAGGCCTTCGACCACCACTTGCTGCCACTTGAGGAAGTCGCGGGTTTTCAGGGTGTCGAGGGTGTGCAGTTGATCGACCTGAGCGCGGCCGGTGACGCTGAACGCCAGTGGCTCGGTGCTTTTCAGATCAACCGCGAGGTCGCTGCCGAGCATCCCGGAACGCAGTTCCAGACGAATGAACGGGTTGATATAGGATTGGGCGATGCGCAAGTCGATGTCTTTGGTCTGGACCTTGAGCTTGGCGCTGATCGGCGCAAGGTTGACATCGCCGACCGCGAGAATCTTGCCCTGCTTGCCCAGGCCGGTATCGACCTTGAGGGAGAACGGCGAGCCATTGAGGCTATCGAAGTTCTTCACGTCGACATTTAGCGGGCCGAGCTCCAGTGCCACTGCCGGCTGGGCCTGACGGTCGGCCAGGTGCACTTGATAGTTGCGCAGTTCGACATCCTTGAGCAGCACTTGCCAGGGCTTGCTCGGCACCGCTGGATCGGGTTTTGGTTGCGGCGAGTCTGCCGCTGCCGGGGCCTTGGTCGACTCGGGTTTTGTCGCCGGTTTGGCCGGTTGGCTGGCGAAGAGTTTCTGCCAGTCGAGTTGGCCATCGGCTTCACGGGCGGCCCAGGTTTCGAGCTTCTGGCTGCGGATCTTGCCGACGATCACTTGTTGTTTGACCAGATCGACCGTGGTCTCGCTGACGTCCAGACGTTCGAGGCGCACCAGTGGCCGGCCATCCGGGGCCTTGATGGCGAACGGTGCAACGCTGACCGAGGCGTTGTTCAGCAGCAGTTCGGTTCCCTGTGTCAGGTTGAACTTGTAATCGGTGCTCAGGTTCAGCGTTCCGTCTTCGAGCACCAGCGGCAATGCGTCACGCACGTAAGGCCACCAGGATTTCATTTTGCCGTCGGTGACTTTCAGTGTGCCTTCGGAGCTGATGGGCACCAGGCTGATGTGGCCGGTCCAGTCGATCCGGCCACCGGCCGGGCCGGCTGCGACGAGGGTCATGGCGGCGTTGTCGTCGGGCAGGGTGCTGAGGTTGTTCAGTTCCAGGTCGAGTTTGTCGTAGAGGAACTCGATCGGCTCACTCGGGCGCAGGTCCTGGAAGTGCACATAACCACCGGCCAGGTTGATGTGGTCGATGCGCAACGGGAAGGGCTTGGCGTTCGGGTCAGCGGGCGTCGGCTCACTGGCCGGCAACTTGAACAGTTGCGTGAGGTTCAGGCTGCCGTCCTTGTTGAACAGAATCTCGGTTTTCGGCTTGTCCAGCTGCACATCAGTCAGGTGCAGTGCACGGGTCCAGAGGCTGTCGATCTGCAGATTGGCGTACAGGCGCTCGAAGGCGATTTGCTCCTTGCCTGGCTCACCGATGTTCAGGCCCCAAACGGTCAGTTCGAGACTGAAAGGATTGAGTTCGATCCGTTGAATGTGCGCCGGCACCGTCGCGTAGTTGGCCAATTGTTGATTGGCGATCCGCAAGGCGATGCCCGGTAAAATCAGAAACCCCAACACGCTGTAAAGGGCGATGGCAATCAACAAGGCGCCGATGGCGCGAATCAATCCTTTGGGCATGTTCGGCTTCAACTATCGGAATCGGGAGTGCCTTGGAGTATGGCATGCGATTCTGGTTCCAAAGCAATCACCTTGAACCGCAAATGTCTGGTTTGTTCGAAAAAAGTCAGAGTTGCAGGATCAGGGTTTTCAGCGGCGGCTGCTGATCCATCGACGGAAAGTCGCTGCCAGGTGTCAGCACTTTCCAGTCACGGACCGGGCGTCCGGCCTTTTCTGCGCAGCGCAGCACCTGCTCACGCCAGTCGTCCATGCTGACTTTTGCCAGGTTGTTGCAGCAGATCAGCACGCCATCCTCCGCGGTGGCCAACAGCGCCGGCTTGAGCAGGCTCTGATAGTCGCGCAGCAGGTCGACGGTGCCGAATGCACTCTTGGCCCAGGCTGGAGGATCGAGCAGGACCAGGTCGTATTGACGCTGTTCCAGGCGCGGGTAACTGGGCAGTTTCTGCCCGCGGCGCTGACTGATCGGCAGGCCGGCGAGTTGGCGGATGGCCGGGAAGTAATCGGACTGTACGAACTGCATGGTCGGCAATTGCGGGTTGAGCAGGCCGTTCTCGCGACCGACGGCCAGGTTGCCCTCGGCGAAATCCAGATTGCACACCTCGCGTGCCCCGCCGGCCGCGGCGCAAAGGCCGACGCCACAGGTGTAGGCGAACAGGTTCAGCACGCTTTTGCCGGCGCTGTGATCCTTCACCCAGCCGCGGGCGTTGCGCAGGTCGAGAAACAGCAGCGGGTCTTGCCCGGCGTGGCGACCACGGACCCGGTAGTTCAGGCCCCACTCGTGGCCGACCATGTCGGCAAGTGCGGCCTCTTCGGCGCGGTAGACCGTGTCTTCGCGATCAATGCGCGAGTTACCCCGCGAGCGATCGTTATAGACCAGCAGGGTGTTGAGGTTGAGGTGTTGATTGATGACCTCGTGCAACGCGAGCAAGTCATCGCGTTCCAGCGACTGGTGAAAGCTCTGGACCAGCAGTTGCGGGCCATAACGGTCGATGGTCAGGCCGCCGGCACCTTCCTGGCTGCCATGAAACAGTCGATAGCAGTCGGTGCCTTGCTGGTGCAGCTCGGCGAGCAAGTCTTGGCGATGATCGAGGGCGGCGCGCAGCGCCTGATTCAAGGAAGACATGGACGCGCCTTGCTGGGGAATTTGGCGCGAGAGTTTAACAGGATTGTGATCGATGGATCCCCTGTGGCGAGGGAGCTTGCTCCCGCTCGGGTGCGCAGCGCCCGTAAAACATTCGACCGTGCTCTGTCTGAAAGAACTCGGCAGGGGGATTTGGGAGGGCTTCGCGCTCCAACGGGAGCAAGCTCCCTCGCCACAGGGTAATTGTTTGGCGAGGACTTGGTGTTCGATTGGCAGCAGTACGCATTCAGCTGGGGATTCCCATCCGCCGTTTGGCCCGCTGCACCGAACCATTGCGCACCGCCCAGCGCAGCATCGGGGCACTGCGATTGACGCTGGCGCGAATCAGTTTGCGTTGCAGCGGATTCTGATGGACACCGAGCATGTCACTGGCCCAGTCGGGCAGCAGGTCGATGCCCGCTTGCATCATCAGCCCACCGAAGGGCCTGGCCAGGCGGCTGGGTGACGGTGCAGCGAGGAGCAACCGCAGCACTTCGCGGCTGCGTTCATCGCACAGCAGTTGTGGGCGAACTCGTTCAAGGTACTCGCTGATTTCCCGCCGTGAGCGCGGAACATCGCGGGCGCCCAGACGCTCGGCGACCAAGGCGATCTCGGCGTAGTAACGGTCCTGATCGGCGGGCGAAAGATTCGGATTGCGGTAGCGCAAATGCGCGGCGAGAAAATTGCTGACCTCGGCCACATGCACCCAGGTCAGCAGGTCCGGATCGCTGGCGGCATAAGGGCGCCCATCGGGTGCGGTGCCGACCACTTGCAAGTGAATGGTGCGCACTTTCTCGATCAGCCACTCGGCGTCCTGACGCGAACCGAAGGTGGTGCCCGAGATGAACTGCCCAGTGCGACGCAGTCGACCGAGCATGTCTTCACGGAAGTTCGAGTGGTCCCAGACCCCGGCCAGTGCCAGCGGATGCAGGGCTTGCAGCATCAAGGCGCTGATGCCGCCGATGAGCATGCTGCTGAAGTCGCCGTGCACTTGCCAGCTCACCGAGTCGGGGCCGAAGAGTCCGGGATCGCCCTTGGGGTTTTCCAGGTCGAGCTTGCCCAGCGAAAGGCCGGACAGGCTCATGATCTGGGTTTCGATACGGCTGCGGATGAATTCCATGACAACTCGGTGGCAACAACATTAAAAGGTGCGCGGCCGGCGGCCGCGCCTGGGTGATCAGATCATTGGTTCAAACGCTTGTCGATCAGCCCTGCGACCACACTGGGGTCGGCCAGGGTCGAGGTGTCGCCGAGGCTGTCGAGCTCATTGCAGGCAATCTTGCGCAGGATACGCCGCATGATCTTGCCCGAACGGGTTTTCGGCAAGGCCGGCGCCCATTGGATCAGATCGGGTTTGGCAAAACTGCCGATTTCCTGGCTGACATGGGCCAGCAGTTCTTTCTTCAATGCGTCGCTGGGTTCGATGCCGTTCATCGGCGTGACAAAGGCGTAGATGCCCTGGCCCTTGAGGTCGTGGGGATAACCGACCACCGCAGCCTCGGCGATGCTGTCATGCAGTACCAGCGCGCTTTCGACTTCGGCGGTGCCAATGCGGTGTCCGGAAACGTTGATCACATCATCGATACGCCCGGTGATCCAGAAGTCGCCGTCTTCATCGCGCCGTGCGCCGTCGCCGGTGAAGTAATAGCCGGGGTAGGGTTTGAAATAGGTATCGACCATCCGTTGCGGGTCGCCATAGACACTGCGGATTTGCCCAGGCCAGCTTGATTTTATGGCGAGCACGCCGCTGCCGGCGCCGCTGATTTCCTTGCCTTGCTCATCGAGCAATACTGGTTGCACACCGAACATCGGTTGGGTCGCGCAACCGGGTTTGATCCGGTGTGCGCTGACCAGCGGGCTGAGCATGATGCCGCCGGTTTCGGTCTGCCACCAGGTGTCGACGATCGGGCAGCGCTGCTCGCCAACCGCATTGAAATACCAGTCCCAGGCTTCCGGGTTGATCGGTTCGCCGACGCTGCCCAGCAGCCGCAAACTGGCGCGCGAGCTGTCTTTCAACGGCTCCAGGCCTTCGCGCATCAGGGCACGCAAGGCGGTGGGTGCGGTGTAGAAGATGTTCACCTGATGCTTGTCGATGACTTGCCAGAACCGTGAGCTGTTCGGGTAGCTTGGCACGCCTTCGAAGATCAGGGTGGTCGCGCCATTGGCCAGCGGTCCGTAGACGATGTAGCTGTGGCCGGTGACCCAGCCAACGTCGGCGGTGCACCAGAAGACTTCGCCGTCGCGATAATCAAACACGTACTTGAAGGTCATCGCCGCTTGCAGCAGATAGCCGCCAGTGGTGTGCAGCACGCCTTTGGGTTTACCGGTGCTGCCGGAGGTGTAAAGAATGAACAGCGGGTCTTCGGCGCCCATCGGCTCTGGCGGGCAGTCGTCGCTGACGTCGCGCAGGGCCTGGTGATACCAGAGGTCGCGGCCCTCGACCCAATTGACTTCGCCCTGAGTGTGTTCGACCACCACGACGGTGCTGACAGCCGGGCAACTGAGCAGGGCTTTGTCGACGTTCTGTTTGAGCGGTACGTATTTACCGCCACGTACCCCTTCATCGGCGGTAATCACGGTACGGCAGTCCGCGTCGAGGATCCGGTCACGCAGGGAGTCGGGGGAAAACCCGCCAAAGACCACCGAGTGCACGGCGCCAATACGTGCGCAGGCGAGCATCGCGTAGGCGGCTTCAGGGATCATTGGCATGTAGATGCACACCCGGTCGCCTTTTTTTACGCCCCGGCTTTTCAGCACGTTGGCCAGGCGGCAGACGTAATGGTGAAGCTTTTGATAGGTGATGTGCAGCGAGTCGACCGGGTCGTCACTTTCCCAGATGATCGCTGTCTGTTCACTGCGTTGGGCGAGGTGGCGGTCGATGCAGTTATGGCTAACGTTGAGCTGAGCACCGGCAAACCATTGTGCCGCGCCGGTTTTGATATCCGATTTCCGGACGCTGTGCCAAAGGCTCGACCAATCGAGAAAACGCTTGGCTTGTTCGGCCCAGAAGATGTCGGGTTGCTCGATGGATTGGCGGTACAGGCGCTGGTAGTCGTCCTGACTCAGTTGTGCAGCCTGGCGGACGGCATCGGCTTTGGGGAACGTGCTGATATCGAACATGGCGGTTCCTTATGCTTGTATTGCACAAGTGATAAAGATGCGCCGAGTGACTATCGGGTTCAAGTCGTACAGGAAACCAATGTGGGAGCGAGCCTGCTCGCGATGACGGCTTAACATTCAACGAAAACGTTGGCTGAAATTCCGCTATCGCGAGCAGGCTCGCTCCCACAGGTTTTGCAGAGCGTTTCAGATCAACCGCGGTGACGACCGCGGAAGTAGTTGATCAGGCCCTGGGTCGAAGCGTCTTCGGCCGGGGTTTCTTCGCTGCCGACCAGGCGGCTGTAGACGCCTTTGCCCAGCTCCTTGCCCAGCTCCACGCCCCATTGGTCGAAGGCGTTGATGCCCCAGATCACGCTCTGCACGAACACCTTGTGCTCGTACATCGCCACCAGCGCGCCCAGACGACGCGGGCTGATGCGTTCGACCACCAGGGTGTTGCTCGGGCGGTTGCCCGGGATCACCTTGTGCGGCGCGAGTTTTTGCACCTGGTCTTCGGCCACGCCTTTTTCACGCAGCTCGGCTTCCGCCTCGGCGCGGGTCTTGCCGAGCATCAGCGCCTGGCTTTGCGACAGGCAGTTGGCGTACAGCCACTGGTGGTGGTCGGCAACCGGGTTGAAGCTGACGATCGGCACGATGAAGTCGGCTGGAATCAGCTGGGTGCCCTGGTGCAGCAACTGGTGATAGGCGTGCTGACCATTGCAGCCGACTCCGCCCCAGATGACCGGGCCCGTGTCGGTGGACACGGAGGTTCCGTCCTGGCGCACGCTCTTGCCGTTGGACTCCATGTCCAGTTGCTGCAAGTGCTTGGTGATGTTGCGCAGGTAGTGGTCGTACGGCAGGATCGCGTGGCTTTGCGCGCCCCAGAAGTTGCCATACCAGACACCCAGCAATGCCAGCAGTACCGGCATGTTCTGTTCGAACGGTGCGCTCTGGAAGTGCTGGTCCATGGTGTAGGCGCCGGACAGCAGTTCCTTGAAGTTCGACATGCCGATGGCCAGGGCAATCGGCAAACCGATGGCCGACCACAGCGAGTAACGCCCGCCAACCCAATCCCACATCGGGAAGATGTTTTCTTCGCGAATACCGAAGGCCACGGCCGCAGCGTTGTTGCTCGAAACGGCGATGAAGTGGCGATACAGCTCGGCTTCGGAGCCGCCCTGAGCCAGGTACCAGGCGCGTGCGGCCTGGGCGTTTTTCAGGGTTTCGAGGGTGTTGAAGGATTTCGAGGAAACGATGAACAGGGTGGTTTCGGCACGAATCTTTGCCGACAACTCATGGAACTCGCTGCCGTCGATGTTCGCCAGGTAATGGCAGCGCACGCCTTTCTGGGCGTAGGACAACAGCGCTTCGGACACCAGCTCAGGGCCGAGGAACGAACCACCGATACCGATGTTCACCACGTCAGTGATCGGCTTCTCGGTGTAACCGCGCCACAGGCCGTCGTGGATGCGCCCGACCAGCTCGGTGATCTGGTTCAGCACTTTGTGCACGTCAGGCATGACGTTGACGCCATTGACCGACAGTTTGTCGCCCACCGGGCGGCGCAGGGCCGTATGCAGTGCCGGACGGCCTTCGGAGGCGTTGACGATTTCGCCGTTGAACAACGCCTTGATCGCGTCCTGCAAGCCGACTTCGTTCGCCAGGCCCACCAGCAGATTGCGGGTTTCGGTGTTGATCAGGTTTTTCGAGTAATCAAGAAATAGCCCACAGCTGCTCAGTGTGAACTGGGTAAAACGCTGCGGGTCGGCATTGAACGCTTCGCGCATGCTGAAATCCTGCATGGCTTGGCGGTGATCATTCAGCGCCTGCCAGGCTGGCAGAGCGGTAACGTCATGAGGAGTGCGGTAGTACGCCATCGCTGCGGGTTTCCTTTTTACTTGGACTGCCTTTAGGACATTGAAAAATCCGGAATGTCCTGTTTGATGACAGGCACCCTCCGGTTGAACTGCGAATAAACGATTTAATAGCGCAGGGCGATTACAGTAAACCTCGCGGTGTGATCTGTCTTGGCTTTGTCTGACCTGTGGCCGGTACTATTTTGTACCGGCACTCAAGGTCGCCAGGCAGGCGGGCTTTCAGTGTTCGGAGTACGGGGGAGGGCTCAGGCGACCTGAACCGGGATGGCATTGCTGGTATGGCTCAACTCGTTGCCGGGGGCCATGTAGAGCATGCGCGGTTTGAAATTGTGCAGTTCGGCTTCGCTGTAATGAGCGTAGGCGCAGATGATCACCCGATCACCGACCTTGGCCTTGTGTGCGGCGGCGCCGTTGACCGAGATCATGCGCGAGCCTTCTTCGCCACGGATGGCGTAAGTGGTGAAGCGTTCGCCGTTGTCGACGTTGTAGATCTGGATCTGTTCGTACTCACGGATCCCGGACAGGTCCAGCCATTCGCCGTCGATGGCGCAAGAGCCTTCGTAGTCGAGCACTGCGTGGGTTACTTCGGCGCGATGCAGCTTGGCCTTGAGCATGATGGCGTGCATGAATGTTTCCTTGGGCTGATCCGAACCGCGGCAGTTTGCCCGAAGCCTTTGAGGTGGGCAATACGACGTGAGAAACCGAATGCAATCTACAAAAACAACGCCGATCTATTGTGGGAGCGAGCCTGCTCGCGATAGCGGTCTGGCGGCCAACATCTTTGTTGAATGTTAAACCGTCATCGCGAGCAGGGGGATTGCGGTGGTTAAGCCGGCGTGTCGAGGTTCAGGTGCAGGTTGTCGATCAACCGGGTCGTGCCCAGGAAGGCGGCGGCCAGGATCACCAGGTCACGGTCGTCCGCGGTCGCTGGACGCAGGGTCAGCGCGTGGCGGATTTCCAGGTAATCCGGACGCAGACCAGCGGCCACGAGCTGGTCGATCTTCCGGGCCAGGAGTGCCGGGTAGTCGCGTTCGCCCTGTTTGATGGCTTCGGCAATGTCGCTCAGTGTGCGGTACACCACGGGCGCGACGGCCCGCTGTTCTTCGCTGAGGAAACCATTGCGCGAGGACAGCGCCAGGCCGTCGGCCGCTCGTACGGTGGGCTCGCCAATGATCTGGATCGGCATGTTCAGGTCATGCACCAGCGCGCGAATCACCGCCAGTTGCTGGAAGTCCTTCTGACCGAAGATCGCGAGGTCTGGCTGGACCATGTTGAACAACTTGCTGACCACAGTCGCCACGCCTTCGAAATGCCCGGGGCGGCTGGCGCCACACAGGCCTTCAGAAAGCAGTGGAACGCTGACGCGGGTCTGGCCGGCCATGCCATCCGGGTACATTTCCTCGACGGTTGGGGCGAACAGCAGGTGACAGCCGGCTTGCAGCAGTTTCTCCTGGTCGGCGGCCAAGGTCCGCGGATACTTGTCGAGGTCTTCGCCGGCACCGAATTGCAACGGGTTGACGAAAATACTTGCGACCACAAAGTCCGCTCGTTGGGCGGCTTTGGTGACCAATGCGACGTGACCGCTGTGCAGGTTGCCCATGGTCGGTACGAAGCCGATACGTTTGCCTTCACCTCGAGCGCGGGCGACGGCGGCACGCAGTTCACGTACGGTCTTGACAGTGTTCATGCAGAGAATCCGTGTTCGGCGCCAGGGAAGGTTGCGGCTTTGACTTCAGCGACGTAAGCGCTCAGGGCGGCGTGAATGCTGTCCTTGCCGGCCATGAAGTTCTTCACGAACTTCGGTGCGCGGCCGGTGATGGACAGGCCGAGCATGTCGTGCAGTACCAGTACCTGGCCGTCGGTGGCATTGCCGGCGCCGATGCCGATCACCGGAATCTTCACCGCTTGAGTGATTTCGAGGGCCAGCTCGCTCGGTACGCATTCGAGCAACAGCATTGCCGCGCCGGCCTGTTCCAGGGCAATCGCGTCGGCACGCATCTGCCGGGCCTGGTTTTCATTGCGGCCCTGGACTTTATAGCCGCCGAGAATGTTCACCGACTGTGGCGTCAGACCCATGTGTGCGCACACCGGAATACCGCGTTCGGCCAGCAGACGAATCGACTCGGCCAGCCACAGCGCGCCTTCGACCTTGATCATGTGTGCACCGGCCTGCATCAACTGGGCACTGTTGGTCATCGTTTGCTCGATGGTGGCATAGGCCATGAACGGCAGGTCAGCGAGGATCAAGGCGTCGGTGTTACCACGCTTGACTGCGGCGACGTGGTAAGCCATTTCGGCGTTGGTCACCGGCAGGGTGCTGTCGTGTCCTTGCAACACCATGCCAAGGGAGTCGCCCACCAGCAGCACTTCAACACCCGCCTCATTGCAAGCGTGGGCGAAGGTAGCGTCGTAGCAGGTCAGCATGGTGATTTTTTCACCCTTTTGCTTGAGGCTCTGCAATGTGGTCAAGGTGATAGCTGGCATGTAAGAAATCCTCATTCAGGCGCTTGGAAAACTACTGCGAGTAACGCGCGTGATTCTTCATTTACTCAGGCGCACGGTCTTGTGTCGTGCTTTAAAAGCCTGGATTGCGCCCTTGTAGTGCCGGGTTGCCGGCAGCGGGACGCCTATAGTCGTGAGGAGAACTCGGGAAGTCAATTGGATGTGTTACCGCAATGTTACGCCGTTGGTGTTACCGGCGTTACTGATGCGATTCAGCAGGTTCAACGCACACTCCGTAGCAGCTGGCGCAGCCTGCGTTCGGCTGCGTAGCAGTCGTAAAACAAGCATCCACGGTTAACCTGAAAGACCGCAATAGCCGATTTTACGACTGCTACGCAGCCGAACGCAGGCTGCGCCAGCTGCTACGGAGCGTGTAAGGCTCACATAGAAGGGAGGCGTTCCAGTCCGACGAACGGGCATGCAGCGAGCAGGTCGCGCAGGTGACGACCGTCGGCCAGTTGCAGGTCAGCGGGCGCCAGTTCGGCCAATGGGTACAGCACAAAGGCTCGGACCTGCATGTGGTAATGGGGGACTTTGAGGCGGGGCTCGTCGATCAGTCGATCGCCGAACAGCAGGATATCCAGATCCAGCGTGCGCGGGCCCCAGCGTTCATGACGCTCGCGACCCTGGTCGATTTCGATGGCTTGCAGCGCATCGAGCAGCTCAAGCGGCGTCAGCGTGCTGTCGAGCGCGGCCACCGCGTTGGTATATCGCGGCTGGCCCGGCAGCAAGGAGTCGCTTTGATAGAAGGATGAAACTCCCGCCAGCGCTGTCTGGGGTAACTGCGCGAGCGCTTCGACGGCGCTGCGCAATTGTTCCACGGGGGCGGCGAGGTTGCTGCCCATGCCAATGTAAATGCGTTCCATCGATTTACTCGCCTGACGCACTCGGTACGCCAGCGGCACGTTTGCGCTTGGCGCCACCGCTGCGGCGACGTTTACGCGGCGCACCGCTGGCACCGTCGTCCTTGCCGCTGAGGTCGCGGATCATGTCGCGGCGTTCGCTTTCGTTGCCGTCCTGATAGTCCGTCCACCATTCGCCCAGGCCATTGGTCTGTTCGCCAGCGCTTTCACGCAGTAGCAGGAAGTCGTAACCGGCACGGAATCGCGGGTTGTCCAGCAACAGGTCGGCACGTTTGCCGCTGCGGCGTGGCAGGCGCTCCTGCATGTCCCAGATCTCGCGGATCGGCATGGTGAAGCGCTTTGGAATCGCGATCCGCTGGCATTGCTCGCTGATCAGTTCATGAGCGGCTTCCTGCATAGCCGGAATCGGTGGCATGCCACGATCCTGCAAGCGCAGTACGCGGGCCGGCAAGGCTGGCCAGAGCAGGGCGGCGAACAGGAACGCCGGCGTTACCGGTTTGTTCTGCTTGATCCGCAGATCGGTGTTGATCAGCGCTTCGCTTATCAGGGTGTGGGTATAGGTTGGATTGTTTTCCAGCGCTTCGGCGCTGGCCGGGAACAGTGGGTCGAACAATTGCAGATCGACCAGCATCTCGAAGGTGTCCGCGGCATGACCCGAAAGGAACAGCTTCAACACTTCTTCGAACAAGCGCGCCGACGGGATCTCGCGCAGCATCGGTGCCAGGCTGCGGATTGGCAAGGCGCTGTGTTTCTCGATGCCGAAGTCCAGCTTGGCGGCGAAACGCACCGCACGGAGCATCCGCACCGGGTCTTCCTGGTAACGCTGGGTCGGGTCGCCGATCAGGCGGATCAGGTGATTGCGGATGTCGTGTACGCCGTTGGCGTAGTCGAGAATGCGCTCGCTGACCGGATCGTAATACAGGGCGTTGATGGTGAAATCGCGGCGTTGCGCGTCTTCCTCCAGCGTGCCGTAAACGTTGTCGCGCAGAATGCGCCCGCTTTCGTTACGCGAGGACTGGTTGCTGTCTTCCTCTTCGTCGTTTTGCGGGTGATTGGCGCGGAAGGTCGCGACTTCAATGATTTCGCGACCAAAATGGATGTGCACCAGTTTGAATCGGCGCCCGATGATCCGCGCATTACGAAACTCGGCGCGAACCTGTTCCGGTGTGGCGCTGGTGGCGACGTCGAAATCCTTGGGTGTGATGTTGAGCAGCATGTCGCGCACACAGCCACCGACCAGGTAAGCCTGGTAGCCGGCGCTCTGCAGGCGTTCGACGATGTTCACCGCATAACGGCTGAACTGAGCCCGTTGCAGCGAGTGTTGGCTGCTGTTGAGCACTTCAGGCGTGCTGCGAATGTGTTGCGTACGACGCAAGGGAGAACGGAATGACTGGAACAGCTTCTTCAGCATGGGATGCACTGTTTGAAGGAATGTTCGGCCAAAACGAAGAATGACCGCATGATGGGCCGGGATTCTAGCATTTAGTCGGGGGATGGTGTAGGAAGCTGCGCAAGGTCTCTGTAGCAGCTGTCGAGCCATGCGAGGCAGCGTTCGGCGGCGGAGCCGTCGTAAATGCATACACCTCATACTGCCTGACAGAGCGCAATCTCAGATTCTACGACGGCTACGCCGCCGAACGCAGCCTCGCGGGCTCGGCAGCTGCTACAAGCTACAAGGGCCAAACGCCAGAAACCACAAGGGGAGCCGAAGCTCCCCAAGAAGTAGTTGCATGCTCTATTTTTATTTTTGGTTTCGGGCTTCTTGTTTTTGTGTCGCGCCCTTGTCATGAAGGTTTCCTTCATGACCCTCCCAATCGGGAGCCAAGAGCAAACGGATTGCTTTGGTCGCTGTGTTGCAATGATCTATGCGATCCAACCAGTTCAGGCTCTGCCTTAGGGCAGTTTTTGTTGTTCTCGGCCTGGTTGCGGGGCAAGCCCCAAATACAACGCCTCTCCAAAAGAATCAGTTAGCTACGCCTCTCGCCGTCTTGTTTTTGTTGTGCGTGAGTCGATTCGTCTTATTTTTATTGTCTTGTGCATTGCTTGTTATTGTTCTTGTACCAAACATATAGCAGGTGCCGTGCCAACTTTTGCGAGCCCCAGTAAAACAAGGGGTTAGGTGCCTGGATCGCTTTTTTCGGGGCCAAAAAAAGCCGGGGCTTCGTTACCGTAAGCCCCGGCTTCTGTTACGAGAAAAAGCTGCGGTAACAGTTTTTTCACATTGTCATGTGTTACTCGCACACYCGACAGGTGACGTTCAGCTCTCGCTGGTCGCGCCGGTCTTGCGCCGCGGGATACCCAGGCGCTGACGGCGCTCCCACAGGCATTTGCGACTGACGCCGAGTTTGCGAGCCAATTCGGTTTCGGTCATGTGGTCCTGGTGTTCGAGGACGAAGTGCTGGAAGTAGTCTTCCAGTGACAGGTCTTCGGTGGGCTCGTGGCTGGTGTTACCGGTGCTGCCCTGTTGCGGTGCCAGGCCGATGAACTCGTCGTCTTCAAGATCGCTGAGCTCGATATCGATGCCCAGCAACTCGGCGGAAATCTCCGGGCTCTCACACAGGATGACAGCACGCTCGACSGCATTTTCCAGTTCGCGCACGTTACCCGGCCAGGAGTAATGACGAATCGCCTGTTCGGCGTCCGGAGCGAATTTCAGGTCGGTGCGATTCACGCGCGCGCTCTGGCGGGCGAGGAAAGCATTGGCGATTTCGTTGACGTCCGCGCCACGCTCACGCAGGGCCGGCAGTTTCAGGGCGATAACGTGGAGACGGTAATACAAGTCTTCACGGAACTGGCCGATCTTGGCCAGGCTCTTCAGGTCACGGTGAGTCGCAGCGATCAGGCGGACGTCGACCTTCTGCGATTGCACCGAGCCCACACGGCGGATTTCACCTTCTTGCAGCACGCGCAGCAGGCGCGCCTGGGCTTCAAGTGGCAGTTCGCCGATCTCATCAAGGAACAAGGTGCCGCCGTCGGCTGCTTCAACCAGGCCTGCACGCCCGGCGCTGGCGCCGGTAAACGCGCCTTTCTCGTGGCCGAACAGCTCGGACTCGATCAGGCTTTCCGGGATGGCCGCGCAGTTCACCGAAATCATCGGTGCCTTGGCGCGTTTGGACAGGTTGTGCAGGGCGCGGGCGACCAGTTCTTTACCAGTGCCTGATTCGCCCTGAATCAGCACATTGGAATCGGTGGGAGCCACTTTACGGATTTTGCCGTACAGATCCTGCATCGGTGGGCACGAGCCAATGATGCCGATTTCGCCATTGCTGTTATCGACAGCGGACTTCGCCGAGCCGCTGGCTTTGCCGACCGCAGGTTCGCCCACGGAGCTTTGCGCCGATTGCCGGTCACGCAGGATGCGCGCGACGGCCTGGAGCATCTCGTCATGGTCGAAAGGCTTGGCGATGTAGTCCACCGCGCCCATCTTCATTGAGTCGACTGCCGAGCGCAGGCTGGCGTAGCTCGTCATGATCAGCACCGGCTTGCCCTGGCCCAGCTTGATCAGTTCGGTGCCCGGTGCGCCAGGCAGGCGCAGGTCACTGACAATCAGGTCGAACGTGGGAATGCTGAAGCGTTCTTGTGCTTCCTGCACTGAACCGGCTTCGCTGACCTGGTACTGGTTACGTTCCAGCAGGCGGCGCAAGGCGGAGCGGATAATTGTTTCGTCTTCGACGATCAAAATGTGCGGCATTGATTCGATACTCTCGACGGTCTCAGTTCACAGCGGACGTCGCTTCGACATGACGCGGTAAGGTCACCCGGATACGGGTGCCGCGTTGGCTTTGTGTGTCAGCCGGGCTGTCGATGGTGATTTGTCCATAATGCTCTTCAACGATGGAATAGACCAGTGCAAGGCCCAGACCGGTGCCTTCGCCAGGATCCTTGGTGGTGAAGAAGGGTTCGAACAATCGGTCCATGATGCTCGACGGGATACCACTGCCTTCGTCTTCCACGATCAGATCGATCGTGTGTTCGTTGGCTTCACTTTTTACCCGTACCGCGCTGCCGGCCGGCGATGCATCGCGGGCGTTGGACAGCAGGTTGATCAACACCTGGGCGAGTCGTTGCGGATCGCCATCGACCCAATGCTCGGGATCGCACAGGTTAAAGAACTGCACTTCGAAGTTGCGGCGGTTCAGCGCCAACAGACCAATGGCATCCTGAGCCACCTCGGCCAGGCAGACCGGTTCGTCATTGTGCTGGTGGCTGCCGGCGTGGGCGAAGCTCATCAGCGACTGAACGATGCGTGACACGCGCTTGGTCTGTTCGAGGATTTGCCCGCTGATTTCCTTCAGCTCGCCGTCTTCTTCGCGCTCTTCGCGCAGGTTCTGCGCCAGGCACGCGATGCCGGTGATCGGGTTGCCAATTTCGTGGGCCACGCCGGCCGCCAGTCGACCGATACTCGCCAAACGTTCGGAGTGCACCAGTTTGTCTTCGAGCATCTGGGTTTCAGTCAGGTCTTCGACCAGCAATACCAGGCCACTGTTACCGGGCGCGAGCGGTTCGTCGATCGCCGCTTTGTGCAGGTTCAGCCAGCGCGTCTGGCCGTCCAGGGCCAGGTGCTGTTTGTGCAAATGTTCGTCCGGAAGATTGATGAAGCCTTGCAGCAGTTCTTTCCACGGCTCGCCGAGGGTGCCCAGGCGTGAACCGACCACGCGCTGCGCGGCGATCCCGGTCAACTCCTCCATGGCCTTGTTCCACATGAGGATTTCCTGATCCTTGGCCAGCGAGCAAACACCCATCGGCAATTCTTGCAAGGTCTGGCGGTGATAGCGGCGCAGGGCATCGAGTTCGGCGGCAAGGCCGGTGAGGCGCGAGTGATAGTCCTCAAGACGGCTTTCGATGAAGTGAATGTCTTCGGTGACGTAGTTTTCACCGCCAGCCTTGTACGGCAGGAAAGTTTCGACCATGTCTTGCGCAACGCTCGGGCCCATCAGGCCGGAGAGGTTGGCTTCGATTCGGTCACGCAGTCGGCGCAAGGCGTACGGGCGACGCTCGTCGAATGGCAGATAAAGATCGCGCAGCGCCTGTTCGACTTCTTTCTGCGCGGCTTTGGCGCCCAGCGGTTTGGCCAGTTGGGTGGCGAATTCCTGGGGTGAGGCGGCGTGCAGTTCGCGGCGTTGCGGGCGGCGTACGTTGTCCACGGCGCAGGCTTCGGCGGCGCTGGCTTCTTCGGAGCTGGCGTTGGTGAACAGCGAGATCAGCGTGAACATCAGCACGTTGGCCGCCAGCGACGCGATTGCCGCCATGTGCCAGCTGGTGTCGTCGAGCACGTAGATCATGTTCAGCAACGGGATATAGAAGCCTTGCAGGTTGCCGACCAGCGGCAACAGCATGGTCACCAGCCAGACCAGAATCCCCGCCAGCAACCCGGCGATGAAGCCGCGACGGTTGGCGGTTGGCCAATACAGGACGGACAGTACGCCGGGCAAGAACTGCAGGGTGGCAACGAATGCGACGATGCCCAGGTTGGCCAGGTCTTGCTCGGCGCCCAGCAGCAGGTAGAAACCATAGCCGGCCATGATGATCGCGACGATCAAGGCGCGGCGGGTCCATTTCAGCCAGCGGTAGATGTTGCCTTCGGCAGGCGGCTGATAAAGCGGCAGCACCAGATGGTTCAGGGCCATTCCGGACAGTGCCAGGGTGGTGACGATGATCAGGCCGCTGGCAGCTGACAAACCACCGACGTAGGCCAGCAGTGCCAGGGCCTTGCTGTTGGCGGCGATGCCGACGCCGAGGGTGAAGTATTCGGGGTTGGTGGTGGCGCCAAGTTTGAGGCCGGCCCAGAGAATCAGCGGTACGGCCAGGCTCATCAGCAGGAGGAACAGCGGCAAGCCCCAGCTCGCACTCACCAGCGAGCGCGGGTTGAGGTTTTCGGTGAACGTCATGTGGTACATGTGCGGCATCACGATCGCCGAGGCGAAGAACACCAGCAGCAGCGTGCGCCATGGGCCTTCTTGCAGCGGCGTGTGCAGGGCGGCGAGGGCGGTCTGGTTTTGCAGCAACCAGACTTCCAGCTGTTGCGGGCCATCGAACACGCCGTACAAGGCGTAGAGACCAACGCCACCAATGGCGATCAGCTTGATCACCGATTCAAAGGCAATCGCGAACACCAGGCCTTCGTGTTTCTCCCGGGTCGCTATATGCCGCGAGCCGAAGAAGATCGTGAACAGGGTGATCAGCGCACAAAAACTCAAGGCGACCCGATGCTGCACCGGCTCACGGGTGAGGATGCCAATCGAGTCGGCGACCGCCTGAATCTGCAATGCAAGCAACGGCAGCACACCGATCAGCATGAAGATGGTGGTCAGCGCGCCGGCCCAGGTGCTGCGGAAACGAAACGCAAACAGGTCGGCCAGGGAGGAAAGCTGATAGGTGCGGGTGATCTTCAGAATCGGGTACAGCAACACCGGCGCCAGCAGAAACGCCCCGGAGACACCTAGATAGCTGGACAGAAAACCATAGCCGTACTGATAGGCCAAACCAACCGTGCCATAAAACGCCCAGGCGCTGGCGTAGACACCCAATGACAAGGTGTAGGTCAGCGGGTGGCGAATGATCGCTCGCGGGATCATTCCGCGTTCACTGATCCAGGCAACACCAAACAGCACCGCCAGGTAGGCGGCACTGATCAGGATCATCTGGGTCAGGCTAAAGCTCATCGGCATCTTTTTGGCTCTGCAGGATGAAGGTCACGACGATCAGAATCAGCCACAGCAGATACGGGCGATACCAGGCGCCAGTGGCGTCGATCCACCAGTCCATGATGGCTGGGGAGAACAGATAGATCCCCACTACCAGGAGCAGGACCAAGCGATAGATGTACATCCCGGCCTCTCTTTATTGTGCGCGTGCCCGAAAACGTGCGGCGATGGTAACGGATGGGCGCCAACCTGCAAGCTTAGTCAGCGTAATTGCGCTTCGGGCAGTGTCAGTGTGCGCGGGATTAACGCCGCATCCCAGTGCTTGATACCCCAATTCAGTACTTCCCCGGGGCTGGCGTTATCGAGTTCGTGGCCAGGGTTTTGTCCCAGTGCGCGCAGGGCACGCAGCAACAGGGGCGTGGCCTGATCTTCGGTCAATGGCGGTGAGCGATAGGACTTGCCGAGCTTGTTGCCGTCCGGCTGGGTAATCAGCGGCAGGTGCAAATAGCGTGGTTGCGGCAGGCCGAGCAGCTCTTGCAGGTACAACTGGCGCGGGGTGGAATCGAGCAAGTCGGCACCGCGGACGATATCGGTGATGCCTTGCCAGGCGTCGTCGAGCACCACTGCCAGTTGATAGGCATAGAGCCCGTCGCGCCGACGGATCACGAAGTCGCCGACCTCGCGGCCCAGGTGCTGGCGGTACTCGCCTTGTACGCGGTCTGTGAAGTGATATTCCAGTTCCGGGACGCGCAAGCGGATTGCGGCGTCTTCGCTGGCATGACCGGCGTTGCGGCACAGGCCTGGATAAATCCCGTGATAAGGCGCCAGTTTTTTCCGCGAGCAGGTGCAGGCGTAGGCCAGGCCGTGGTTGAACAGTTGATTCAACACCTGCGCATAGGCGTCGTGACGGTCGCTCTGGCGGACCATTTCGCCGTCCCATTCGAAGCCGTAGCTTTCCAGTGCCTTGAGGATCGCCGCCTGCGCGCCGGGCTCCTCCCGAGGCGGGTCGAGGTCTTCCATGCGCAACAGCCAGCGCCCGCCGACCGAGCGGGCGTCAAGGTACGAGGCCAATGCCGCGACCAGCGAGCCGAAGTGCAGGTGCCCGCTGGGGGTGGGAGCGAAGCGCCCGATGTAGGCGGGGGATTTGATGGCAGTCATGGTCGCGATGTTAATGGAAAGAACAAAACAGTCAGAAACAAAAACGGAGCGTTCGCACGCTCCGCTTTTTGTTCAAGTGGCCACTTACTTGCCGACTTGCTTTTCCTTGATTTCTGCAAGGGTCTTGCAGTCGACGCACATGTCTGCGGTAGGGCGGGCTTCCAGGCGTTTGACGCCGATCTCGACACCGCAGGACTCGCACCAGCCGTATTCTTCGTCTTCGATCAGTTGCAGGGTCTTGTCGATTTTCTTGATCAGCTTGCGCTCGCGGTCGCGGGCACGCAGTTCGAGGCTGAATTCTTCTTCCTGACTGGCACGGTCGGCCGGGTCGGGGAAGTTCGCCGCTTCGTCCTTCATGTGATCAACAGTGCGGTCGACTTCCTGCATCAAGTCCTGTTTCCACTTGTTCAGGATCTTGGTGAAGTGCGCGCGCATGGACTGGCCCATGTACTCCTCACCCTTCACTTCTTTGTAGGGTTCGAAGCCGCTGATCGACTGGTTCTGCTGTTGCTTTGCTTGGGTGGGCATGAAATGGACCGCCTCTACTCTTGTAATCCATTGCGCAGGATTGCTCCATCACCGACACCTGCCGGCCCTGCGGCTGCAAGCGGGCGAACTTACCAGATCAAATCGGAGCGCGCTACTCCCGGATGTCGAGGCTGCGGTCCGCGAGGCTTGCAAATGTTTGCAAAGCCTTGTCTGGTGGGTCTGGAGGCCTGATCAGATATTGATTTTAGTCAATCCTGAGCCATATGTATCAGCTCTTTTACGGGTGAACTTCCGGTTGTGACCGCTTTAGGTTCTCGCTCGTTCCCGGGCTTGGGTAGAATCAATTCTTTTCCCCCGTTGAAGGAAGGCTAATGGCTCAGCCCTACAGTGCGCGCAGCCGCGCTATCGAACCTTTCCATGTCATGGCATTGCTGGCGCGCGCCAATGAATTGCAAGCGGCCGGGCACGACGTGATTCACCTGGAAATCGGTGAACCGGATTTCACCACCGCCGAGCCGATCATCAAGGCCGGCCAGGCGGCGCTGACGGCGGGGAAAACCCGTTACACCGCGGCTCGCGGCATTCCAGAGCTGCGTGAAGCCATATCGGGCTTCTATGAACAGCGTTACGGGTTGAACATCGACCCGCAGCGCATCCTCATCACGCCGGGCGGTTCCGGCGCGTTACTGTTGGCCAGCGCCTTGCTGGTCGATCCCGGTAAACACTGGCTGCTGGCCGACCCGGGTTATCCGTGCAACCGGCATTTCCTGCGGCTGGTGGAAGGTGCGGCGCAATTGGTGCCGGTCGGCCCGGACGTGCGCTATCAGCTGACGCCAGGCCTGGTCGAGCGTTACTGGGATCACGACAGCGTTGGCGCACTGGTCGCTTCACCGGCCAACCCGACCGGGACCATCCTGACCCGCGATGAACTGGCCGGGCTGTCTGCGGCAATCAAAGAGCGCCACGGTCATCTGGTGGTGGACGAGATCTATCACGGCCTGACCTACGGCACCGACGCTGCCAGTGTGCTGGAAGTCGATGACAGCGCTTTTGTGCTGAACAGTTTCTCCAAGTATTTCGGCATGACCGGCTGGCGCCTTGGTTGGCTGGTCGCCCCGGAGGCTGCGGTCGGCGAGTTGGAAAAACTCGCGCAGAACCTTTACATCAGCGCGCCGAGCATGGCCCAGCACGCAGCACTGGCCTGCTTCGAGCCGGACACCATCAGCATTCTCGAAGAGCGCCGGGCCGAGTTCGGGCGCCGACGTGACTTCCTGTTGCCAGCCTTGCGCGAGTTGGGTTTCGGGATCGCCGTGGAGCCGGAAGGCGCCTTCTATCTGTATGCCGATATCAGTGCCTTTGGCGGTGATGCGTTTGCCTTCTGCCGGCATTTTCTGGAAACCGAACACGTTGCCTTCACCCCGGGCCTGGATTTTGGCCGGTATCAGGCCGGTCATCACGTGCGGTTCGCCTACACCCAGAGCCTGCCACGTTTGCAGGAAGCGGTTCAGCGGATTGCCCGTGGCCTGCGGAGCTGGCAAGGCTGATGCATTTCAATCCTCCTCTGGAAGAAGGTCGGCTGATTCGTCGCTACAAGCGTTTTCTCGCCGATATCGAAACCGTTGGCGGCGAGTTGCTGACCATTCACTGTCCCAACACCGGGTCGATGTTCAATTGCATGGTCGAAGGCGGGCAGGTCTGGTTCAGCCGCTCCAACGATCCGAAACGCAAGTTGCCCGGTACCTGGGAGATCAGTGAAACCCCGCAAGGGCGGCTGGCCTGCGTAAATACCGCGCGGGCCAATACCTTGATTGAAGAGGCGCTGCGTGGCGGTTTGATCACTGAACTCAATGGCTTTACCGGGCTCAAGCGTGAAGTGCCATACGGTCAGGAAAACAGCCGCATCGATTTTCGCCTCGATTACCCGAGCGGCCCGGCCTTCGTTGAAGTCAAAAGTGTCACGCTGGGCTTCGACGGCTCAGCGGTCGCGGCGTTTCCGGACGCGGTGACTCAGCGCGGTGCCAAGCACTTGCGCGAGCTGGCGTGCCTGGCGCGGGACGGTATTCGTGCGGTGCAGTTGTATTGCGTCAATCTGACCGGCATTGACTCGGTGCGCCCGGCCGAGGAGATCGATCCGGGTTACGCGGCCGCGTTGCGCGAGGCGAAAGCGGCCGGGGTTGAAGTGTTGGCGTACGGTGTGAGCCTGACCTCGAATGAGGTGCGCGTTGACCGTCGACTGGAGGTGTTGCTCGACGCCTAAAGTTGAACCCAGATGCCCTGGCTGTCTTCGCGGCACGCCAGGGCGCTGAGGGACTGCCCGGCACAGGGCCCGGCCACGCATTCGCCGCTTTCGATCAGAAACAGTGCGCCATGGGTGGCGCACTGGATCAGGCTGGCGCTGGGGTCGAGAAACTGGTCAGGGTGCCATTCGAGGCCGACACCGCGATGCGGGCAGCGATTTTCGTACACATAGACCCGACCTTCACGGCGCACGGCAAACAACTTCTGGCCGTCGATCTCGAAACCACGGCTGCTGGCATCGACCAGCTCGGCGCTGGAGCAAAGAAACTTCATGACTATCCTCAAGTGCCAAAGGCTCTGGCCTCTGGCGGTGATGCGTGCGCGCTCACTGGTTAGCAAATGTGTCTGCGCTTGACGTGCAAATGCAAACAATTATCAAATGGGTGTTTCGCCCGTGGTGATTGCGTAGCTGACGACGCCTTGATCCTGCGGGAAAACTCCACAAAGGAAACCCTGTTATGCGCCTGAGTACCAGCGCTATTGCGCTCTGTGTCGGACTTTTGCTCAACCATGGGGCTCAAGCGACCGAATTGCCGCAACGCTGGGTCAGTGCTGGCGGGGCTTTGTCGGAGTGGGTGAGTGCATTGGGTGGCGAGTCGAAACTGGTCGGCGTCGACAGCACCAGCCAGCATCCCGAATCGCTCAAGGCCTTGCCGAGTATCGGTTATCAGCGGCAATTGTCGGCAGAAGGCATCCTGAGTTTGCGTCCGCAGATTCTTGTTGGCACCGAAGAAATGGGCCCACCGCCGGTGTTGTCGCAGATTCGCAGTGCCGGGGTGCAGGTTGAGCTTTTCTCTGCACAACCTGACTTGCCAACCCTGCAAGGCAACTTGCAGCACCTGGGTAAATTGCTCGGTAGCGAGCCGCAGGCCACGGCGTTGTTCCAGAGTTATCAACAGCAACTTGAGCAGCAGAAAGCCTGGGTCAGCCAGGCTCAGGCCAAACAAAAAGCGCCGGGCGTGTTGCTGTTGCTGGGGCACGCTGGCGGCAAGCCGCTGATCGCCGGTAAAGACACCGCAGCCGATTGGCTGTTGCAACAGGCGGGTGGGCATAACCTGGCGACCCATACCGGTTACAAGCCTTTTTCCGTTGAGTCCCTCGCGGGCCTGACGCCAGACGTACTGGTGTTTGCCGACCGGGCGCTGAGCGGTGACGCCGCGCGCGCCGCGTTGTTCAGGGAAAACCCGATTCTTGCGTCGACGCCGGCGGCCAAGGCCGGGCGGGTGTTCGAACTGGACCCGACGCTGTTGGTTGGCGGCTTGGGGCCACGCTTGCCTTTGAGCCTGGTGAAGCTGTCGGCCGGGTTCTATCCCGCTGAATCGGCCAAGGCAAACATCGCCCCATGAGTACTCTGGTCAAACCCCGTTCGTTGTTCATTGGGCTGAGCCTGCTGTGTTTGCTGGCGATCTGGTTGTCATTGGCCCTGGGCCCGGTCAGCTTGCCGCTGCTCGATACGTTGCGCGCCGCGATGCGGATGATTGGATTGCCGATTCCTGCTGAAGGGCTGGAGCAGGCTGAATTGATTCTGGGGCAGATTCGCTTGCCGCGTACCTTGCTCGGTTTGGCGGTGGGCGGGGTGCTGGCATTGTCGGGTGTGGCGATGCAGGGCTTGTTCCGCAATCCGCTGGCCGATCCGGGGTTGGTCGGTGTCTCCAGTGGTGCCGCGCTGGGTGCGGCGATTGCGATTGTTGGCGGCGCGCTGTTTGGCGGTTTGCCTGAGGCGATAGGCCCTTATCTGTTATCGCTGTGTGCGTTTCTGGGTGGGCTCGGGGTGACGGCGCTGGTTTACCGTCTCGGACGACGTAACGGCCAGACCAACGTGGCAACCATGTTGCTGGCAGGCATCGCCCTGACGGCGCTGGCCAGTTCGGCGGTGGGTTTGTTCACCTATCTGGCGGACGACGCGACCTTGCGTACGCTGACTTTCTGGAACCTGGGCAGCCTCAATGGCGCCAGCTATGCGCGACTCTGGCCATTGTTGCTGGTGAGCGCCGCGGTAGCACTGTGGTTGCCGCGCCGGGCCAAGGCGTTGAATGCGTTGTTGCTCGGCGAGTCCGAGGCCAGTCATTTGGGGATCAACGTCGAAGGGCTCAAGCGTGAACTGGTGTTTTGCACGGCGCTGGGCGTCGGCGCTGCTGTTGCGGCGGCGGGGATGATCGGTTTTGTCGGGCTGGTGGTGCCACATCTGGTGCGACTGTTGGCAGGGCCTGATCATCGCGTGTTATTGCCGGCCTCAGTCCTGGCAGGCGCCAGCCTGTTGTTGTTTGCCGATCTGGTGGCGCGGTTGGCGCTGGCCCCGGCTGAATTGCCGATTGGCATCGTCACGGCGTTTATCGGCGCACCGTTCTTTCTATATTTGCTGCTACGAGGTCGCGCCTGATGCTGCGAGTGGAAAACCTGCAGATCTGCCGCGGCAAGAAAATTGTGCTGGCGGATATCGATCTTGAGCTCAAGCCGGGTGAAGTCCTTGGGGTGCTGGGCCCCAATGGCGCAGGCAAAAGCACCTTGCTCGGCGCGTTATGTGGCGAGTTGCACCCTGATCATGGCCGTGTCTGGCTCGATCAGCACGAGCTAAGCCAATGGGATGGCACACAGCGGGCGCAACGCCTGGCGGTATTGCCACAGGCCTCGACCCTGGATTTTGCCTTCAGCGTCGAGGAAGTGGTCGGCATGGGGCGTTTGCCCCATCAAACAGGCCGGGTGCGCGATGACGAAATTATCGCTGCTGCCTTGCAGGCTGCCGATGTCGGGCATTTGAGTGGTCGCAGTTACCTGGCTCTGTCCGGCGGTGAGCGCCAGCGTGTGCACCTGGCGCGGGTGCTGGCGCAGCTTTGGCCGGGGGAGGTCGGGCAAAACTTGCTGCTCGACGAGCCGACGTCGATGCTCGATCCGCTGCATCAGCACACCACCTTGCAGGCGATTCGGGAATTTGCTGATCGCGGTGCGGCGGTGCTGGTGATTCTGCATGACCTGAATCTGGCGGCGCGTTACTGTGATCGTATTCTGTTGCTCGAAGGTGGCCGTCCGCATGCGTTGGACACGCCGCAGCAGGTGCTGCGGCCGGAACCGCTCAAAGCCGTGTTCGGGCTGGATGTGTTGGTGCAGCCGCACCCGGAGCGCGGGCATCCGCTGATCATCGCCCGTTGAGGTGAGCTCATGCGTGGGATATTGATTCTGGCGCTGTTGTTACTGGTGTCATGCCAAAACATGGCACCCAGTGCCGTGGATCAACCGGCGGGTGTGATTCGCGATCTGCATAGCGGTCAGCGCCTGAGCGCGCAAGCGCTTGTCGAACGGTTGGCCGGGGCGCCACGGCTGATCGTTGGCGAGCAGCATGACAATCCCGATCACCATCACGCGCAACTGTGGTTATTGCAGGCACTGGCCCAGCGCCGGACTCAGGGCAGTGTGCTGCTGGAAATGCTGACGCCGGATCAGCAGGCACGTGTCGATGAAATCCATGCGTTGGACACCGCTCGCTGGCCTGCCGATTTGCCGACGGCGTTGGCCTGGCAATCGGGTTGGGACTGGAGTCTGTATGGGCCGATTGTGCGCTATGCCCTGGCTCAGCCCTATCCGTTACTGGCGGCGAATCTGGACTCGACTGACATTCGGCGTATGTACAAGCAAGCGCCGGCCGTAAGCGGAACCCGGTCGAATGCGCCTGCGGTCAGGATTGAGCTGCTGGCGCAAATCCGCGAGTCTCATTGCGGGTTGTTACCCGAAAGCCGGATGCCGGCGATGCTGGCAGTTCAGCAACAACGTGATCGGCAAATGGCCGCACAGCTGCTGGCAGCGCCCGCGCCGGCATTGTTGTTTGCCGGCGCTTATCACGCGCGGCTGGACATTGGCGTACCGCTGCATGTGCAGGATCTTGGCGAGCATTCGGCGCCCGTGGTGGTGATGCTGGCGGAGAAGGGAGCTGTGGTCACGTCGGCATCGGCGGATTACGTCTGGTACACGACCGCCCGACCCGTGCAGGACTATTGCGCGCAAATGCGTCAGTAACAAACAGTCGGTGCATTTCGCGAAGTACTTTTCGACAGGCAAAAAAAGACCCGGCAAGAGCCGGGTCAAATAACCGTGATTAGCCTGATGAGGAGATAATCTGAGAGTCCGAACCAATGGTCTTTCAGAAGATCAGCTGATCTCGCGATCAGTTGCGATAATCATAACGATTCTCATTTGTAAGTCAATCGCTGTTTTCCGAGTTCTTTGCTCTTTTGCCAGGCACTTGTCTGGATTACCTGCAAATGCTGGGCTTTAGACCTTGTGACGTGACGAAATGGCTTCAAGCTGTTTATTGAGTGCTTCCTTGCGATCAGCGGGGATATCGTTCCAGTGCACATCCATCAGCGCCCCCTCAATCGCATACAACAACACCTTCGAGGCGCGAAACCCGCGAGTGCGTACCGCCCGATAAGCATCCACTGCGCCCAGGCGGCGCAAGTCCGAGGCGCTGTGGATGCCCACGGCATGCAGCCATTGCGCCGATGTCTTGCCAAGGTTTTTCAGGTGTTGCAGTTCATCATTCATCAAGCCTCCTTGCGACAGCCGAAGAGTGCGTGGGCAAGCCTCACAGGAGTGTAGCGGTCAGTAGGAAAAGCGTGGTTGTTTGGTCAGTTTGAACGCAAAAGCTTCTAAGGCGTTCTACCAGATAGCTCTGGAAAGGGCGGTAGCGGCGGCAGGAAATGATTTGGTAGATCCTGCATGCAGTCCGGCGCACGGTAGGGCGCCGGACTCAGGTGACGGCAGGTGTTAGCGGGTGCGGTAGCGCAGGCGAGTGCCGAAATTCATCGACATGAGAATTTCGTCAGCGCTCAGCTCGGAGGGAAAGTAAGCACCGGAGATTTGTGCGTGAGCCAGGCTCGCGCCTTCGAGGGAAGCATCACGGAAATCAATGCCGCGCAAGTCGGCTGAGCGGAAATAGGCATCGCTGAAATCAATACCTTCGGCGTTCAGCTCGCGCAGGTCTAGACCACGAAAGTCGCCACCCACCATATCGATAGGCCCGGACTTGGGCCGTTCGCGATTGAAGCCTTCGATGTCGTCTTTGTGCAGCAGGGCATACAGCGGGGTGTCGAGAAGTTTCGGCTGGCTCATAAGGTGTCACCTGTTGGTTTTATGACGCCAGTATAGTGCCACTATTTTGCAGGCGTGAAGCCGGTGAGGGCTTCGCGCCTGAATATAGTTTCTTACAACCCCGGAAGACGCTGACGAATTTGCGCGACCACAGTGTCGAGGGTCCCGCTTTCATTGGTCTGAACGCGTTTGCTGCAGAGAATCTCTGCCGGAGTCAGCGGCTCGCGACTGGCTTGTTGAGCGGCGATAACAGCCAGATTGGCGTCGGACGGATCGTTTTTGTCTGCCTGACGCTGCGCCAGCCAGCTCTCGATCACGGCTTGTGGCGCATTGCAATCAAGGATCAGGAATGGCGCGCCGGTCGCTTCGGCAATTTTTGCCGCGCTATCGCGTTGTTCGCGCTTGAGGTAAGTCGCGTCGATGACCACCGGGAAACCGGCGCGCAGAATCACGCCAGCAATTTCATGCAGGCGGGAATAGGTGGCGGCACTGGCGTCGGTGCTGTAGATGCCGGCTTGCAGGTCGTTCGGTACGTGCTGTTCACCGAACAGACGCTTGCGCTCGACATCGGAGCGCAGGCGAATCGCGCCCAGTGCTTCTACCAGGCGCATGGCTACGTGGCTTTTGCCGACGGCGGAAACACCATGGGTGATCGCCATGAAGCGCGATGGAATGGTGCTGTAGCTTTCCGCCAGGTTGGCGTAGTTGCGGTACTGGCGCAGGGTGGTGGCGCGTTGTACCGGGTCGGCCTCGGCGGGCATGCTGAACAGGGCAACCTTGGCGCGAACCAGCGCGCGGTAGGCTTTATAGAAGTTCAGCAGCTCAAGGCCCTGATAGTCGCCGGTCAGCTCCAGGTATTGGCTCATGAAACGGCGAGCGAGGCTTTTCAGACCACGGTCTTCGAGGTCCATCGCCAGGAAACCGGTGTCGGCATAGACGTCGGTGAAGCGGAACGGCTCGTTGAATTCGATGCAGTCGAAAATCACCACGTTGCCGTCGATCACGGTGACGTTGCCCAAATGGATATCACCGTGGCATTCGCGGATGAAACCTTCGGCCTTACGTTGTACCAGCAGTGGTTTCAGGCGTTCGAAACTGCTTTCGGCCCAGGCTTGCAGGGCGTCGAGTTGCAGCAGGTCGGCTTTTTCGCTGAGGAACGGGCGGATTTGTTCGAAGTTCTGCCGCACCGGTGCCATGACGCTTTCAGGCGTGCCGGCTTCATGAGCTGCCGGAACCTTCGGGGTGCTCAGGTGAAACCGGGCGATCTGCCTGGCCATCTCGTCGATGTGCGTAGTCGTCAGTTCGCCATTGGCCTGCAGGTTGCTGAGCAACTGGCTTTGCGGGAACTGGCGCATTTTCAGCGCGTAATCGAGCACTGGCCCGGTGCCGCCCAATTGCGGTGCTTCAACACTCCCGGTGATCGGCAAGACTTCCAGGTACAAATCCTTGGTCAGACGCTGGTTCAGACGCAGTTCTTCGCCGCAGAAATGTTCGCGTGACTCGAGACTGGTGAAGTCGAGGAAGCCGAAATTGACCGGCTTCTTCACTTTATAAGCATAGGGGCCAGTGAGCAGCACCCAGGAGATGTGCGTTTCGATGACCTGGAATCCCTCTACAGGATGCGGGTAGAGGGCCGGGTTTTGCAGGGCAGCGATCAAGGACTGGCTCACAGGTGATCCTTCAGAGTCTGGAAAAATTCAAGGGCAACATTATGGCGGCAAGCCGGACTAACGCAAACCTCGTCGGGCTCATGTTGATCAGGAATAAAGTGCGTATAATCCGCCGCCATGACTCGTACCCGATCCCCTCGTTCCCCTAAAAAACCTCCTTCTAGCGGCCTGCGCCCCTGGTTAGGCTGGGCGCTGAAGCTCAGTCTGGTCGGCCTCGTGGTGCTGGCGGGCTTCGCGGTTTACCTCGATGCCGTGGTCCAGGAGAAATTCAACGGCAAGCGCTGGACCATTCCGGCCAAGGTTTATGCGCGCCCGCTCGAGCTGTTCGTCGGACAAAAGCTGAGCAAGGAAGACTTTCTCGTCGAACTCGATGCCCTGGGTTATCGCCGCGAAAGCGTGGCCAATGGACCTGGCGCGGCATCGGTCAACGGCAATACCGTCGATCTGAACACCCGAGGGTTCCAGTTCTATGAGGGCCTGGAGCAGGCTCAACCGGTGCGTGTGCGTTTCTCGGGCGATTACGTCGCCGAGCTGTCGTCGACCAACGGTTCAAAACTGTCGGTAGTGCGCCTTGAGCCGCTGTTGATCGGTGGCCTTTACCCGAAAAACCTCGAAGACCGCATCCTGATCAAGATCGACCAGGTGCCGCCGTATCTGCTCGATACGCTGGTGGCGGTGGAAGACCGCGACTTCTATCACCACTTCGGTGTGTCGCCGAAGTCGATCATGCGGGCCGTTTGGGTCAACACATCGGCCGGGCAAATGCGTCAGGGCGGTAGTACCTTGACGCAGCAACTGGTCAAGAACTTCTACCTGACCAACGAGCGCAGCCTGAGCCGTAAGCTGACCGAAGCGATGATGGCGATGCTGCTTGAGTTGCACTACAAAAAGCCGGACATTCTTGAGGCTTACCTCAATGAAGTGTTCATCGGTCAGGACGGTCAGCGCGCCGTGCACGGTTTTGGTCTGGCCAGCCAGTTCTTCTTCAGCCAGCCACTGTCCGAGCTCAAATTGCATCAAGTCGCGTTGCTGGTAGGTATGGTCAAAGGGCCGTCCTATTACAACCCGCGTCGCTACCCGGAGCGCGCGCTTGAGCGACGCAATCTGGTGCTCGATCTGCTGGAACAGCAAGGTGTCGCTACCGCCGAGCAAGTCGCCGCTGCGAAGAAAATGCCGCTGGGCGTGACCAAGCGCGGCAGCCTGGCCGACAGTTCGTTCCCGGGCTTCCTCGATCTGGTCAAGCGCCAGCTGCGCGAAGACTACCGTGATGAAGACTTGACCGAAGAAGGTCTGCGGATCTTCACCAGTTTCGACCCGATCCTGCAGATGAAAGCCGAAGCCTCGGTCAACGATACCTTCAAGCGCCTTGCCGGCCGCAAAGGTTCGGATGACGTTGAAGCGGCGATGGTCGTGACCAACCCTGAAACCGGTGAAGTCCAGGCGATGATTGGTAGTCGTCAGGCCAGCTTTGCCGGATTCAACCGCGCGCTGGATGCCGTGCGGCCAATCGGTTCCCTGATCAAGCCGGCGGTGTACCTGACTGCGCTTGAAAAGCCGAGCCAGTACACCTTGACCAGTTGGCTGTCCGATGAGTCTTTCTCGGTCAAAGGCGCAGATGGTCAGGTCTGGAAACCGCAGAACTATGATCGTCGCTCCCACGGTACGGTTTTCCTGTACCAGGGGCTGGCGCATTCCTACAACCTGTCGACGGCGCGTCTGGGGCTGGAAGTCGGTGTACCGAACGTCCTGAAAACCCTTGGACGTCTGGGCATCACTCGTGAGTTTCCGGCCTTCCCGTCGATGTTGCTGGGGGCGGGTGGCATGACGCCGATAGAAGTGGCAACCATGTACCAGACCCTGGCCAACGGCGGTTTCAACACGCCGATGCGCGGGATTCGCAGTGTACTGACCGCCGAAGGTCAACCGCTCAAGCGTTATCCGTTCCAGATTCAGCAGCGTTTCGATCCGGCGTCCATCTACCTGATCCAGAGCGCCATGCAGCGCGTGATGCGTGAAGGTACCGGCAGCTCGGTTTACAACGTGCTGCCCAAGACGCTGACGCTGGCCGGTAAAACCGGTACCAGTAACGACTCGCGAGACAGCTGGTTCGCCGGTTTCAGTCAGGATCTGCTGGCAGTGGTCTGGCTGGGTCGCGATGACAACGGCAAGACGCCGTTCACCGGTGCCACGGGCGCATTGCAAGTCTGGACCAGTTTCATGCGCAAGGCCGACCCGTTGCCGCTGGATATGCCGCAGCCGGATAATATCGTTCAGGCCTGGGTCGATTCGCGCACCGGGCAGGGTTCTGAAGCCAGCTGCCCAGGCGCGGTGCAGATGCCGTATATTCGCGGCAGCGAACCGCCTCCTGGCGCTGCGTGCGGTGGTTCAGGCCCCTCGCCAGGCGAATCGGTGATGGATTGGGTCAAGGGCTGGATGAATTAAGCAAAGAGGGATTCAAGTGAACAAGTGGTTTATTCCAGCGGTTACGGTGACAGCCCTGGCTTTGCTCAGCGGTTGCTCCAATGTGCAGCATGGCTCGATTCCAGTGGTCGACTCCGGTACGGCCGTGTCCAACAGTGAGCGGATCTCTGCCACTGGCGGTTTCCGCAAAAGCACCGTGAAACGTCCGGCACAAGCCCAGACTCAGGCGATCCCGCAGGGTGACACTGGCGTGGTGGTCATGATCCCGGGCGGTGGCGCGACGACGTCGACGCCAATCAGCACGCAGCCGATCAGTCCTGGCCCGACCAGCTCCGGTCCGATTACTCCGGGGACGTATGACAGCGGACCGATGCAGTCGGCACCAATCAATCAGGGTAACTACAGCATGCCATCGACGCCGAGCGGGATTCCTCCCGCGAGCAGCGCCGGCGGTTTGTCTGCCGACGAGCAGCTGGACGGTCCGGTGCTGGCCTTGCTGACTACCGCACAACAGCAACAGGCGGGCGGCGATCTTAATGGTGCGTCCTCCAGCCTCGAGCGTGCCCAGCGGGTTGCTCCGCGTGAGCCGCAAGTGCTTTATCGTCTGGCGCAGGTGCGCTTGGCCCAAGGTGATGCAGCGCAAGCCGAGCAGTTCGCTCGCCGTGGTTTGACGTTTGCCAATGGGCGTCCGGACCTGCAGGCGAGCCTGTGGGAATTGATCGCCCAGGCGCGTGAGAAACAGGGCGACTCCGCAGGCGCGGCGCAGGCTCGTCAAAAGGCCAAGGTTTCGCTCTGATGGATGTCCGTTTTCCGAAGATCGCTGAACAGCTGCTGCTGATCGAGCGCGAGTTGCGTCTTCAGGGCTGGTGGGACGAGCTCCCACCTAGCGCTGAGGCGCTGGCCAGCGTCGAGCCATTTTCCGTCGATACGCTGGATTTCGAGCAGTGGCTGCAATGGATCTTCCTGCCACGCATGAAGACCATCCTCGAGAACAACCTGCCGCTGCCAAATGCCTCGGGCATTCAGGAAATGGCCGAGATGGTCTTTGCTTCGCGTAATGTCCAGGGCAAGGATCAGCGGTTGCAAGCCTTGCTCAAAGAGTTCGATCAGCTCATCACGGCCTCCCGCTAAGCCGGAAACTGCCAGCGCCTACTGGCAGTTATCCTGGATCTGTTTTTGTGTTTCGGTGATGCGTTCCTGACGCTGTTGGTCTGTCAGGCGACGCATCTCACCGTCGACTTCCTCGCGTAGCCTCGGATTGTTCTGCAGTTGAGCCAGGTTCGTTCGTGCCTGTTCGCAGAACGTCTTGAGCTGGGCTTGCCGCTCGGCGACCTGCTTTTTCACTGTGTTGTCGATGGCCTGCTGATCGCCTATCGCGCTGTTGTGCGGTGGAGTGATCGGTTTGCCAGCGGGCAGGGCGGGTTTCACTACGGTGGCTTCCTGGCCTTGAGGCGGCTGTGCATCGAAATGGGTAACGCCCTGGCCATCGATCCACTTGTAGATCGGACTGGCCATGCACAAAGGGCTCAGGCCAATCAGCAGACTGGCCGTGAAGATCAACGTTCGCATGCCGTTTCCTTGTCGTGGGTTGCGCAATTGAAGCTAACACACCTGCTATTTATAGGTTTTTTCTTGCGTTCTCATGCGCTTAGTTCGAATAAAGCACATTGACGGCTTGACTTGCAGAGGGCGAAACAGAAGAATCCAAAGTCCGCTGTAGAGGGACTGCCAGAAGCAGGCCCGCTCGGCAGATCATGAGGCGCACATCCGCGCCGACCTGTTACACCCGCAACGCGTTACCTCGCGCTGGGTGGGAAAGCCCCGCAACACTTGGGACGATCCCAATACTTGCTCAGTCAGTGCTGACGTAGTCGGCGACCACCGTCGCTCATGCTCTGCCGAGAAGTAAACCTATTAAGACCCGTCCCCTTATGTGGGCGGTATTCTGGCGTTTTAGAGGTGAACAACGTGGAGCTTTTATCTGGCGGTGAGATGCTCGTCCGCTTTTTGCGTGACGAAGGCGTCAAATATATCTACGGGTACCCGGGCGGTGCTCTCCTTCATGTATACGATGCCCTGTTCAAAGAACCGGAAGTGACCCACATCCTGGTTCGTCACGAACAGGCTGCGACCCATATGGCTGACGGCTATGCCCGTGCTACCGGTAAAGCCGGTGTAGTACTGGTGACCTCCGGCCCGGGCGCAACCAACGCCATCACCGGTATTGCCACGGCCTACATGGACTCCATTCCGATGGTGATCATTTCCGGCCAGGTGCCTAGCACCATGGTAGGCACCGATGCGTTCCAGGAAACCGACATGATCGGTATCTCCCGGCCGATCGTGAAGCACAGCTTCATGATCAAGCACGCGTCGGAAATCCCGGAAGTCATGAAGAAAGCGTTCTACCTGGCGCAATCCGGTCGTCCTGGTCCTGTCGTTGTCGATATCCCGAAAGACATGACCAACCCGGCCGAAAAATTCGAATACGTCTTCCCGAAAAAAGCCAAGCTGCGCTCCTACAGCCCGGCGGTTCGTGGTCACTCCGGGCAAATCCGCAAGGCAGCAGAAATGCTGCTGGCGGCCAAGCGTCCCGTGCTGTATTCGGGCGGCGGCGTGATCCTCGGTGGTGGCTCTGCGCCGCTGACCGAACTGGCGCAAATGCTCAACCTGCCAGTGACCAACACCCTGATGGGCCTGGGTGCCTACCCTGGCACCGACCGTCAGTTCATCGGTATGCTCGGCATGCACGGTAGCTACACCGCCAACCTGGCCATGCACCATGCTGACGTGATTCTTGCTGTCGGCGCGCGTTTCGATGACCGTGTGATCAACGGCCCGGCCAAGTTCTGTCCGAACGCCAAGATCATTCACATCGACATCGATCCGGCTTCGATTTCCAAGACCATCAAGGCAGACGTGCCTATCGTTGGCCCGGTTGAGAGCGTCCTGACCGAAATGGTCGCGATCCTCAAGGAAATCGGCGAGACCCCGAACAAGGAGTCTGTTGCCAGCTGGTGGAAGCAAGTTGACGAGTGGCGTGGTGATCGTGGCCTGTTCCCGTATGAAAAGGGTGACGGTAGCCTTATCAAGCCGCAAACCGTGATCGAAACCCTGTGCGAAGTGACCAAGGGCGATGCCTTCGTGACCTCCGACGTGGGCCAGCACCAAATGTTCGCGGCGCAGTACTACAAGTTCAATAAGCCGAACCGCTGGATCAACTCCGGTGGCCTGGGCACCATGGGCTTCGGTTTCCCGGCGGCTATGGGCATCAAGTTGAGCTTCCCGGATGCCGACGTCGTCTGCGTGACGGGCGAGGGCAGTATCCAGATGAACATTCAGGAACTGTCCACCTGTCTGCAATACGGTTTGCCGGTAAAAATCGTCATCCTGAACAACGGTGTTCTGGGTATGGTTCGCCAGTGGCAGGACATGAGTTACGGCAGCCGTCACTCGCACTCCTACATGGAATCGCTGCCTGACTTCGTCAAGCTGGCAGAGGCCTATGGTCACGTCGGCGTGCGCATCACCGACTCGAAGGATTTGAAGTCGAAGATGGAGGAAGCGTTCGCCATGAAAGATCGCTTGGTGGTGCTCGATATTTCGGTCGACACCAGCGAGCACGTCTATCCGATGCAGATCAAAGACGGCTCCATGCGCGATATGTGGCTGAGCAAGACGGAGCGTACGTAATCATGCGGCATATTATTTCCTTGCTTCTGGAAAACGAACCGGGCGCTCTGTCTCGTGTAGTCGGCCTGTTCTCGCAGCGCAACTACAACATCGAGAGCCTGACCGTGGCACCTACTGAAGACCCGACCCTGTCGCGTCTGACGCTGACCACTGTTGGCCACGATGAAATCATCGAGCAGATCACCAAGAACCTGAACAAGCTGATCGAAGTGGTCAAGCTGGTCGACCTGTCGGAAAGCGCTCACATCGAGCGCGAACTGATGCTGGTCAAGGTCAAGGCCACCGGCGCCCAGCGCGCCGAGATCAAACGCACTACCGATATTTATCGTGGGCAGATCGTCGATGTCAGTGCCAGCGTGTATACCGTTCAATTGACCGGTACCAGCGATAAGCTCGACAGTTTCATTCAGTCGATCGGCACTGCCTCGATTCTGGAAACCGTACGCAGTGGCGTCACCGGGATTGCCCGTGGCGACAAAGTACTAAGCATCTAAACCAAATTAGCGAATGGCCTGAACGGCCTGGATATATAGGGGAAATTCATGAAAGTTTTCTACGATAAAGACTGCGACCTGTCGATCATCCAGGGCAAGAAAGTTGCCATCATCGGTTACGGTTCCCAGGGCCACGCTCAAGCGTGCAACCTGAAAGACTCCGGCGTTGATGTTACTGTCGGTCTGCGTAAAGGTTCGGCCACTGTTGCCAAAGCCGAAGCACACGGCCTGAAAGTGACTGACGTTGCTTCCGCTGTTGCTGCAGCCGACCTGGTCATGATCCTGACCCCGGACGAGTTCCAGTCTGCCCTGTACAAGAACGAAATCGAGCCGAACATCAAGAAAGGCGCCACCCTGGCCTTCTCCCACGGCTTCGCGATCCACTACAACCAGGTTGTGCCGCGCGCTGACCTCGACGTGATCATGATCGCGCCGAAAGCTCCGGGCCACACCGTGCGTTCCGAGTTCGTAAAAGGCGGCGGTATCCCTGACCTGATCGCTATCTATCAGGATGCTTCCGGCAACGCCAAAAACGTTGCACTGTCCTACGCTGCCGGCGTTGGCGGTGGCCGTACCGGCATCATCGAAACCACCTTCAAGGACGAGACCGAAACCGACCTGTTCGGCGAGCAAGCCGTTCTGTGCGGCGGTACTGTTGAACTGGTCAAGGCCGGTTTCGAAACCCTGGTTGAAGCTGGCTACGCGCCAGAAATGGCCTACTTCGAATGCCTGCACGAACTGAAGCTGATCGTTGACCTCATGTACGAAGGCGGTATCGCCAACATGAACTACTCGATCTCCAACAACGCCGAGTACGGCGAGTACGTTACCGGCCCTGAAGTCATCAACGCTGAATCCCGTCAGGCCATGCGTAATGCCCTGAAACGTATTCAGGACGGCGAATACGCCAAGATGTTCATCAGCGAAGGTGCTACCGGCTATCCTTCGATGACCGCCAAGCGTCGTAACAACGCTGCGCACGGCATCGAGATCATCGGCGAGCAACTGCGCTCGATGATGCCGTGGATCGGCGCCAACAAAATCGTCGACAAAGCCAAAAACTAAGTCACGAGTTTGTACAGAAAACGCGGCTTAGGCCGCGTTTTTTCGTTTGAGTGGTCGGTTCTGGTATAAAGCTGCATCGTTTGCGGCCGAACCGTTGTCGCAGACACCTGTCGAAACTTTCCACACCGTTGCAAGGTAATGTCCATGAGCGAACGTCCCGAAGAGCCAAACCAGGCCTCAGACGCCGAGAGCCTGCTACCCATCGATGAGCATGTCGAAGAAGGGCATGACGCTGAAGGCCGTAAAGTCCGGCATCGTGGTATCTATCTTCTGCCGAATCTGTTCACCACTGCGAACCTGTTCGCAGGGTTCTATTCCATCATCAACTCGATGAGTGCCCAGAGCGCCTTGAGTGCCGGTGATGCGGCAAGCGCGAGCAAGTACTTTGCTTTTGCGGCGATCGCGATTTTCGTCGCCATGGTCCTCGACGGCCTTGATGGCCGGGTAGCGCGCATGACCAATACCCAAAGCGCCTTCGGTGCCGAGTACGACTCGCTGTCGGACATGGTTGCCTTCGGCGTTGCGCCGGCGTTGCTGGCATTCGGCTGGGCGCTTGGGGATATGGGCAAGGTTGGCTGGATGGTTGCCTTCATCTATGTCGCAGGCGCGGCATTGCGCCTGGCGCGCTTCAATACTCAGGTCGGCACTGCAGACAAGCGCTACTTCATCGGCCTGGCCAGTCCGGCTGCGGCAGGTGTGGTTGCAGGTATTGTCTGGGCATTCAGCGATTACGGGATACAGGGCTCCAAGATGTCCTTCCTGGTTGCGCTGATGGTTGCCGCCGCCGGGATGTTGATGGTGAGCAACATCAAGTACAACAGCTTCAAGGAACTGGACCTGAAAGGCCGCGTACCTTTCGTGGCGATCCTGGCGGTGGTACTGGTGTTTGCGGTGGTCTTCAGCGATCCGCCACGCATTCTGCTGCTGGTTTTTCTCGCCTATGCAGCTTCTGGCCCGGTGCAGTACCTGTTGCATCTTCGTCGGCACAAAAACGCCGAGTGATGTAATTTCCCTCATACTCCGCAGTCTATTGGTGCATCTGTCCTCCAATTCTGCGGAGTTGCCATGTTGTTCAAGTTTCCCAAATCGTCCGACTGTCATGAGTCGGACGTCACGCCTGAGTCTCTCTATCTCTCTCGTCGCAGTGTGCTTGGTGGGGCGATCGCCGGTATGGCGGTCAGCGGCCTGCCACGATGGGCCAGCGCTGACAGCGCGGCTCGGTACGCGGATGTCGAGTCGGGCAAGGCGCCTTCCTGGTTTTCCGAAAAGCTCCCTGCAACCAAATGGGAGGCGGTTACCGTCAAGGATGAGGCGATTACGCCGTTCAAGGATGCAACTCACTACAACAACTTCTATGAGTTCGGTACCGACAAGGGCGATCCCGGGCAGAACGCTGGCGCGCTGAAAACCGAGCCGTGGTCTGTGGTTGTCGATGGCGAGGTGGGTAAGCCAGGGCGTTATGCGCTGGAGGACTTCATGAAGCCGTATCAGCTGGAGGAGCGCATCTATCGCCTGCGCTGTGTGGAAGCCTGGTCGATGGTGATTCCGTGGATCGGCTTTCCCATCTCGGCGTTGCTCCGTCAGGTCGAACCGACTTCCAAGGCAAAGTACATTCGTTTTGAAACCTTGCAGGACCCCAAGACCATGCCGGGGCAGCGCTCTGGTTTTGCCTTGATCGATTGGCCTTATGTAGAAGGGCTGCGTCTGGATGAGGCGATGAATCCGTTGGCGATTCTTGCGGTCGGCATGTATGGCCGTGAGCTGCCCAACCAGAACGGCGCTCCATTGCGTTTGGTGGTGCCATGGAAATACGGGTTCAAGAGTGTCAAATCCATCGTGCGTATCAGTCTGGTCAGCGAGCAGCCGAAAACCACCTGGCAGAGCATCGCGTCCGATGAGTATGGCTTTTACGCGAACGTGAACCCGACGGTTGATCATCCGCGTTGGACTCAGGCCAGGGAGCGGCGCCTACCGAGCGGGTTGTTCAAGCCTAATGTACGTGAGACGCAGATGTTCAATGGCTATGCAGATGAAGTCGCTTCTCTCTATACAGGCCTCGATTTGCGGAAGAATTACTGATGCGTTTTCCAGTGTGGCGCATTAGCGTCTTTATCGTTGCGGCAGTGTGGCCATTGCTCTGGCTGTATGAAGCCTGGAGTTTTGCCTTGGGACCGGATCCCGGAAAAGTGCTGGTGGATCGACTGGGGTTGGGGGCTCTGGTCCTGCTATTGATCACCTTGAGCATGACGCCTGTACAAAAGCTGACAGGATGGGCAGGGTGGATTGCCATTCGGCGGCAGCTCGGGCTGTGGTGCTTCGCTTATGTTGTTCTGCATTTGAGTGGCTATCTGGTTTTCATTCTCGGTCTAGATTGGTCTCAGTTGGGGGTGGAGCTGAGCAAGCGGCCGTACATTATTGTCGGCAGTCTGGGATTTCTTGGTCTTCTGGCGCTGGCGGTTACATCCAATCGTTATAGTCAGCGACGATTGGGTGGCCGTTGGAAAAAGTTGCATCGCTTGGTCTATGTGATTCTTGGCCTTGGATTACTGCATATGCTTTGGATAGTTCGGGCGGATCTAAAGGAGTGGGCGATCTATGCATCTATAGGTGCACTGCTATTAATGCTGCGAGCACCCTCTGTAATGCGCCGAATCCCTCGTTTGATGACCAGAAATGCACCTTCTGCAACAAAAGCGTAATTAACCCTTGACGGCAGATTCTGGAAGTCTATAATTCGCCCCACTTCCGGCGCAGTCGAAACGGAAAACTCCTTGATAAACAAAGAGTTACGCAGTTTTCGACAGCGGTTACGCTTCAGTTCATCGAAGCCTGAAGGAGTTGAAAGAGCGGTGTTG
>NZ_JBFTNH010000019.1:0-111697 GCF_056397385.1 Pseudomonas sp. 05N36 | reverse complement strand
GATCCATCTCTGCGAGAAACCGTTCGCGGCGAGTTTGCTTACGTTTGCCGGCGTATTCGAAGTCGGAAAAGCTCATCTGGCTCATGAGGGGCTCGGGTCAGGTGGTGAGGCTGTATTTCATCACGATTGAGGAATTGTTCGGAGTTTCCTTAGAGAGCAGGTAACCCATGTCGGAGTTCAATTCTGTCTCATCTGGAAAGTCCTCTACATAGCGTCCCTGCGAATCTTTGCGAACAGCCGAACCAAGCGTTGAAACAAAATTGACAACTTTGGGCTTCATCCGTGAGGCGATAGTTAAAACTTCACTAACACTGTCGACGTTCGCAGGTTTCAAGGCATCGTAGCTTCTGATGTGATTGACCCGCGCGGCGACATGATAAACCACATCCACCTCCGCACAGATTTCCTCATAATGCATGGCATTGATTCCGAGTCGTGGCTGGCAGATATCACCACCAACCATGCGTAATTTCTCTGAAGAAAATGTACGATCAAGCGCAAATTTACGCATTGCGTCACGTAAAGGGGCATACTCATCATCCCCGGAAGGCGCACGTATCAGTACATAGATTGCTGTCACCTCCGGTGTTTCAATCAAGTCAGTAAGAAGATGAATTCCGACGAATCCGGTGGCGCCTGTAATTAATACTTTTTTCTGCGATTGTGAAAGTGCCATTTCTAGAGTTCCTTTTTTTCTGTGGTGTTGTGCTCTTCCATGAATCGCTTTTTTTATTCTTGAAATGGCGACCTCCTTTTTATCGTGGAAGTGAGGGGAAATTTAATATGTAACTAAATATTTAGGAATCCAGTGGCCACGCCAAAGCGTTTTGCATAAAATGCAAAGATGAATAGCATCCAATACTCAGAGCACTTGGCAATTTTCGTCGAGGTGGTCCGCGCCGAAAGCTTTTCGGCGGTCGCGAGGCAGCGAGGTGTCGTGCCTTCTTCGGTCGTACGGCAGATCGATGCCCTTGAACAGAACCTCGACGTCCGACTTTTCGTACGCTCTACACGGGGGCTCAGGCTTACCGATGCCGGAGAGATGTTTTATGAGCGGTCGTTGGCCATCCTCAATGCACTGATCGATGCCCGGGCAGAATTAGCGAACCTGGTACAGACACCTCGTGGCCTGTTGCGTGTTAGTTGTCTTCCTACATTCGGCCGACTGTATATCTTGCCGTTGCTGCCGGCTTTCATGCGCGACTATCCTGATGTGCAGGTTGAATTGGACTTGACCGAGCGGGCAACCGATCCAACTGTCGAGCGGCTAGACGCCACGATACGAATGGGCGAGTTGAAGGACAGCTCCCTGATCGCAACACGTCTAGGCACTCAGCGCTGGCTGGTTTGCGCCAGCCCCAGCTATCTTGATGGTCGTGACCGACCCGGCTCGATCGTCGACCTGGAAGGACATCTTTTGCTCGATAAACGACACGATCCAAATGGGATAGGCTGGCGGAAGATTCTCCCGCCGCAATCAACCTGTTTCGAGAAGACTGTTTTTCGTTGTGACGACTATGAGGCGCTACGGGAAGCTGCAGTAGGTGGTATGGGCATTGCTTTTCTACCCAACTGGGTCGTAGCCAACGATATTGTGAGGGGACGTCTAGAAATTCTTTTCGAAGATCCATCCGAGCAGAAAATGGACATCCATTTATTGCGCGCTTTTCCAAAAATGCCTGCAAAGCTTCGGGTTTTCGTCGAAGCGCTAAAAGGAATGATCGAAGTCCGCAACTTTTGATCCCCCCCAGCGCAAGCGTAGGGCAATCTGGCACTCACAGAGCCGGCTCCGAATGAACTGCGGATGCAGCTCAAGGTCCTTGAGCTGTTTGGCCCGGATCTGGGGCGCCCCTAGGGAAACTCCGATCAACTCGCGGATCGCGATATTTGAAGCAATCCGTCTATTCTCGCCCGACACGACGATTATTTCTCAGCACCTAAACAAGTCAGCGGTAAAGCAGGCTTTCGACCCAGACTCTCGCCAAAGCCACGGATCATCTGCAACAACGACTTCACCCGCAGCGGCAGATTTCCGGCCGGGTACACCGCGTGCATCTGCGGGCTTTCGCCGCTGCTGGAGGTGAGCATGTATTCGGGGCAGACCCGGAGCAGGCGCCCCGCTTCCACTTCGGGCTCTGCGATCCAGTCCGCCAGACGGGCGATGCCGACGCCCGCCAGGGCCGCCTGGAACACCGCCGAACCGGAGTTGAAGCGAAACTTGGGATCGGCCCGAAAGCTGATGGCCTGCGTCTCACTGCGAAAATTCCAGTCTTTTAGAATCCGCGGCGCCGTGTGCAGGATCAGCGAATGCGTCTCCAGCGCTTCGATGGAGTCGGGCGTCCCGCGCCGCTCCAGGTACCCGGGGCTGGCGTACAGGTAACGTGAATAACTCCAGAGCGCAAAGCCGATCAGGTCACTGGATTGCGGATACCCGCCACGAATCGAGAAGTCCAGTTTGCTCTTGGCCGGGTCGATGGTGTCATCGGTGAAAATCCCATCGACGTTCACGTCTGGATAACGCTCACCGTACTGCGCGATCAGCCGGGGCAATACCCCGTGGCCGAGAAACTCGGGGGCGGAAAAGCGGACCCAGCCGTAGGCCTGGCCGCTGATTCCGGCCAGGTCTTCATCCGCCTCACGTTGCAGATCCAGCATTTTGTAGGCGTGGGGCAACAAGCGCTCACCCGCCTCGGTCAAGCTCACGGCATTGGAGGAGCGATTGAACAACTTGACCCCGACACTTTCCTCCAGGGCTTGAACGGCGCGGGTCAGCGAACTGGGGGAGCGCCCCAGAGAACGTGCCGCCGCGACAAAACTGCGCTTGCGAGCCACCGTCGCAAAAGCTTCGAGCTCCCCCAACATATCCAGTGCCATTCACCACCTCGTTGCACTTTTCACAATGTGGCATTGCAACACAAAAAAAGCCGTTCCGTTAACCTTCCCGCTCAATCCACACCGCTGGACCTTCGCCACTCCTTCATCCTCAGGGCCTGATTTCATGATCGATATTGTCATCCTTTGCATGTTCGCCTTTGCTGCCGGCCTGATTGATGCGGCGGTCGGCGGCGGCGGACTGATCCAGATACCTGCGCTGTTCAACGTACTGCCCACGGCGCAACCCGCGGCACTGCTGGGTACCAACAAGGTCGCGGCAGCCTGCGGCACCGCATTCGCGGCCCGGTCTTTCGTGCGCAAGGTGGTGATCGACTGGGGGCTGGTGATCCCCGCGGCCTGTGCGGCCTTTGTCATGTCCTTCTTCGGCGCGGCCACGGTGTCGTCCGTCCCGCAGTCGGTGATCCGGCCAGCGGTGCTGGTGTTGATCGTGCTGATGGCGATCTACACCTTCTGGAAAAAGGACTTCGGCGCCCTGCACAAACCCATGCACATCGGCACCCGGGAGAAATTGCTGGCGATCGTCATCGGCGGTGCCATCGGCTTCTACGACGGACTGTTTGGTCCCGGCACCGGCAGCTTCCTGATCTTCCTGTTTATCCGCTGCTTCGCCTTCGACTTCCTGCATGCCTCGGCGTCGGCCAAACTGGTGAACATCGCGACCAACGTCGCGGCGCTGATATTCTTCATTCCCACGGGTAACGTGCTCTACCTGATCGCCCTCCCCATGGCCGCATTCAACATCCTCGGCGCGCTGACCGGCACCTGGCTGGCGGTGCGTAAAGGCGTGCCCTTTGTCCGGGGCCTGTTCCTGGTGTTGCTGGTGATCCTGATCAGCAAACTGTCTTACGACCTGTTCGTGTGAACCTGAGCCGTGGTTCTGACGGTCCCCGTAGCATTCTATTCATGCGAAATCCGACAACAGTGTTTGTCCAATAGGCCGCTGTCTGGGAAAGGGATAACCATCTAGCATCGTTTCTACCCGGTGAGCGAATTGAATAAACATCAACTAGCTCACGAGGTAAAAACGACGCAGGTCAACCCCTTGAGCGATACGGTGAATATGATGAATATGATGAACATGATGAATATTTCAAAAGTTGCGATCTTCCTTGCGCTTGGCAGTTTAGGTGCACAAGCATTTGCAGACGAGAGCCATTCAACAGTCGCCACCCGTCAGACACCGGTAGAAAGTTACACTTACGCAACCAAGCTCGACATTAAAAAAGTCATTGCAATGACAGACGTTGCGGACCAGTGCGGACCGGTTCCTGTTCAAATGACCTATGAAGACTCTCACGGTCAACAGCACGTCCTTCAGTATCAAATCATGGGAACAGGCTGTTCAAACGGTTGAGCACTGTGCGGACGATGGAGGGTCGACACTCCATACCTGCCGCGCTAGCGAGCTCGAACGCTGTTATCTTTTCTGGCTGAGCCGACGATTTCTTCATCGGATGCCAACAAACCCGGAATGTAATCTTTAAGAAACTCCACCCATGTCTTTATTTTTGCATCCACGAACTTTCGTGATGGATAAATGGCAAACAAGTTGAACTCTTCAAAATGATACTCCGGCAGTACGCGCACTAGCGTGCCGGCCCTGAGTCCGTCGACTGCCGACGCAATCGGCTGAATACCAATCCCCATCCCATTCGTTATGGCAACCGTCATGGCGTCAGCCGTGTTGACGTGAAACGGCGACAATGGAACGTTGACGGTCTCCACGCCTTCGGGCCCCTCAAATACCCAGTTTTCAACCGGCATTACCGTATTCACAATTCTCAAACAATCATGTTCGCCAAGCGATCTCGTGGAATCGGGAATCCCGCGTTTCTTCAGGTACGCGGGTGAGGCGCAGAGAATGCTGTAAGTGATGCCGAGCCGTTGAGCGACAAACCCTGAATCGGGTAGATCCCGCGCTAAAACAATCGAGATGTCATAGCCCTCCTCCAGCAAGTCAGGTAGTCGATTGGTCAGTGTCAAATCAAACATTACCAAGGGATAAGTCTCTCTATACCTGGCAATGGCTTTGATCACGTAATGATTACCGACGGCTCCCATCGCGTGAATTTTGAGCCTGCCAACAGGCATGACCTGCGCGGTACCCGCTTCCTCTTCAGCCTCACGTACCTCCTCAAGAATTTTCTCGCAGCGCTGCAAATAGCGTGCACCTGCTTCGGTCAACGCCAGGCGTCGGGTCGTGCGGTTAATCAGGCGTGTTTGAAGCCTGGCCTCCAGACTGGAAACCGCTTTGGAAACGTTAGTTGTGGTGGTGTCCAACAGCTCAGCCGCCGCCGTAAAGCTGCCGCTCTGAGCGACAGCCACGAAAAAGCGCATGGTCTGGAAAACGTCCATCGTCACCACCTCCGCAGATAAGTAAAAAACCAGCATGCTCTACAGGCATGTCTCGCGTGAAGAACTATTCAAAGAGGCGGCCTTGCAGAAGACCGCCCCCTTGTCGTGTATTACTTCTTGCCCGGAATAAATCCAGGCACACCGGTTTCCACCACCGAGTTGAATCGTACCCGGGTCGTAATATCGTCCTTGATTTCAAACATGGCCCTGTGAGGCAGGGTAGAAATCGCAAAGTTTTCCTGGATATGGCTCAACGTTGCAGACGTGGTCAGGAACGCGACGCCACGTTGCACAGACCAGGCCAATGCAACTTGAGCCGGGGTCTGTTGCAAGCGCCGGGCGACGCCTGTGATCACCGCATCTTCCAGTACGTTCGGCTGCATGCCATGCCCCAGTGGAGCAAACGCAAGGACGATAATTCCATGCTGCCGACAAAACTCGAGCAGTTCCCATTCAGGCAGATAAGGATGCGATTCAACCTGCACGACGGCAGGTTTTATCCGAGCCGCTGCCACAATTTCTTTTAATGCCTGCAGTGTAATGTCGGATAACCCGATGGACTTGCACCGGCCTTCATCCACCAGACGCTCAAGTGCTCGCCAAGTCTCGATTAATGTCACGCCCGAGTCGTAAATGATTCCCCCCTGCTCGTCTCTTGGTTCCTGGTCTTCGCCCGGCTGAAAGGCAAAGGGCGTGTGGATGAGGTAGCAATCGATGTAATCCACTTGAAGTCGCCGGCAGCTGGCTTCAAAAGCCGGCAGAACCCGCTCGGGGCGATGGTTGGTGTTCCAGAGCTTTGTGGTAATAAACAAGTCTTCGCGCCGGACCTTACCAGTCTCCAGGAATTCCTTTATGGCCACTCCGACCTTGTCTTCGTTTCGATAGCGCTCTGCACAATCGAAATGGCGAAAGCCTGTTTCCAGCGCGTGCTTGATGGCTTGTGTTGTCACGCTCAGATCCCGGAACAGCGTGCCAAATCCAACGGCTGGCATCRCACCCGATCCGTGGACAAGAGGGAATTTTGTATCGCGAAGTTCATCGTGAAACGCTTCGTATGACATGTCTTTACTCCGATGTCTGGGGCTACAGCCGCAATGGCGATAGTGGTCTCTGGTAAAACGCAGCTGCTATTGATAAACAGTTTTCGGCGCTTCGCGGCTGGCAACGCGTTGCTCGGACACACCCACCGAATTACCGCCGAGTGCCACATACAAGCGCACCGTGTCGAGATACTGCGCCGTCTTCACTCTGATTTGACCCAGTAACGCCTGCTCATAGGCACGTTCCGCCTCCAGCACCTGGAGAATGCTGTTCTCGCCTTGCGCATAGGCTTGCTGGTTCAAGCGAAAACTCGTCTCGGCCGCGCGTAATGCGTCCTCCTGCGCCAGGTTTTCCTCCGAGTCATGGTTGATTGCCTGCAGCGTGTCTGCGACCTGGCCAAATGACTGAATGACTGTTTGCTGGTAGCCAGCGAGTGTCGCCTTGTAGCCGTCGACGGCTGCCTGACGTTCAGCCTTGAGCGTGCCGCCATCGAAGATCGGCCCCGCCAGTCCCGCAGCAAGACTCCAGAGCGCGGCGCCGCCATTACCCGAAGCGGCCTGCGCAAGAGACGCGGACAGCGTTACGTGGGGATAGAGATTGGCTGTCGCGACCCCGACGGCGGCGCTCGCCATGTGCAGTTCAGCTTCTGCTTGCAGTACATCCGGCCGGTCGTGGGCCATTTCCGAGGGCAAGCTGACTGGCACGCTTGACGGCAAGGCAAACTCGGCGAGGTTGAAGTCGGGAGCGGTCCAGTCCCCTGGGCCTTTTCCCGTCAGGACCGACAGCGCATGCCGTGCCGAATCACGCTGTTGAGCGAGGGGCGGCAACAGCGTGCGGTCCTGAGCGAGCCGCGTCTCGGCCAGCGAAACGTCGATCTGCGTGGTGGTGCCATTGGTGTGCGCCATGCGCACGAGCTCGAGGTTCTTCGCGTCATTGGCAAGCAGTTTATCGACGGCTTCCATCTGCGCGTTTGCCGAAGCAACCAACAACGCCTGGCTCGCAACATCGCCCGTCAGGGTCAGGTACGCCGCTTCGTAGCGATGTTTCTGCAGACTCGTAAACGCTTCCTTCTGCTCGACCAGCCGTTTGGTACCGCCAAAAGCATCAAGGTCGAAGCCAACCCGTGGCCCAATCGAATAGAAATTGGAGACGGTTGGCTCGGGGCCGTTGTGGGTCCGTTGGCGGCCGGCCTGAGCGCCAAAATCGACCTGCGGATACAGTGCCCCCTCCGCCGCGGCAACAGAAGATGCCGCTTGCCGGATCGTCGCATCTGCCGCCACGAGTTCAAGATTGCCGTCGATTGCCCGACGTACAACCTTGTCGAGCTTCGGCGAATGGAAAGCAGACCACCAGTCACCGTTGACCTTCTTGCCAAGCTCAATGTGCTGCTCAGCCACCTTGTTGCCGCCCTCGCCGAGACGCTGCTCGGCCTGTTGATCATAGTGCTGCGACAGGCTCTGCGCGGGCTCTTTATAGTCAGGGCCGACAGTACAGGCGGACAGGAACATCAACGCCGACACCGCACCGACCGTTGTTTGGAACTGCTGTCTGTTGAGTACGAACGTATTGGATTTCATTGGGCAGACTCCACGAAAACTAGTTGGTCGGAACGGGTTTGCGAAGAAAGACAACCAGTGGGCTCACCACCAGCATCGCCAGCATCAAAATCTTGAACTGGCCGATAACCGCGATAAAAGCCGCCTGGCCGGTCATCATTTCGTTAAGCCCCCCGAGTGCTTGCAAGGACGTCGACGCCGTCATGGAATGTGCAGCGGCGCGATAAGGCGTCAGATGGCTTGCCAGCGCCACGTGCATCGTTTGCGTGTTGTTGAAGAAAAATACTTGCACGATGGCAACGCCGAGGGTGCTTCCGTAGACACGGGCCAGATTGAAAAAGCCGGTACCTTCCGGGCGGAACCTGGGATCGAGTGTGCTGAAAGCCACCTTACTGATCGCCGGCATCAAGACACCGAGGCCGATGCCCTGGAGTGCACCGGCGACCGCCACGGGCCACCAGTCCATCAACGGCGAATAGCCAAGCATCAGCCAGTTGGCATAGGCCACCAGCGCCACGCCTGCAGCAACGAAGAGTCGCGAGTCGATCCGAGCAGGAACCCGGCCCATCAGCAGAAATGCACCTACCAGCCCGACACCTCGCGGTATCGTCAGGTAGCCGGTCGTGTCAGGCGGGTATCCGAGAATTTCATCCAGCATCGGCGATGTCAGGGCCATCGTCGGCAACAGCACAAAACCCAGTGCGAAAAAGATGATCGTCGACAGCACGAAATTGCGGTCTTTGAACAAACTCTTATTGAGGAAATGCACCTTCGCGGTCAGCACATGAACAACGAACAGATAGAGCCCCAGTGCACCTGCCAGTGCCTCCAGCCAGATCTCGGGCGAAGCAAACCAGTCCAGACGCTCACCGCGGTCCAGTAGCATTTGCAATCCGATCATTCCCAGCGTGAAGGTGCCGACGCCGAAGAAGTCGAAAGGCGGACTTTTCTCGGCCTTTTTTTCGGCCAGCAACAACGTCACCACCACGAAGATAAACGCCGTTAGCGGAAGGCTGATGGAGAAAATCGAGCGCCAATCGTAATGTTCGCAAACCCAACCACCGATACTCGGGCCGCTGACGATGCCCAAGAGCACAATGGCCGTGAACATCGAACCGAATTTCGCGCGCCGCGCAGGTGGCAGTGTCTCCATTGCAATGGCCATCGAAAGCGGCGCCAGCAAGCCACTCGCGGCGCCTTGAATAATGCGCGCACCGACGAACTCCAACGGGGTCGTTGCCTGCATGGCGAGCAACAAGCCAAGGACGAACAAGGCTATCGCGGCTTGATACACAACCTTCAGGCCGTAGCGTCCGGCGAGCCACTGCGCAATCGGCAGCGTTATGGCGCTCGCCGCGAGGTATGAAGTGAATACCCAGCCAGCCTCGTCATCGGTCATCGATATGGCGCCCTGAATAAACCTCAGTGCCGCATTCGGCAAAGGCAGGTTCGCAGACTGCATATAGGTCGCGAGCAATGCTGCGAACCTGAGCGTGCGCGAACCCTCTCCCGCCGGGTTTCCAGCAAGACTGGCGTTCATCGGTCGGTACCTGCGGTCAACAGAGCCTTGAGTGGGTGCCACCAGGGCGTGCGATAGCCGGTGTCGACTTTGACCGTGGCGCTGGTACCCGAGAAAAGCGGCAGAGCAGGATCCACTTCATCGAGTTCGAGTCGAACCGGTACCCGCTGGACAACCTTGACCCAGTTGCCGGTCGCATTTTCCGGTGGCAGCAGCGCGAAGTCCGACCCGGCACCCGGACTCATACTGGTCACGTGGGCTTTGAATACGTGATCAGGGTACGTATCGACACTGATGGTTGCTTCCTGGCCCTGACGCATATGGGTCACTTCCGTTTCGCGGAAGTTGGCCTCAACCCAGATCTGGCGATCGGACAGCAAAGCAAAGGCCGGCGCACCGCTGTTGACGTAGTTGCCCACCTGCAAATCGTCGACCTTGGCCACGATGCCATCCTGCGGCGCATACACCGTCGCGTACGAGAGATAAAGCTGCGTTTCGTCGAGCTGAGCCTTGGCCTCGCGAACCATCGGGTGTTTATCGGCTTCGATGTCCGGATTGCCGTTCAAGGCAACGACCGTGCTGGCGATCTGCTGTTCGATCGACGCTATTCGTTGCCGGGCAACTTTAAGGTCGGTGTCTGCACGTTCGTAAATGGCGCGCGAGACGAACTCGGTGGCGACCAGCGCTTTTTTGCGGACAAATTCCCGCTGGTCGAAATCCGCCGACTCTTTGGCCGATTGCAGTTCCGCCTGCTGCTGGCGGTAGCTTGCCTTGAGCCCATCGATGCGAAGCCGAGCGACGCTCAGCTGCGCTTCTGCACGGTTAATGGCGATCTGGAACGGCTCCGGGTTGATCCGAAACAGCACCTGGCCCTTGCGAACAGGTTGATTGTCCTCGACCGCGATTTCGACGACTTGTCCGGAAACGCGAGCGTTGATCGATGCCTTCGCTACTCGGGCGTAGGCGTTATCGGTCGAAACGTAGGGCTCGCCCGTCACATAGTGTGAGTACCCAACCGCAGCGACGAGAGCAGGAACGCCCACCATAAGGAGTGGCCGCAACTTCTCTTTAAACGGTTTCTTGATGGGCCTGTCGGCCTGGTTCGGCCCTGGGTGCTCAAAGGTTTGCGAAGCTGGAATGTCGAACTGTCTGGTCATGATCGAATACACCTTTAACCGGGAAATCGGGCTAACACGGGCAACGATCGCCTGCGGCCCTGAAGTCAATAATTGCTGTGAGAAAGCAAGCTCATGCACGGTCAGGAGGATCGCTCTGCCGCACCTGTTTCATCGCCGCAATACCCAGTTCGAGCTCCGCTGCAACAAACCTGAAATTCAGGAACTTCTGGTTCCTTAATTTTGTGCGATGGTGTAAGAATATGCCGTGACTCACCCTCATTCAAGGATTTTGTACAGCATGGAACAAAATAAAATTGCAGAGGGCAAAGGCCGCGGCCGCCCTCGCGCGTATGACCCGCAGACAGCGCTGCAGCAGGCGCTTGGGGTTTTCTGGAGCACCGGATATTCCGGTGCGTCTCTGGATAGCATCGCAACGGCGGCCGGCATGAATCGCCCAAGCCTCTATGCGGCATTCGGTGACAAGCACGCGCTCTATATCAAAGCGCTTGAGCAATATTGGGAGTTTGCTGCGGCGGCCATGCATGAGGCGCTGACAGACAACGCGCTGACGCTGGAGCAGGCGTTGATGCGTTTCTATGAGGGGCAGTTGTCGATCTACTTCTCGGGCGAAGGCCAACCGCGTGGCTGTTTCGCGATTGGTACGGCGACTACCGAAGCCGTCGAGGATGCTGAAATACGCGACGTGCTTTCGGATCGGCTGAGCAGGCTCGATGCCGAACTCGAAACGCGTCTGCGGGCAGCGATCGATTCCGGCGAGCTGAAAAGCGATGCCGACCCTGCAGCCCTTGCCGTACTCGCGTCATCCTTGCTGCACAGCATTTCGATACGTGCCCGGGCGGGCAAATCCCGCGAAGAGTTGACGGAACTTGCACGCAATGCGGTCAGCGTGATCTGCGGTGAGAGGCTTTAGGGTGGGTGAAAGACTCGAAGATATTCTTGCCGAGCAGCTTGCCGTGATTTTCTGTGGCATCAATCCGGGCATGACGGCCGCCGCCCAGGGCCATCATTTTGCGGGTGGGGGCAACCGCTTCTGGCGCACCCTTCATCTCGCCGGTTTTACGCCGGAGGAAGTACGCCCGGAACACGATCGGACGATCTTGCAATACCAGTGTGGATTAACCGCCGTGGTCGAACGGCCAACGGCGCGGGCGGATCAGCTGTCTGCACATGAGTTCATCGCTGCCGCTGCCGATTTTGAACAAAAGATCGCGCGCTATGCACCCCGCTTTGTGGCGTTTCTCGGCAAAGCCGCGTACAGCGCATTATCCGGTCAACGAGAAATTGCATGGGGGCTTCAGTCAAAGACCTTTGGTAATGCCTCGGTCTGGGTCCTGCCCAATCCCAGTGGACGAAATCGCGCGTTCACGCAGGATCAACTGGTCGGTGCGTACCGCCAACTCTGCCTGGCAGCAGGTTCGGATCGATTTTCCAGTTGATCAGGGGATCACTTTACTTTTTCGTCAGACCGGGATAGATAGCGTGTTACACCCCCTACTTGATACCTGATGTAATTAATCGAGAGATGCGATGCCCCGGCATTTTGACGATGTGCAACTCGGCAGCATTGAGCTGTTCTGTCTGGCAGTCGAGTTTGAGAGTTTCACTGCCGCTGCGCAGGCCGCCGGTGTGACGCCTGCTGCCGTGAGCCGGTCGGTGTCACGCCTGGAAGAGCGTCTGGCGGTGCGCTTGTTTGTACGCACCACCCGGCAGATCCGCCTGACCGAGGCAGGTCGGGTCTATTACGAACAATGCCGGCAAGCGTTGACTCAACTGGTTGACGCGGAACGTGAAGTGACGGGCCAGCAGCAGGCGCCCTCAGGGGAATTGCGCATCAGCGCACCGACACCCTATGCGCATTTTCGACTGTTACCGCGCCTTGCCGAGTTTCGTCGACGCTATCCACTGGTCAAGGTAGTCGTACACGTCAGCACCCGGAACATAGATTTCGCCGAGGAAGGTTACGATCTGGCCATCCGTGGTCGAGCGCCCGATGACTCGGCGCTGATTGCGCGCACACTCGAGAATGCGGAGCTGGTGGTCGTAGCCTCTCCCGAGTACCTTCGCCAGCATGGCGCTCCGCAGGCACTGTCGGACCTGGAATCACACGATTGCATTCAGTTTGAATTGCCCAGCAGCGGAAGGAATGTGCCGTGGACCTTCATCGTCGATCAACGGTCGGTGAGCGTGAACACCTCTGGAAATACCACCTGCCTTGAGGATTATCTGGCAACGATCACGATGGCCAGACACGGCGCCGGGATCGTGCAGGCGTACCGGTTTACCGTTCAGGCGCAAATTGAAAGCGGTGAATTGGTCGAGGTACTCGGGGAGTTTGGTGGTGCTACCCGCCCCTTCATGCTGCTGTATCCCCATGCCCGCTACCTGCCGATGAAAGTCAGAGCGCTGATTGATTTCTTGACGGTCCCAGAGTCAGTTCATTGATTGCCAGGTCAGGCGCTCTTTCTCTGGGGGCTGAACACAAACCGATTCGGAAGGCTGCCGCTTACCCCAATGCCTGTCAGTTAAGGCGCAAACCTGTGGGAGCGAGCCGGCTCCGGGCGGCGTTCCGACGATGACGGCATAACATTCAACATCAATGTTGACTGACCCACCGCTATCGCGAGCAGGCTCGCTCCCACATGGATTGCGCTTAACTGACTGGCATTAGCCGCTTACCCCTTCTAGTTCGGGTCCAACAATCCGCCGCTCCAGTTGCGCGACACCCGGGTTCCGGTGAACTTCGCCACCACCATGCCCTGTTGCACAAGGCGATCCCGATAACGTGTCACCATCCGCCCCGCTTGCTCGGCAACTAGCACCACTTCGGAAGATGGATCACCCGGGCGCCCCAGAATCCGCGCAAACCGCTGCCCTTCTTCGACGAAATCGCCCAGCTCCTTTTCAAAGATCAGTACCCCGGGCTGCGGTGCGAGAATGGTCTCCATGTGGCTCATTTCTATCGCCTCGACAGGCCAATCGCCTGGCGACAGCGGCTCATCGATCACCCCACACGCGCAAAGCCAGGCGTACAACCCCGCAGCATCCTGCTCGGCAAACCGGTCGCTGACATCGCCCTGCCCGCGCAATTCCAGGGTCGCCGCCAGGTGCTGGTCCGTGACGCCATCGCGCAGCCAGGGCGCAATGATGGTTTCCTCGAAGGAGCCATCGCCACCGTCATCCCAGATGATCGCCACCTCCATCTTCATCGCCGCCGCCAGTTCACGGCCACGTGGCCAGAAACTGCGATGAACGTAGAGGTATGGCATTGCCTCGTCATCGGTGTGCAGATCGAGCATTACATCCGCCGTAGCCGCCAGTTGTACCAGGCTTTTTTGCCAGGCCTGGACAGGAGTCGAAGGTCGGGTCATTGCTGTCGACTGGTCGAATGAACGGTTGAAATTATGGCCCGTGGCGTCGTGAAACCGACCGAGTATTCGCCCTTGGCGAAACTGCCCGATGCCTAGGGGATTGGCCTGTGGCACCACGGTCACACTGCCCTTGAGGCGGCCCTCGACCTCGGCGACCTGGAGTCGCTGCATCAACAGATGCAGGACCAGCATCCCGGCGATTTCATCGGCATGCACCCCCGCCTGCAGGTGCACCTTCGGCCCGCTACCATCGCCGTCGAAACGCCACACGCCGACCCGCACCGCGTCGCCGTTATTGTTCCGGACAGCGAACGAAATGTCCTGCGCCATATGCCTGTCCTCTCGTCATGACTGTTAACCCCGATGCTCGACGGACTCTGGATCGAAGGGGGCCTGAACCCCGAAAGCTTCAGTCCCGCCAACGCCCTCCCTGTCTGTTGTTGCGGGATAAAGCGGTTGCGTCACGGAGCATTCGGCGCCGACGATGTCCTGTGACGGGTGACGGCCAACGATCATGGCCAGGGTGCCGCTGACCGCGATCAGCCCGGCGCCGATCATCAGCGACTCATCCATCAGCGTGCCCCAGACCAGGTTCGACAGCAGGAACGCCCAGACCAACCCGGTGTACTCGAACGGCGCCAGCAAAATCGCCGTGGCCCGCTGGAAACTGGCGAACAGCAGAAACTGCCCGATACCGCCCACCAGCCCGGCACCCAGCATCCCCAGCCAGGCCGGGGTCGGCGACGGGGTGTGGGTCCAGGGCAACGCCAGCATCATGCAAATGACAAACACCCCATTGGTGATCAGCATCTGCTCCAGCACTGACGTCTGGTCATCCACCTGCCGCAACTGGATGTAGGTGAAGGCCCAGCACATTGCTGCCAACAGCGTCAGCACGATCGGCAAGGGCTCGGCCATGTTGCTGGGGCGACAGGCAATGATTACGCCGACAAAGCCGATGATCAGGGTGAACCACTGCCAGCCGCTGGCACGTTCCTTGAGGATGACGACCGCCAGCACCGTGACCATGATCGGCGCCGAAAAATACAGCGTGGTCATCTCTGCCAGGGTCAGGTCCCGGGCTGCCGTGTAATACAGCAGCCAGGCAACAAGCGACAGCAACCCGCGCACCACCAGCAAGCGCCGGCTCGGTGAGCGCCAGGCCCGTTGAACCAGCCGCAGGCGTCCGGCCAGCAGACAGGCGAGCACCACCACAAGGCTGCGCCAGAACAGGATACTGACCACCGAATAGTCGGCCACCAGCCACTTGATGCTCGCATCCTGCAAGGCCAGGAACGCGTAACCCAAGGTGCACAGGCCGATGCCCTGCAACGACCGGTCAACCCGTGGCGCGCTCATTACACCGCCCTGCGCAGTGGCGTCCCGCGCCGCTCGGCAAAGGCGAACAGCGCCTCGATCAGGAACGTCAGGCAGACATACACCCCGGCCACCAGCAGCAACGGTTGATAGACTTGCAGGGTCTGGGCACGGACCACGTTGGCGGCGCCCAGCAGATCGATTACCGCGATGGTCGAGGCCAGTGCCGTGGACTTCAGCAACATCACGGTCTCCCCGGCCAATGTCGGCAACAGCAACCGCATGGCCCGCGGCAAGCGCACCCGCAACAGGGACTGGTGCGGGGTCATGCCAAATGCCGAGGCAGCTTCCATTTCACCCTTTGGCACCGCCAGCAGGCCGCCGCGAATCACTTCGCCCACATAGGCCCCCACCGACAGCACCAGGGCGAACACGATGTACCAGTAGCCGTCACGCAGATAAGGCCAGAGAAAACTGCCCCGAATCAGCGGAAACTGCGCAAACAGACTGCCAAGCCCGTAATAGAAGATGTAGATCTGGATCAGCAACGGTGTCCCGCGAAACACGCTGGTGTAGAACAGGCTGGCCTTGGCGATGACTTTATTCTTCGAGATCCGGGCCAGCGCCACCAGCACCGCGAGCACAAAACCGAACGCACTGGCAAACAACAGAAGGGTGATGCTCGTTTGCAGCCCTCGGCCCAACAGCGCCGCGTATTCAACTATCCACGCTGGAATCATTTCATTCACTCAGCCAAAGGCATCCAGCGACGAGTACGTCGCTCAAGCCGTCCCGACAGGTAGTTGGACACCAACGTCACCACGTAGTACATCGCGGCGGCCGTGAGGTAGAACAACAGGTAATGACGCGTCGAACCCGCCCCTTGCTTGGCGGTGTACAACAGCTCGTTGGTGCCGACCACGCTGATCAATGCGCTGTCCTTGATCAGGTTGATCCACAGGTTGGCCATCCCGGCCATCGCATAAGGCGCCATGATCGGCAGCGTTACGCGCCGGAACAGTCCGAACCCGCTCTGGCCGAACGCCCTCGCCGCCTCGATCTGACCAAAGGGAATCGCCTGGATCGCTGCCCGAAAAATCTCCGAGGCATAGGCGCCTTGCACCAGGCCCAGCACCAGGATTGCCGCCAGAGGGCCACTGACATCCATCGCGCCATACCCCATCCGGGCCATCAGCGAATTGAGGAGCATGGAGCCGACGTAGTACAGCAACAGGATCAGCAACAATTCCGGAACTGCCCGGAACAATGTGGTGTAGCCACGCATCAGTGCCGCAATCGGTTTGGGCGCATTCAACTTGAGACAGGCCACCACCAGGCCAATGAACAGCCCGACCACAAAGGCCCCGGCCGATATTTGCAGGGTCATCCAGAGCCCCTTCAACAGCGCACTGCCCCATCCTTGTTCGCTGAAATCGATCAACTCGAACATTGCTGGCATTTCACTCTCCGGTTAGCAGGCGTAAKGACACCGCTGGACCTTGTGGGAGCGGGCCCGCTCGCGATGGCGGTGGTTCAGTCACCGTAGATGTTGACTGTTGTGCCCTCATCGCGAGCAGGCTCGCACCCACAGGATCTGTATTCAGGTCAGAACGCGGGCTTCACGCTGGTCCCGAAGTAGCTTTGGGAGAGGTCGTCATAGTCCTTGCTCGCCAGCAGGGTCTTGATCGCCTTGTCGAGATTGGCCTTGAGCTCGGTGTCATCCTTGCGCAGACCGGCGCCCACGCCTTTGCCGAAGATCGGGTCATAAGGCACCGTGCCCAGGTAGGCCAGGTCCTTGGCGTCGGGCGTCTTGACGAATGCCGCCATGGCCGTGCCGTCCGCCATCATCAGGTCGACGCGCCCGGCAATCAGGTCGGCGTTGGCCGAGTCCTGGGTGTCGTAATACTTCACGTCGGCAATTTTCTCGTAGTAAGCCTTCAGGTAACTGGCGCTCACCGTCGAGTTCTGTACCGCGATGATCTTGCCCTTGAGGTCATCCGGGTACTTGTTCACCGCAGTGCCCTTGGGTCCGACAAGCGCAATCGCCGAGTCGTAGTAAGCCTTGCTGAATGCGATCTGTTTTTCGCGCTCTTCGGTCACCGACATCGAGGAGAAAATCACGTCGATTTTCTTCGCCAGCAGCGACGGAATGATCCCGTCCCACGCCACTTCCTTGATCTCACACTCAGCCTTCATTTCGCTGCACAGCTTGTGGATCAGGTCGACTTCAAAGCCTTTCCATTCACCGTTGGCCTGCTTCTCGGTGTACGGCGGATACGGTTCGGCGGCGACCGCGAACCTGATCGGCTGCGCCTGTGCCGCGCTCATGCCGGCCAGCATTACGCAGGCCACGCCGGTCAACCAGTTTGCCAAACGTCGATTTCCCATGATTGTTCCCCGTTTTTTTATGTTATTAGCGAGTCTGATGAGCGTTGACGAATTGTCGGCAACGTTCGCTGCGTGGGTGTACGAACACTTCGTCCGGCGAACCGGCTTCCTCGATCAACCCTTGATGCAAGTAGGCGACTTTGGAAGAAACATCGCGTGCAAAGGCCATCTCATGGGTCACCAGGATCATGGTCCGGCCTTCTTCGGCGAGAGAGCGGATCACCCGCAGCACTTCGCCGACCAGTTCCGGGTCGAGTGCCGAGGTGGGTTCATCGAATAGCATGACCTTGGGCCGCATGGCCAGGGCCCGGGCGATGGCCACCCGTTGTTGCTGTCCCCCGGAGAGAAACGCCGGGTACTCGTTGCGCTTGGCCGCAAGCCCGACGCGTTCAAGCAAGGCTTCGGCCCGTTCAGTGGCCTCCGCACGGCTTTCACGCAGGACCTGAGTCGGCGCTTCGATGAGGTTTTCCAGCACCGTGCGATGGGGCCAGAGGTTGAAGTTCTGGAACACCATGCCCAGGCTCGAACGGATCCGTACCAGCTGTTTGGCGTCGGACACCAGCGGCGCGCCGGGACGGTCGAAGTTCAACTGAATGCTTTCGCCGTCCACCAGAATGCGACCCTGGTCCGGCACTTCGAGCATATTGATGCAGCGCAGCAAAGTACTTTTGCCCGAGCCGCTCGCGCCGATCAGCGAGATCACATCACCTTCGCGGGCCGTCAGGGAGACGCCTTTGAGGACTTCGATATTGCCGAAGCGTTTATGCAGGCCATCGACCTCGATCATGGTCTTGGCCGCGACCGGCTCGGCAGTCGCTTCGCTCGTCACACGGGTGATCGCCGGTCGCGGCACTTCGCCTTTCAACACCCGGACAAAATCGCGAATACGCTGGCAGGCCTGGGCCAGTCGTTCTTCACCGAGCGTGAACGAGAGCCGCACAAAGCCTTGTGCCGGTTCGCCGAAAGCCGCCGCATCGAGGACCGATACCCGAGCCTCGCGCAACAGACGCCAGGCGAACTCCAGAGAGCTCAGGCCAGTGCCCCGCACGTCCACCAGCACGAACATGCCGGCATCGGGCGTAAGCACTGAAATCCCCGGGCAATCGGACAAGCCTTTCACCACCAGATCACGACGACGGCGATAGATTTCGCGCATGCCGTGGGTCACCTCCTCGTGGGCCTGCACAGCCTTGAGCGCGGCCTCCATGACAAACCCCGGCAAGCCGTAGAGCATGCTCAGCATCAGGGTTTCGGCATGCGCCACCAGGGTTTCATCGGCGACGATCCAGCCGATCCGCCAGCCGGTCATGGCATGGGATTTCGACAGGCTGCCGATGCCCACGCAACGCTCGGCCATGCCCGGCAAGGCCGCCAGACTGAAGTGCTCGCGTTCGAACGCCAGGCTCTCATAGACCTCATCCACCACGACCCACAGGTCATGGGTGATGGCGAGGTCGGCGATGGCTTGCAGCTCTTCGCGGTTGAGCACCACGCCAGTGGGATTGTTCGGATTGGAGAGGAAAATCGCCCGGGTGCGCGGTGTGATGGCCTTGGCCAGCACCGCGGCATCGAGCCGGAAACCCGAATCCGCCGCGCAAGGCACCCGCACCAGCGTCGCGCCGGAGGCCTTGAGCGTCGCCTCGTAGGTCACGTACATCGGGTCCAGGGCAAGCACTTCGTCGCCGGCAGTCAGCAAGCACAGCGAGGTGATGAACAGTGCGTTCTGCGCTCCCGCCACGTTGATGACGTTTGACGCTTGCAGCTCACGGCCAAACAGTTGGCTGTACCGCGCGGCGATGGCTTCGCGCAGGGCCAGGCGGCCGGCGATTTCGGTGTAGTGCGTGTCACCCTCACGCAGCGCATCAACCGCGGCATCGGTGATGAAGTCTGGCGTGGGGAAATCCGGGTCCCCGACGCTGAGGATGATGACATCCTCGCCACGGCGCTGGGCGTCGAACGCCGCATGGTGAATATCCCAGGCGGCAACGCCCTGGCCCGAGATCCGCTCAACAAAGGGTGAAAACCGCATGCCAGTGCCTCGTTCGGGAAGAAGAAACGCAAGCCCGCAACCAGCCGGGGAGAAGGTGGGACGAACATAGTCCAAGCTGAACAGTCGTTCAACAGAAAAGTCACGAGGGTTCGCGTTCAGCGTCAACAGGTCGTTTTTACGACAGTCGAGGCACTTTCCAGTACTCGAATGACAGGCAGAAGTGAGGTTTGCGATGGCGCTGCTGGTGCGTTGGGCAATGCTGCGATAGCTTGGCCCCTTTCCCAAGGAACGGCGTCAGGCATCCTGGAGTTGCTCACGCAGGAACTCGATAAACCGTTGGGTATTCGCTGACAACAGCCGTGTTTCGATCAGGCGACCGCTGAGGCCTTCGCCGCGAAGGTCACGGCTGCGCAGCCACCGGCATTCGACACGCCGGAAAAGCCAAGGGAGAGAGTGTGGATGTCGGTAAAGACGCTCATCCTGAACTCGCGCAAAACCTGACGGTTGAGGGAATACCTGGATGAACTTGGGAAAATGGCAGGGGCGGCTGGATTTGAACCAACGCATGGCAGGATCAAAACCTGCTGCCTTACCGCTTGGCGACGCCCCTGTAGCTGTTGCTGAAAACCCCGTAAGGGCCTCTGCAAGAACGCGCGGAAATTTATCAACTTTCGCTTCGTCTGGGAAGCCCCCAAGCCACATAAATTGTTTTTAAAACAGCCACTTGCTATTGATCGAATTAAGCAACCCTCCCCTGCCGAGCCTGAGGCAATCGATGCAAGGGAGGGACCCGAGTGAATTACTTCGGTTGCGCCACAGTGCGCAAATAGGGTTTCAACGTCTTGAAGCCCTGCGGGTACTTCTTCCTGGCCTCTTCGTCGGACACCGATGTGGGAATAATGACGTCCTCGCCCGGACGCCAGTTCACCGGGGTGGCGACCGTGTGCTTGGCGTTTAATTGCAGCGAGTCGAGCAGGCGCAACACTTCATCGAAATTGCGTCCGGCACTCATTGGGTAGATCAGCATCGCCTTGACTTTCTTGTCCGGGCCGACAATGAACACGGAGCGTACCGTGGCGTTGTCCGCGGCAGTGCGTGAGCCGCCGCTGGCATTCGGGTGAATCATGTCGTAGAGCTTCGCCACGACCAGATTCTCGTCGCCGATCATCGGATAGTTGACCGCATGCCCCTGGGTTTCTGCGATGTCACCGAGCCAGGCCCGGTGGTCACTGACCGGGTCGACGCTGAGCCCGACTATCTTGGTGTTGCGCTTGTCGAACTCGGGCTTGAGTCTGGCCATATAACCGAGTTCAGTGGTACAGACAGGCGTGAAGTCCTTCGGATGCGAGAACAGGATCGCCCACTTGTCGCCAATCCACTGGTGGAAGTGGATCGGGCCTTCAGTACTTTCGGCAGTGAAGTCCGGTGCTTCATCGCCAATGCGAATTGCCATGTTCTATCTCCTTACAGTGACTGATAGGGAAGCTGTCAGAACCCTGACGGCGGGCCCGACGGCGTTGGGTGCCAGCGCTGAGCCTGGCAACGCGAATCAGTATAGGAGACGTATCAAGACAGCCGTGACAATCGCTTGGCCCGGCGTTGCGGTGGTGTCGTTTTCATTTGACCAGTCGCGTTTCCTTGGAGGGTCTGTATCCAAAGTACGAGCTATAGCATTTGCTGAAATGACTGGGTGAAACAAAACCGCAGGCCACCAGCACATCAACCTGGGACAGCTCGGTGTGCTGCAGCAGTCGCCGCGCCTCGGTAATCCGCAGCTCCATGTAATACCGTTGCGGTGTCGTGCCCAGTTGCTCCTTGAACAAGCGTTCGAGCTGTCGACGAGAACGGCCGGCATAAACCGCCAGTTGCTCCAGCTCCAGGGGCTCTTCGAGGTTGGCATCCATCAGCTTGACCACCTCGCGCAATGGCGCGCTCACACAGATATTTTCAGCCGGTTTGATGCGCCGATAACGAGACTCCTCGAACGCCAGAATGTCCTCGATACCCTCGACCAGCGCTTTATCGTGCAGTTCCTTGATCCAGTCCAGCGCCATATGGAATGCCCCCGCGGGACTGGAGGCGGTGAGCCGGTCTCGATCGATGACAAAAGCTTCGCTGGTGACATGCGTCGCCTTGGAGATTTCCGCGAGTGCGGGGCGATGTTCCGGGTGAATGGCGCAACGATATCCATCCAGCAAGCCAGCACTGCCGAGGAACCAGGCGCCATTCCACAACCCGGCCAGACTCACGCCACGGTCTGCCGCTGCTCGCAACAGGCTGATCAACTCATCCGTCGCCTTCAGCTCTGTCCTGTAGCCGCCACAAATGACCAACAGGTCCAGGTCTTGAATGGCTGAAGAATCAAAACGTGCATCCGGACGAATCACCAGGCCGAGATCACTGATGACCTCCCCGTCATTCAAGCCGAACGTTCGGGAAGCGAACAACCCGGGGCGTAGCAGATTCGCCGTAACAATCGTATCCAGCGCCTGGGTAAACGCGGGCAGCGAGAAATGCTCGAGCAGCAGAAATCCTGCCCGAGTCATTTGAGCCGTCTCGCTGGGATTCTCATTCAGATAGCGAAGGTTTTTCCCCTTCATGCCTCCGCTAAATTGGCGTCGTTCGATCAATGTTCGACCTACTCGGTTGCGTTAACCCACCTGTCATTTGGTGCGTCGGTAAAGCGCAATGCTAACCGCATAAGTTTCAACACCACCAGCACCATTATGCAACTGCTCAGGCCAGCTCAAAGCCGTGCAAAAACGGCTGACATGATCCACTTTCAGCGCCACGACCGCCCGTAACCCTGAACAGGCGTCAGCTCATGCTTCGCTATGCTTAACCACACACCGCTGGAGCGGTCGAATACGAGCTTCGTTGCGTGAGCGCGAGGAGCAAAGGCAGGGAGATGAGGCAGCTAGCTGACAAGAGAATCGAATAATGAAAATGCTAATGATGGTCGAGTGCCCGAATGAACCCTTCAACGCGCTCGTCAGGGCCGGGAAGGTCGGCGAAGTCATCGGGCGAATCCTGGAAAGCATCAAACCGGAGGCTGCCTACTTTACCGAGCAGGATGGAATGCGCGGCGGGATTTTCCTGGTCGACGTACAAGACTCCTCCCAGATCCCCAGCTTTGCAGAACCGTTCTTTCTCAACTTCAATGCCACCTGCAAGTTCCGTCTGGTCATGAGCCCACAGGACCTGCAAAGAGCCGGTCTGGAAGCGCTCGGCAACACATGGGGTTGAGGGCGATCAGTGCGGGGTGGTTTTGTCCGCCCCTCACCCTCATCGGGTCGCGACGAACCCGCTGGGCAATAGCGGTTGCCGATAGCTATGATTGGAGACCATGACAGCCTCTCTCCAGATTCGACAACCCTGTCCGCCCGGCGCCTGCGATTGCAGGCGCGAACAGTTGCTGGACATACCCAGCGCGGATTTGCGCATCCTGCACCTGACCCGCCAGGAGGAAAATCGCCTGCTCGACCGGCTGGAGAATCTGCAGAGCCTGGCCGACCTCGAGCACATGCAGCGGCGGATGTATGAGCAGCTAGGCATTCGCGTGCACATCACCCCCAGCGTGCACGAAGTGCGAAGCATGCGCGGCATCGGTATTCAGCTTCTGGAGCTGCCAGGGCTGTGCCGCAAAACCCGCCAGTCGATTCCGGCCGCCATTCGTCGCGGTCTGGAAAAACACCCCGAGATTGCCTACGAGCTGCTTAACACTCACGACCTGTTGCGCGATGCCTGAGGCGCCGCCCGGCGTGTGTCTCTTGCAAAGACACGGCGGGCGACAAGCGGTTATCGAGAACGTCTCAATGGCGCAGCAATTTGCGCAGCGGCACGCCGTCCTTGAGCACGGGCGACTTGATGACGATGTAACTGAAGTACTTGGAAATCCCGATGTTCTTGTCCAGCAGGCTTTCGATCACTTCCTGATAGTGCTGGATGCTGCGGGTCATGAAGCGCACCAGATAATCGTAGCCACCGCTGATCAGATGGCATTCGAGCACCTCATCCACCAGGCGGATATTGGACTCGAACTTGGCGAAGTCTTCGCGTTTGTGATCGCTCAGGGTGATCTCGGTGAACACCGTGACCGAGTCAGTGATCTTGGCCAGGTTCAAATGCGCCTTGTAACTCGAGATGTACCCGGCCGACTCCAGTCGCTTGACCCGTTGCAGGCACGGGCTGGCTGACAGCCCCACGGCATCGGCCAGGCTGACGTTGGTCATGCGCCCGTCTTTTTGCAACTCAACCAAGATGCTGATGTCGATCCGGTCCAGTTTCACTAAACCTTCCATTGCGTACCTCTTGATTGCCGTTTGTAGGACAATCTTCTAGCAAAATCAGCGCCGTAAAGACAGCTGATGCTGAGCCACCAGGTCAGCCATGCTGTTGATGCAGTAATCCGCCGCACACGACGTTGCCGGTTTTGCCCGCCCGCGACAAATCAGGCACACATCGCTGGTCGCCTGCCGACCGGCAGAAGGTCGGGTCACTTGCAGGATCTCCCGGGCCTCAAGCCCATTGGCCTGTAACCAGTCCCGATCCAGCAAGGGATCACTGGCCAGTGAAATGAAGTCGTCGGGCATGACTCCCAAACGCTCACAGAGCAGCCCTCGATCTTCGGCATCCCGATCGCCCTGCACCAGCAAGCGATAGAACTTGCGCAGGTACAACATCGCGCCGGGCGCATCCTCGAACAGCGACCAACTGGCCACCGAACGGGCAAAACTCATGCCCTCCTCCCAACTGGCTTTCAGCCCCCAGCGCTCGGCCAACTGGCGATGGGCGAAACACAGCAAGCCACTAAAGCCCAGCTCACCGAAACGCGGGTAGAGCGCACGCACCACCTCGCCGTACTCGGCCAATACCTGTTCCTTGTCCGGACGACCGCCAAGGCTGTCGAGCAGCGGTTGCAGCGCCGTCCAGACTCCCGAATCGCGATCGACCAGGACTTCATCGCAATCGATGAGCAACGCTCGATAATCAGTCAGCCCCATGGTACGCCAAGCCTCCAATAATGCACTCCGTCACCCCATGCTCCATAAATGCTCACGGGCGATACCTTGCAGTATCGCCCGGAGCAGGCATGAACTCAGTTCAAGACGCGTGCCAATGCTGCTTCAAGAATCTGCAGCGCTTCGTCGATCTGATCTTCTGTTGTCACCAGCGGCGCAAGGAAGCGCAGCACGTTGCGGTACACGCCGCATTTGATCACCAGCAGCCCCCCCGCTCGGGCTTCGTCGATCAGCCGCTGATTCAGGTCCGCATCCGGGGTACGTGCGTCGTCATCCTTGATCAGTTCGATCGCCAGCATGAACCCGCTACCGCGCACGTCGCCGATTTGTGGGTGACGGGCCTGCAAGCGCAGCAACCCCTGACGCAAACGATCGCCCAGCGCGTCGCCACGCGCCAGCAGCTGTTCTTGCTCGTAGGCTTCAATCACCGCCAGCGCTGCGGCGCATGACAGCGCGTTACCGCCGTAAGTACCACCCAGGCCACCAGGCAATGGCGCGTCCATGATCCCGGCCTTGCCGACCACACCGGACAACGGTAGACCACCGGCAAGACTCTTGGCGACGGTCACCAGGTCCGGCTGGATGCCGGCGTGCTGGAAGCCGAACCACTTGCCGGTACGGCCAAAACCGGTCTGGATTTCATCAAGAATCAGCACAATCCCGTGTTTTTCAGTGAGGGCACGCAGCGCCTGAAGGAACTCCACCGGTGCCGAGAGGAAACCACCGTCGCCCTGGACCGGTTCAATGATGATTGCCGCGACCCGCTCAGGGGCGACCTGGGTGGCCAGCAACTCGTCCAGTGCCTTGAGGGCCATCTCACTGCTGACGCCGCGATAAGCGTTCGGATACGGCGTGTGAAACACCTCCGGCGCGAACGGCCCGAAGTTCTGCTTGTACGGCTGGCTCATGCCGGTCAGCGTGGTGCCGAGCAGGGTGCGACCGTGAAACCCGCCACGAAACGCAATCACCGCCGAGCGATTGGTATGAGCGCGGGCAATCTTCACCGCGTTTTCCACGGCCTCGGCGCCAGAAGTAAAGAACGCCGCTTTATACGCTTCATTGCCGCCGATCATTTCGCACAGGCGCTGGGCCAGATCGAGATAAGGCTTATAGGCCACCACCTGAAAACACGCGTGGGAGACCTTTTGCAACTGGGCCTGCACCGCGGCGACCACCTTGGGGTGGTTATGGCCGATGTTCAGCACACCAATGCCGCCGACAAAATCCAGGTAGCGCTTGCCGTCCACATCCCACAATTCGGCACCTTGGGCGCGATCGATCACCAACGGGTGAGCGGTAACCAGGCCACGTGGCACGAATTGATCGCGCTGACGGAGCAAATGAGGGGTTTCGTCGACTTTGCTGTTCATGGCATTTCCCATCGTGAGTCCGGCAACCGGGAAGTGGTTGCGATGGTGTTCAGATTAAGGCTTGCGCAAAACGAACTACGCCGAACTTGCGCCCTGAGAAATTCGGATCGACTGTTTTCACCCCGCCAAACGGCAGATTCCTTCAGCCCGCCGAATCTGCCGGGGCATGCCTGATAGAAACAGGTGCAACGCGTTTAACCCGGCCCTTTCGACAGATCCTGCGCTGGCGTTGCGCGATGATGGACAGCCTCTTCACCCTTCAGGAAATGCCCATGGCCCTGCTTTATAAAGCTGACCCGGTACGCGGCGAACAGTGGAAAGCGCTGTTCGCCGAGCATGCCCCGGATATCGAATGGCGCGCCTGGCCGGACATCGGCGACCCCAAGGACATTCAGTACCTCGCCGCCTGGCAGGCACCGGATGATCTCGAGGCTCTGCTGCCCAACCTGCGCGTGTTGTTTGCGTTGTCCGCCGGGGTCGATCAACTGGACTTGAGCCGCTTGCCGACAAGCTTGCCAGTGGTGCGCCTGTTGGACCCGGGCATCACTCGCGGCATGTGCGAATACGCCTGTTTTGCGGTGCTCAGCCTGCACCGGGACATGCTGCGCTATCGCCAGCAACAAATGGCCCGCTGCTGGCAGGCTCACTTGCTGCAACCGGCGGCCAAGCGCCGGGTTGGCGTCATGGGCCTCGGCACCCAGGCCCGGCAGATTCTGGCGACCTTGCAGCCCCTGGGTTTTACGTTGTCCGGCTGGGCGCGCAGCGCCCATCAAGTCCCGGGCGTCGATTGCCATGCCGGCAACGAGCAGCTGCCAGCGTTCCTGGGCCAGTGCGACATTCTGCTGTGCGTACTGCCGCTGACCGAACAGACCCACGGCATCCTCGACCGCACACTGTTCCAGCAACTGCCCCGTGGCGCAGCGCTGATCAACATGGGCCGTGGCGGGCATCTGGTGGAACGTGATTTGCTGGAGGCGCTGGACAGCGGGCAACTGAGTGGTGCGGTACTCGATGTGCTACAGGAAGAACCGGCGCCGGTGGATCATCCGTTTTGGGACCATCCGCAGATTCTGCTGACCCCGCACATCGCGGCGATGACACAGCCGGAAAGTGCGTTCGGAGTGTTGCTGGAAAATATTCGGCGTCATCAAAGTGGCAAGCCGATGGTGGGCCAGATCGATCGCACCCAAGGCTACTGACTAAAACACAGACCAAATGTGCGGGCTTGCTCGCGAAAGCGGTGTGTCAGTCGATATTGATGTCGCCTGACACACCGCTTTCGCGAGCAAGCCCGCTCCCACACTGGTCGGTGGTGGGTTCAGAGTCTGTCGGCAATCGCCTTTCCAACATCCTGAGTCGAGCCCTTCCCACCCAGATCCGGCGTGATCGGCCCCTCGGCAATCACCCGCTCGATTGCCTGCAAAATCCCGTCATGGGCCGCGCGATAACGCTCATCACCGTTACCGAGGAAATCGAGCATTAATGCCCCGGACCAGATCATCGCAATCGGGTTGGCGATGTTTTGCCCGTAGATATCCGGCGCCGAGCCATGCACCGGTTCGAACAGCGATGGAAAACGCCGCTCCGGGTCGAGATTCGCTGACGGCGCAATGCCGATGGTGCCAGCACACGCCGGCCCGAGGTCGGAGAGAATGTCGCCGAACAGGTTCGACGCCACCACCACATCGAAGCGGTCCGGTTGCAACACGAAACGCGCACACAGAATGTCGATGTGCTGTTTGTCCCAGGTGATCTCCGGGTACTGCGCGGCCATCAATGCGGTGCGCTCGTCCCAGTACGGCATGCTGATGGAAATCCCGTTGGACTTGGTCGCCGCCGTCAGGCGTTTGCGCGGCCGGGTCTGGGCCAGCTCGAAGGCGAACTTGAGAATCCGGTCGACCCCGCGTCGGGTGAACACCGACTCTTGCAGCACGAACTCATGCTCGGTGCCTTCGAACATCTTGCCGCCAACCGAGGAATATTCACCTTCGGTGTTTTCGCGAATCACCACGAAATCGATGTCCCCCGGCTTGCGTCCGGCCAATGGGCACGGCACGCCGGGGAATAACCGCACCGGGCGGATGTTCACGTACTGGTCGAAATCCCGACGGAATTTCAGCAGCGACCCCCACAGGGAAATGTGATCCGGCACCTTGTCTGGCCAGCCCACGGCGCCGAAGTAGATCGCGTCAAAGCCCTTGAGCTGTTCGAACCAGTCGTCAGGCATCATCTGCCCGTGCTCCAGGTAATAATCGCAGTGCGCCCAGTCGAGCACCTCGATGCTCAACTCCAGCTGCCATTTCTTCGCGGCCTGCTCCAGGACTCGCAGCCCTTCGGGCAGGACTTCCTTGCCGATGCCGTCGCCGGCAATCGCGGCGATTCTGAATGTCTTGCTCATCAATCGTGGCTCCCCGTGTCTGTGAGTTACAGCCCGCCAATGTGGAAGGCTTTGACTTCAAGGTATTCGTCCAGGCCGTACTTGCTGCCTTCACGGCCCAGGCCCGACTGCTTGATGCCGCCGAACGGCGCGACTTCCATGGAAATGATCCCGGTGTTGAGGCCGACCATGCCGAACTCCAGCGCTTCGCCGAAACGCCACGAGCGGCGCAGGTCCTGAGTGAAATAGTAGGCGCCCAGTCCATAAGGCGTGGCATTGGCCAGCGCGAGTGCTTCGGCCTCCTCGGTAAAACGCATCAGCGGCGCCACCGGGCCGAAGGTTTCTTCGTTGGCCAGCAGCATGCCGGCGTGGGCATCGCCGAGTACCGTTGGCTGGACAAATTGACTGTCGCCCTCGGGAATACCGCCGCAGAGCAAGCGCGCGCCCTGGCTCAGGGCATCGTCGATATGCCGGGCGACTTTGCTCACCGCCGCCGGATTGATCAGCGGGCCGATGGTGACGTCGGCGTCGAGGCCGTTACCAACCTTGAGCTTGCCCACCTCCTCCACCAGCCGCTGGGCGAAGCGCTCGTAGATGCCGTCCTGCACCAGGATGCGGTTGGCACAGACGCAGGTCTGCCCGGCGTTGCGAAACTTGCTGAGCATGATGCCCGCCACTGCCTGCTCCAGGTCAGCATCGTCGAACACAATGAACGGCGCATTGCCGCCCAGCTCCAGGCTCAAGCGCTTGATGTGTTCGGCACTCTGGCGCATCAGCAAGCGGCCCACCGCCGTCGAGCCAGTAAAGGAAATCTTCCGTACAGTCGGGTTGCCGGTCAGCTCTTCGCCGATGCCGGCGGGCATCCCGGTCAGCACGTTGAACACCCCGGCCGGAATGCCGACGCGCTCGGCCAGCACCGCCAGGGCCAGCGCCGACAACGGCGTCAGGTCCGAGGGTTTGACGATGATCGGACAACCCGCCGCCAAGGCCGGTGCGCACTTGCGGGTGATCATCGCGTTGGGGAAGTTCCACGGGGTGATGGCCGCACAGACACCCACCGGTTGCTTGAGGGTCAGCAGTCGGCGGTCGCCGCTGGGGGCCGGTATGGTTTCGCCGTAAACCCGGCGGGCCTCTTCGGCAAACCATTTGACGAAACCGGCGCCGTAGCGAATTTCGCCTTTGGCTTCGTTCAGCGGTTTGCCCTGCTCGCAAGTCATGATCAACGCGAGGTCATCGAGGTTGTCGATCATCGCCTGATACCAGCGCTCCAGCAGCGCCGCACGCTCGGCCGCCGGGCGGGCGCGCCAGGCCGGCCAGGCTTTTTCGGCGGCGTCGATGGCGCGGCGGGTTTCCGTGCTTTGCATCGCCGGTACGCGGGCGAGGAACTGGCCGTTGGCCGGGTTGACGACGTCCAGGGTCGCGGCGTTGTCGGCGCCGATCCACTGCCCGTCGATGTAGGCGAGTTCTGCCAAAAGGCTTGGGTCTTTCAAACGATTCTTGAGCATGATGAAGGTCCTGATCCGAGACACTTGCCAGTCTAGGGAGGTGCCTCGCAAGAGGATGCTGAAAGCGCCTTGAGGGCAGTGTCGGATGCTGAAATTTGCGGTGGGACGGCAGGCTCTACCGAAGGAGATATGGTCTATCAGACAAACACAAAACCCTGTGGGAGCGAGCCTGCTCGCGATAGCGGCTTATCAATCAACACCAATATTGCCTGACACACCGCTATCGCGAGCAGGCTCGCTCCCACATTTAATTCTTTTACAACTTCAAAGAACCGGTCAGGCCTTCAAGAAACCGCTCCCCGGCCTCCATCTGGCTGATCTCGATAAACTCGTCCGGCTTGTGCGCCTGTTCGATCGAGCCCGGTCCGCAGACCACCACCGGTACATCCAGGCGCTGCTTGAACAACCCGCCTTCGGTACCGAACGACACTTTGGACATGCCGGTATCCGGCGCGGCGAAGTTCTTCAGAAAGCGCACTGCTTCGACACTCGGATGGGTATCGAGACCTGGATAGACATTGAGGGTTTCGATCTCGATGTCCGCCACGCTGGAGAGCTTTTTGGCCTCGCGCACGATCACCTCGGCACGCTCTTGCATTTGCGCCAGGAACTGATCCAGATCGTCTGCCGGCAGGTTGCGCACTTCGAAGTCGAGGGTGCAGAGGTTCGGCACGATGTTCAGCGCCTTGCCGCCGACAATCTGCCCGACATGCACCGTGCTGTAAGGCACGTCATAGTCCGCATCCTGAGCGCCCTGCTCTTGCAATTGCTGTTGGCTTTGACGCAGTGCCGCGATGAAATCGCAGGCCACGTGGATCGCATTGACCGAGCGCGGTGCCAGCGATGAGTGCGCCTCCAGGCCTCGACAGTACGTGCGGTAAGAACCCTTGCCCTTGTGCCCGAGCACAAACTGCATGTTGGTCGGCTCGCCAATCAGGCACAGGAATGGCCGCACTGGCGCCAGGTGCAACACATCGAGCAAACGCCGCACGCCAACGCAGCCGGTCTCTTCGTCATGGGACAGCGCCAGTTGCAGTGGACGGCTCAACGAATGGTCGGCGGCGTCGAGCATGGCGTCGATGGCCAACGCGATAAACCCCTTCATGTCGCAGCTGCCGCGCCCGTAAATCCGCCCCTCCTGCACCGTCGCCTGAAACGCCGGAACGGTCCAGGCCTGGCCGGCTGCCGGGACCACGTCGGTGTGCCCGGACAGCAGAATCCCCGGCAACTCCTTGGGGCCTGTGCTGGCGAACAGGTTGGCCTTTTTGCCGGTGGAGTCCTTGACGATCAGCGACTCGATGCCCTTGCTCAGCAACAAGTCGCGTACGTACTCGATCAAGGCCATATTCGACTCCGAAGACACGGTATCGAAGGCCATCAGGCGTTTGAGAATATCCAGTACACGGGGTTTCATGAGGCCTTGCTCCGTTGCTCGGCTGAAAGGGCGAACCGGCGAATGGAGAACGGCTCAATCGAAGTGCAGGTGCTGCCGGTGCTGATCAGTTCGGCCATGACGTCGCCGACACCCGGGCCAAGCTGGAAACCGTGACCACAGAAGCCAAACGCATAGAACAACCCGTCAACCGTACCGCTGGGGCCCATCACCGGCAGGGAATCGGGCATGTAACCTTCGATGCCGCTCCAGACGCGGATGATGTTCAGGTTGCCGACACCCGGCAGCAGGCGCCGCATCTGCTGGATCTGGTTGAGGATGCTGCGCGGCTCGACCTGGGCCCGACGGTTCAGCATGTCCGGCTTGCTGCGGTAGCCACCGCCGATGACGATGTTGCCGCGCGGGATCTGCCGGAAATAAATCACTTCCTCAGGAATTTTCGTGTACACGCCGATCACTGTCGGCAAGGCGTACGGCACCGGCTCGGTCACGGCCATTTGCGGGCCGTGAGTGTCCAGCGGCACCGGTTCGCCGAACTGCGCCGACAGCTTCTGGCCCCAGGCACCGGCGGTAATCAGCAACTGTTCGGCGCTGAACTGCCGACCATCGGTGGTGGTGACGGTGAACTCACCGCCAACCTTTTGCACTTCGGCGACTTCGGTCTGTTCTTCGATCCGTGCGCCAAGGCGCCGCGCGGCCCGGGCAAACGCCGGGGCGGCCAGACGCGGGTTGGCATGGCCGTCGTGGGGCGCGTAGGAGCCGCCCTTCACGTCAGGCCCAAGAAACGGAAAACGCTGGTGCAACTCGGCGCCGCGATAGATTTTCAGGTCCAGTTGCGCAGCCTCGGGGGCGGCGGCGTAGGCCTCCAGTTCAGCGATTTCGTCTTCGCGGTAGCACACCCGCATGTGCCCGCTGGCGATGAATTCGAGATCGTCGTCGATCAGCTCCGGCAGGCGTTTCCACAACGCCCAGGAGCGGTTGGCCAATTCCAGCTGCCCGAGGAATCGCCCCTGGCGCCGGACGTTGCCGAAGTTCACGCCGCTGGCGTACTGACCGATCTGGTCGCGCTCCAGCAAGATCACCGACTGCCCGCGCTGGCGCAGGAAAAACGCCGCCGCCGAGCCCATCAGACCGCCCCCGACAATCACCACATCGGCTTTCTGTAGCGTCATGGCAACACCTCCTCGGTGAGCATCGAAAGCGGTTTGACCGGCGCCTGACCACGCTGGCGGCCGACCTGTTGCACGTTGACGCCGGCCGCAGCGGCAATCACCTCGGCCCCGGCCTGGGAGCAATAACGGCCCTGACACCGGCCCATGCCGACCCGGCTGAACGCCTTGGCCCGGTTGACCTCACAAGCCCCTTTCTCCCGGACCACGGCCCGCAACTCGCCGGCGCTGATCATCTCGCAGCGGCAGACAATGGCGGCGTCCGGCAAGGCTTTGGCTTGCGCCGACGGCCAGGGAAATGCCTCGGCCAAACCGAGACGAAACCGGTCCATTCCCGCCAGGGCGTGCCGCTGTTCGTCGCGCAACCCGGCGTCCACCGGTTGGTGCAGATCCTCCAGCAGAGCCATGGCCACCAGGCGCCCGGCGTGCTCGGCGGCATCCGCGCCACGAATTTTCGAGCCATCGCCGGCGGCATACACGCCATTTACCGAGGTCCGGCCTTCTTCATCGACGGCCAGCCACCATTGACTGGACGCTTCATCGAAGCGCAGACAGCAACCGGCCAGATCCGCCAGTTGGGTTTCCGGGCGCAGGTGATAACCCAGCGCCACGGCATCGCACTCCACCGTCAACGTCTTGCCTTCGGCGGTCCGCACCCGCACACCACTGACACCGCGCTGGGCATCGCCCAGCACTTGCAACGGAGAAATCCCCAGGTGCACCGGGATCTTCGCCCGGTACAGCTGCGCCAACAGTTTCATCCCGCTGAACAGCACTCCGGGGCGCGCCAGCAGTTTCGGCAAGGCGCCGATGCGCTTGCTCAGCGGCGAAGTGTCGAGCACCGCCGCCACGTTGGCACCAGCCTTGAGGTATTGACTGGCGACCAGATACAGCAACGGCCCGCTGCCCATGAACACCACGCGATGACCAATCGACACCGCCTGGGACTTGAGCGCGATCTGCGCGCCGCCGAGGCTGTAGGTGCCAGCCAGTTGCCAGCCTTCGATCGGCATCAAGCGGTCGGTGGCGCCGGTGCAGAGGATCAGCGCGTCGTAATCCACGGTCGAGTGTTTGCCCTGGCTGACGCAGCACAGTTGCCCCGGCGTGAGGTTCCACACCAGCGTGTCCGGGCGGTAGTCGATCAACCCGCGCAAGCGGTCGAAGCTTTGATGCAAGTCTTTGGCCTTGCCCGCTTCGGTGCCGTAGAGTGTGGTGTAATCGCGGGTAAAACCTTCTGGTTGGCGGCGGTAGATCTGCCCGCCATCGCGACGATTTTCATCGATCAGGATCGGTTTGCAGCCCGCCGCCAGCAAGGTTTCGGCGCAGCGAATGCCGGCCGGCCCGGCGCCGACGATCACCACTCGATGAGTGCTCAGCCGTGCAGTGGCCATATCGCCTCCGGTTGTGTAGTGACGATATCCAGCCCTTCACGGACTTCGTTGGAACAGGCACGCAGCCGTTCGCCGCTGCGGGTCCAGACCCAGCAATCCTGACAGGCGCCCATCAGGCAAAAACCGGCCCGCCGGCCCGAGTCGAACTCCGACTGACGCAGCGCCGAACCCTGGGTCAGCAACGCGACCATCAGCGTGTCGCCCTGCAACGCCTCGATGGGTGTGCCGTCCACCGTCAGTTTGACAGTCGGCCGGCCCTGCTCGGCCAGCCTCACAAAACGCCCCTTCATGCATAGGCTCCCTGAATCATGCTGTTCAAATCCTGCTGGGTTTTCAGCAGCTCGGCACTGTCGTGGTGACAAAGGATTTCACTGCCGCCGACAAGCGTCCGGCGGTTCGGCGCGGTGCGATTGCACAGGCCATCGACCCGCACCGGGCAACGATTGAGAAACGTGCACAACTCCGGCACGTTAGCCTTGGCACCGATCGGCGGCAGCGTGCCGCAGGTGGTGCCGCAGTTTTCCAGCCAGCCCTGACGCAGCTCCGGCACTGAATGAATCAACAGGTCGGTGTAAGGATGGAAAGGCGCCTGGGCAAACGACTGCCGACTGCCCTCCTGAACTTTGTAGCCGCTGTACATCACCACGATGTCGTCGCACAGCGCACGCACGGTGGAGATGTCGTGGCTGATGAACAGATACGACACCCCCAGCTCCTGACGCAGGTCGCGCAGCAGTTCAAGAATCGCCGCGCCGACCACCGTATCCAGCGCCGAGGTCACTTCGTCGCACAGAATCAGGTCCGGCTTGGCCGCCAGTGCCCGGGCCAGGTTGACCCGTTGCTTTTGCCCGCCGGAGAGTTCATTCGGCCGACGCTCGGCCAGGCTCCGCGGCAAGCGCACCAGGTCCAGCAGCTCGCCGATACGCTCGTGCAATGCGGCGCCCTTGAGGCCGAAATACATCTTCAGCGGCCGGCTCAGAATGGTGCTGATGCTGTGCATCGGATTGAGCGCGGTGTCGGCGTTCTGGAAGACCATTTGAATGCGCCGGAACTGTTCGTCGGTACGCTCGGACAGGCTGCCGCCCAGTGGCTGACCATCAAAGGTCAGGCCACCCAACGCCGGTGTCAGCAACCCGGCCACCACCCGCGCCAGAGTCGACTTGCCGGAACCCGATTCACCGATCACGCCGATGGCCTGGCCCCTGCGCACCGTGAGGTCGATGTCTTCCAGCACGCGGATCGACGGCATGCCTTGGGTATTCTTGTTGCCGTAGCCAGCGGTCAAACCTTTGATGGTCAGCAGTGGCTGATCTTCGGCCACACCGCACGGCGGGCGGATCGTCGTATCCGGGCGCGCCGCCGCCAGCAGGCTACGGGTGTATTCATGGGCCGGGCCTTTGAGCAGCGGCGCGGTGGCGCTCTGCTCGAAGATTTGGCCACCATTCAACACGACGATCTGATCCGCCATTTGCGCCACCACGGCCAGGTCGTGGGACACGTAGACTGCCGTCGCTCCACATTCACGCACCACCCGTTTGAAGGCGCGCAGCACGTCGATTTGAGTAGTCACGTCGAGCGCAGTGGTCGGTTCGTCGAGCACCACCAGCAGCGGATCGCTGATCAGCGCCATCGCCGCCATCACCCGTTGCAATTGCCCGCCGGACACTTGATGCGGGTAGCGCTGGCCGATGTGTTCAGGGTCCGGCAGGGCCAGGTCGCGGAACAGTTCGATGGCTTTGGCTTCGAGCACGGTCCGGTTGCCCAGGCCATGAATCAGCGCGCCCTCCACCACTTGGTCGATGAGTTTTTTCGCCGGGTTGAACGCCGCCGCAGCGCTTTGCGCGATATACGACACACGGTTCCCGCGCAGGCCTTGCAGTTCGCGTTCGCTCAACGCCAGCATGTCGTGTTCACCGACCTGCACCACGCCGCCGGCCAACCGGCAACCACGCCGGGCGTAACCGAGCAGCGCCAGGGCGATGGTGGTCTTGCCGGAGCCCGACTCACCGATCAGCGCCAGCACTTCGCCTTTTTCCAGGGAGAAGCTCACCCCCTTGACGATTTCTACTTCGCCGCGCTCGCCACAGGCGACCACGCGCAGGTCCTGGACCCGAATCAATTCACTCATCTCAATGCCCCCCCGTACGTCGACTACGTCGGGACGACAGCCTGTCGATGAACAGATTCACGCCAATGGTCAGAGTGCCGATGGCCAGCGCCGGAATCACGATGGCCGGCGCGCCCTGATTGAGGCCGCCAATGTTCTCGCGCACCAGCGACCCGAGGTCGGCATCGGGCGGTTGCACACCCAGGCCAAGGAAGCTCATGCCGCTGAGCAACAACACAATGAAACCGAAACGCAGCCCCAGGTCAGTCAGCACCGGGTTGAGCATGTTGGGCAGGATTTCCACACAGGCGATATACAGCCGGCGTTCGCCACGGGTTCGGGCCACTTGCACGTACTCCAGCGCTTCGATGTTCACCGCCATACTGCGGGCAATGCGGAACGCGCCGGGGGTGAAACTCAGCACCGCGGTGCAGATCAGCAACGTCACCGAAGAGCCGAAGGCCGAGACCATGATCAGCGCCAGCATCTTGCTCGGGATCGAAATGAACGCGTCCATCAAGCGGCTGATGATTTCATCCAGCCATTTCGGCGAAACCACCGACAACAGTGCGCAGCTGGTGCCCAGACCGCTGGCCAGCACGGCGGCAACCAGCGCCAGGCCGACCGTGAAACGGGCGCCGACGAGGATTCGGCTGAGCATGTCGCGGCCCAGGTAATCGGTGCCAAAGGGGTACGCTGCACTCAGGCTATCGAAGACATTGTCGGAGACCACTTCACCGACCGGGTGCGGCGCCAGCCACGGGCCGAAGACCGCCACCAGCAACCAGATAAAACACATCGCTGCCCCGACCAGACCCAGCCAGGATGGCCCGTTTGACACCTTGCCAACCGACAGGTCGGGGGTCACAGGCATCGATTTCACAATGAGCTTGTTCATTGGTTTCTCAGCCTTGGATTGGAAAGAATCGCGCACAGGTCGGCAATCAGCACCAACCCCAGGTACGCCGTACAAAACAGCATGGTGCAGGCCTGGACCAGCGCCATGTCACGGTTGGTCACCGCATCGACCATCAGGCTGGCGATGCCGGGATAGTTGAAGATCGTCTCGACGATCACCACCCCGCCCAGCAGGTAGGACAGGCTCAAGGCGATGGCATTGGCAATCGGCCCGATGGCATTGGGCAAGGCATGGCGCAGGACGATCCGCACCGGGCTCACGCCTTTGAGCCGGGCCATTTCCACATAAGGGCTGTCGAGTTGATCGATCACCGCCGCCCGGGTCATGCGCGCCATTTGCGCAACGATCACGCAGCAGAGCGTCATCACCGGCAAGGCGTAGGTGCGCAGAAATTGCAGCGGTGAAGTGATGTCGCTGGCATAGGACAGCGCCGACAACCAGCCCAGGTTCACCGCAAAAATCAGCACTGCCAGGGTTGCCACCAAAAACTCCGGTACGGCGACCATCGCCAGGGTGACAAAGCTGAGAAAGCTGTCGATGCGCCCGCCCCGGCCCATGGCCGAACCGATGCCCAGAATCAGCGCCACCGGCACTGACACCAGCGCCGTGGCGGCCGCCAGCATCAAGGTGTTGGGCACCCGACCGGCCATCAAGTCGCTGACCGGCATGGCGTTGGAGACCGACAGGCCCATGTCGCCGCTGAGCAGGCTCATCAACCAGTGCAGGTAACGCAACACACCGGGCTGATCGAGCCCCAGTTTCAGCCGCAGTGCCGCCACCTGTTCCGGCGTGGCGAACTGCCCGAGGGCCTGTTGTGCCGCGTCCCCCGGCAGTACCGCCGTGATGGCGAAAACCACCATGGAGACGATCAACAAGGTCACGATCGCGGCGCCCATACGCCGGCCGATCAACCACAGTGTGTTGCTATTCATCGCCCTGTTCTCCTGCAATGTTGCTACGGCACAAACCTCATCGGCGCATCAAGCATCCAGCCAGACCTGCTCGGCGAACATGTAGCCCATGAAGCCGCCCAACGGGTTGCTGCCATAGCCTTTGACGCGCTGGTCGACGCCGTCGATGTTGCTGATGAACACCGGGATGCCGATACCGCAGTGGTCATGCGCCAGGGTCTGCATGTCCGCGTACATCTTGCCGCGCTTGGCGTCGTCGGTTTCCGCCCGGGCGAGCATCAGCAACTGGTCGAACTGGTCGTTCTTCCAGCCGGATTCGTTCCACGGCGCGCTCGACTGGAAGAACTGCGAAAACATCACGTCGGCGTTCGGCCGCGGGTTGATGTTGCCGAAGCTCAACGGGTGCTTCATCCAGTGGTTGGACCAGTAGCCGTCGCTGGGCAGGCGGTTGACGTCGAGCTTGAGCCCGGCCTGTTTCGCCGATTGCTGCAACAGCACGGCGATGTCCACCGAACCGGTCGCGGCAGGTGATGCCACCAGCGGCATGTTGATGCTGTCCATGCCGGCTTTCTTCAGCAGGAACTTGGCTTTCTCCGGGTCGTAGACGGTCTGCGGCAGGTCAGCGTTGTAGTAGCGCGAACCGGGGGCAATCGGATGGTCGTTACCGACCACCGCAAAACCACGGAACACCGCGGATTTGATTTGTTCGCGGTCCATCAGGTACTTCATGGCCTGGGTGAATTCCGCGCTTTTGCCGGGCATCTGATCCTGACGGATGATCAAGTCAGTGTAGTTGCCCGAGGGTGCATCGACGACGCGGTGACCGGCGCTGGCCTTGATTCGCGTGGTGGAGCGCGGGTTGACCTCGTTGATCATGTGCACGTCGCCCGACAGCAGCGCGTTGACCCGCGATGGCTCGTCGGCAATGGCGATGAACTCGATCTCGTCCAGGTAAGGCAGGCCCGGTTTCCAGTAGCCGGTATTGCGCGCAGCAATCGAACGCACGCCCGGTTTGAACTCCTTGACCTTGAACGGCCCGGTACCGATGCCCTGGTTGAAGTCGGTGGTGCCTTCGGGAACGATCAGCAGGTGCGACACGGCCAGGATCGACGGCAGTTCGGCGTTCGGCGCGCTCAGGCGGATCTGTACTTCATTGGGGCCAGTGGCCTTGATCTCGGCGAACTGCTCCATTAGCGGCATGACCTTGGAACCGGTCAGCGGGTCCTTGTGTCGCGACAGCGAGAACACCACGTCGGCGGCGCTCAGGGTTTTGCCATTGTGGAAGGTCACGTCCTTGCGCAGGGTGATGGTCCACAGCGTGGCATCAGTGTTGTCGATGCGCTCGGCCAGCTCCAGTTGCGGCACCAGATGGCTGTCGAAACGGGTCAGGCCGTTGTAGAACATATAGTGGCGCACATAGTCGGTGGACAGCGCACCTTTGGCCGGGTCCAGGGTATCGGCGGTGGAGCTGGACATGCCGGCGACGCGAATCCGCCCGCCCGGCTTGCCTTTGCCAGGGCTCGCGGCTTCGTCGGCGAACAGTTTGCCGGCGGCGCCGAACAGGCTGCCGGCGCCCGCTGCAGCCACCCCGGCGACACCGAGCAATTGCAACGCGTTGCGGCGCGACATGCCGCGATTGAGGCCTTCGAAGACTCTCAGGCTTTCCTGGCCGGAGATCAGTTTGGAGTCGATCTTGTTATCAGTCATATCAGTTGCACCTGTCGATAATGAGAAGGTTCACTCGCGGTTGTCCGGAGCGTTTTGAGACGCAAACGACGGTAAAGCCACAACATCAACTCAATGCAAATAGTCCTGGAACCGGTAATAAGCGCCCACCAGCGGCAGGAACCACGGCTTGCCGAAATGCCCGGGAATCGCCGGCCAGTCGAGTTCGCGCCAGGGATTGGCCTCGACCTTGCCAGCCATCACGTCGGCCATCACCTGGCCCATGTGCACCGACATCTGCACCCCATGGCCGCTGTAGCCCATGGAGTGATAAACCCCGCCGTGCTGGCCGGCACGGGGCAACCGGTCGGAGGTCATGTCCACCAGCCCGCCCCAGCAGTAATCGATCTTCACCTTGGCCAACGCCGGGAACATCTTCACCATCGCCGCCCGCAGCACCTTGCCGCTCTTGGCGTCGGAGACGCTGTCGGACATGGCAAACCGCGCACGGCCGCCAAACAGCAGACGGTTGTCCGGGGTCAGGCGAAAGTAGTTACCGATCATCCGGCTGGTGACATAGGCTCGCCGACCAGGCAGCAACTGGTCGATCAGGCTCTGCGGAAGGACCTCGGTGGCGATCACGAAACTGCCCACCGGCACGATCCGCCGCCGATACCAGCCCAACCCGCCGTGCTGACAGGCGCCAGTCGCCAGCAGCACTTGCCCGGCGTGCAGCGACCCCTTGGCGGTATTGACCTGATAGCCGCCCGCCTGGGCTTTCCAGTCCGTCACCGGCGTGTCTTGATAGATCAACGCACCGTGCCGTGCCGCTGCTTCGGCCATTCCGACGCCGAAGCGCCCGACATGCATCTGCACGCCGTTGCGCTGCAGCAATCCTCCGTGGAACTGGGCCGAGTCGACTTCAGCGCGGATCTGTTCGGCAGTCAGTAACTCGACATCGGCATCGACCTCTCGGCGAATCAACTCGCAAGTCCGTGCCAGGCCCTCGTAGTGCATCGGCTTGGCGGCCAGCTTGAGCTTGCCGTTACGCTTGAGGTCGCAGGCGATCTGCTCCTGCTCCACCAGCGAAACCACGCTGTGCACGGCACTCTCGTAAGCCTTGTAATAGGCCCGCGCCTTGTCCGCGCCGAGGCTGGCGCTCAGGCCGGCGTAATCCTGGGCCACGCCGGTATTGCACTGCCCGCCGTTGCGACCCGAGGCTTCGCCGATCACCCTGCCGGCCTCCAGCACCACCACACTGGCGCCCTTCAAGGCCAGCGCCCGAGCCGCCGCCAGGCCGGTGAAACCACCCCCGACAATGGCCACGTCGACCTGCCCAGGTAACGCGCCGGTCTGAGCCCCGGTGAACGCCGGTGCAGTGTCGAGCCAGTAGGATTCACTGCCCATGTCTAACCCCTTATGCTGCCGTGAAGAGTGCCGTTACGAAGACGACTAGAGACCGACCAGCGCCGCCAGCCCGCCGATGTCGGTGATCTGCCGGTACTCGTAGAAAGCGTTGGCCGGGACTTCGTGACCACGGGCGACGAAGGCCTTGTTCTTGATCTTCATGTCGTGGGCCGGCATCAGGTCGTAACGGAAGCTCGACGACACATGCAAGATGTCTTCCGGGCCGCAATTGAGGTTGTCGAGCATGTACTCGAACGCAGCCAGGCGCGGTTTGTAGGCTTGTGCCTGCTCGGCGGTAAAAACCTTGTGAAACGGTGCGCCGAGCTTGTCGACGTTGGACATGATCTGGCTGTTGCTGGCGTTGGAGAAAATCACCAGCGGGATCTTGTCGGCGATTTTCGACAGGCCGGCCGGTACGTCCGGGTGCGGGCCCCAGGTCGGCACGGCGTCGTAATACAGCTGGCCTTCGTCACGGTATTCAATACCCCAACGCTTGCAGGTCCGCGCCAGCGCGGTCTTGAGGATTTCGTCATACGGCCTCCAGTCACCCATGACCTGGTCCAGCCGATAGGCCGAGAAGTCCCTGACGAACTGCTCCATCTGCTCGGGCACCACGCGATCGGCGAACAGCTCGCGAGTCATCGTACCCATGTGGAAATTGGTCAGCGTACCGTAGCAGTCGAACGTAATGAATTTGGGGCGAAGAAAGCTCATTGAGTGCGGTCCTGAAGTTCGTTGATGTCATGGCGTGACAAGCATTCGCTCCGTTCCGGGAGCCGTGATGCAACGCTGCAGCACACCGTCATTACACCACCGTGAAATCAGCAGATGGCGTTAAAAGCGACCTCTGCTCGATACAAACCACCGTTTTAGCGCCCCCCCTCAGCAGACTTTGCGGGTCGCTCCAGCCTTGGGCAAACCCCGTATTCATGCGCTCTTATGGGCCTTTATAACGCCGCAAGGCTCAAGCGCAAACGGATTGACCGCAGAACCTGCGCCAAGCAGAACGAAAACGGGCGCTTCCCTGAGGAAGCGCCCGTTTGGATGCTGATTAAAGCGTGTTGAAGATCCGGAGGTTGTATAGGACCTGTGGGAGCGAGCCTGCTCGCGATAGCGGTCTGACAGGCGACATTGATGTTGAGCGGACTGGACTCATCAGGAGCAGGGGCTCGCTCCCACAGGGGTTCGTGTGTTACTGGACGATATCGATCAGCACACTCTTGAAGCGCAAATTGGCTTCGAACGCTTCACGCCCCAGGTCCTTGCCAATGCCGGAGCGTTTGTAGCCACCGGTCGGCAGGATGTAGTCGTTACTGCGTCCGTAACGATTGACCCACACCGTCCCCGCTTCCAGGCGCCGAACCAGACGCAAGGCACGGTTGATGTCGGCCGTGTGCACACCCGCCGCCAGACCGTAAGTCGCATGTGCCGCCAGGCTCAGCGCCTGCTCTTCATCGTCGAACGCCTGCACTGTCAGAACCGGGCCGAAGATTTCTTCGCAGATCGCCGGGTTCTGGTGGTCCAGGCCGGTGAGCAAGGTTGGCTGGTAATAGGCGCCACCGAGCCCCTCGAACAACCCGCCACCGGTCAGCACTTCGGCACCGGCCTGACGCGAGCGCTGGACGATGCCATCGATGCGGCTGGCCTGCAGCCGGGAAATGATCGGCGATAGCGTGCTCTCGGACGACCAGGTCGGGCCGGGGCGCAGTTCCTCGAAATACGCCTGCAAGTGGGCGATAAACGGTTCCATGATTGAACGCTGGATCAACAGCCGAGACCCGGACACGCACACCTGCCCGGCATTACCGGTTATGGCCATGGCCACTGTGCGAGCGGTTTTGGCGATATCCGGCACATCGGCAAAGACCAGCTGCGGGCTCTTGCCGCCGAGTTCCAGGGTGACTGGTTTCGGACCGACCAGCGCACAGGTGGACATGATGCTCGAGCCGGTCGCGGTGGAACCGGTAAAGGTCACCTTGCCCACTCGCGGGTGACGGCACAAGGCATCGCCCGTAACGCGACCATCGCCCTGAATCACGTTGAAGATCCCCGCCGGCATGCCCGCCTGCAACGCCAGCTCGGCAAAGCGCAGACTCGAGAACGGCGTCAGCTCCGAAGGCTTGAGCACCACGGCATTGCCTGCAGCCAGCGCCGGCGCGACTTTCCACGAAGCCATGCTCAACGGGAAATTCCACGGCGCGATGGCGGCAATCACACCGTAAGGTTCGGCGATCTGCATGCCCAGTCGATCGGTCTGGGTGGCGGCCACATGACCGCCATGCTTGTCCGCCAGCTCGGCAAAGAACCGAATGCCCTCGGCGACGTAGGGAATATCCCAGGCGATCACATCTTTATGGGGACGGGTCGAACCCACCGCTTCCAACGGCGCCAGGACAGCGGCGTCCGCTTCGATCAGATCGGCCCAACGGCGCATGACCCGCGCCCGCTCCCGGGGTGGGCGGCTGGCCCAGTCGCTGTGATTGAACGCCTGCCAGGCATCGTTGACCGCTTCATCCACCAGGTCGGCATCGGCAATCGGCAACTGGGCATAGACCTGGCCATCCGACGGCCGCACCACCTCAAGCCCCGGTTGAGCATCGCGGTATTTACCGGCAATGAAGTGAGCGCTGCGCACAGCGATAAGGCGAGGATCGAAGCTATCCATGGAGCTCTCCAGAAAAGGGACGGCGAGTCGTGAACTCAGGCCTCCATCGTAGAAAAAAAGCCCAAGCATTTGCTGCCGACCTTGCCGGGCAATTAAGTAGTAAGTGTGGTCTTGCGGCCTCGGGCGTGCGGAATCTGCCGAATGTTCCAGCCCCTCTTGTCAGGCCTTCGCGCAGATGGGATACAGGCACCATCGCGCCGCACAGCCGGTTGATTGCGCACACTGTCCAACGGAGACTCGCCATGTCCGCCTCGCACCCTTCTGCTTATGTCTATCGCCCGATGACGACCGCCGACCTGCCCTCGGCCCATGCCTTGTCCGTGCAATTGAAGTGGCCCCATCGCCTGGACGATTGGGCCATGGTGTTGCGCCTCAGCGACGGCGTTGTGGCACTCGATGGCGAGCGTCTGATCGGCACGGCGCTCACCTGCCCCCAAGGCGACTTCGCCACCATCGGCCTGGTGATCGTCAGCGACGACTATCAAGGCAAGGGCATCGGCCGCAAGCTGATGGAGCAGGCACTTGATGCGTGCCAGTCACGCACCCCGATACTCAACGCGACCCTTGCCGGCGCGCCGCTTTACGCGAGTCAGGGCTTTGTCGAGTTCGGGCGGATTCAGCAACACCAGGGCCCGGCGCAAGCCGTTGCACCTGTGCCGCTGGCCGACGGTGAAAGCTGTCGCCCGCTGCGTGAGGCCGATAAGGCCCGCGTGCTGGAACTGGCCAATGCGGGCACCGGGCTGGACCGGCAAACGGTGCTCAACGAGCTGTTCGATGTGGTCGAGCATTCGGCTGTCATCGAGCGCGATGGCCAAGTGCGCGCCTTCGCCCTGCTGCGCCCTTATGGCCGTGGTCGCGGCCTTGGCCCGGTGGTCGCCGAGAACATCGAACAGGCCAAACACCTGATCGCCGTATTGCTGGCCCACGTACCAGAGGCCTTCGTGCGCATCGACGTTCCGGCGGACAGTGGCTTGAGCGAATGGCTGGACTCGGTAGGCCTCAAGCAAGTCGACACCGTGGCGCAAATGGCACGGGGCACACCGCCGCAAGCGGTCAATGGCGTCCGACAGTTCGCACTCGTTACCCAGGCCATTGGCTGACAGCTGCGCGCAAAACAGCCGCTGCTCTCCAACACCCTCCACACCCCATTTGCATGGAGCGTCACCCGCATGTCTCAACCTACCGTCCTGCTGTTGGCTCGCGCTGACGGAAGCCGTGTCGCCACGTCTTTCAATGCAGCATCCTTGAGCGCTGCCGACCCCTTCAAGGAACACCGTCAGGTCGCCTACACCGGCCCCGATGGCATCTGCGCCGGGACCGTGAACACCAGCGAATCACTCGATATCAATGACTTCCCGCACACCGAAGTGATCGTGGTCCACGCCGGCCACGTCGTGTTGAAATCCAAAGGCCAGACGCTGGAACTGGGGATCGGTGCCAGCGCGGTCATCGGTCGTGGGACCACGCTGCGAATCGAGGCACAAGCCGAGACGTGCTGGGCATTCTGTGCCGTGATCAACCCCAGCGCTGAACCGACACCCGGGCTGACAGCGCTGGACCCGCTAGCGATGCTCTCCCCTTCGGCCGCGCCGGAACCACAAATACTGATCGGGCCTACCCCGCAGTGCCGCTCACGCAATGCCTTTGAAGACAGCATCACCGACCTGCGCGTCGGCGTCTGGGATTCGACCCCCTACGAACGCCATGGCCGGCCGCATAAACTCAACGAGCTGATGCACCTGATCGAAGGCAGCGTCACCCTGCGAGCAGCCGACGGTACAAGCCTGACGGTCAACACCGGCGACACCGTGTTCGTACCGCAAGGCGCACCGTGCGCCTGGCAAAGCACCCGGTATGTCCGCAAGTTTTACGCCGTAAAATAAGCACCACGGCACAACGCCGGCAACCGCGCCGGCACCGAACCCACCGACCGGTCGCGAGCCAACGCAGACCGGCCGACGGGGCAAGCCGCCTCGCTACAACGCGGTACTACGGCGCCTCTGGCTGATCGTAATTATCCAGCGCCCGATTCACCAACAACTCCCCCAACGAAATCATCTGCTGAATCGCCAACGCCACATGCCGGCGCGTGCCCTCCAGCTCGAACGCCAGATCGCTGGCCAGCACATTCAGCGATGCCAGGGTTTCCGAGGCGTGAGCCAGCAGGGTTTCGTTATCCAGATCGGGGATGACCGCGAAGATGTTGGAGGGACGTTTATCGGGCAGGTTGCCCTTGTCGAACGGCGGCTTGAGGTAATGATCCAGCGCGCGCTCTGCGGCGTCGTGGAGTTTTTTGGAGTCGGTGGAAGCGTAAGGGGAAGTGCTTGGGGTTTCTGGTGGATTGGGGGTGACTTTGTGCATGGTTAAATTCCTTTTGCGGGTTGGAGCTGCCACTTTCGTTTCCAGGCGAAAGGGTGGCAGCTGTGCGCAGGCTGGAAAACCGAGGCAAAAGGAACCCGGTAGACTCGAAGGTCTCCCGCACACAGCCGCCATAACGTAGAACTGCTGGCGTAAAAAAGCGCTGCAGTATGTCATGAGGGGGGGCTGTTGTGCCCTATTGCTCCTCAGGTTTCCAGGCCCGGTCGCTGAATTGGCAGCGACATCCGGAGGTTATCCATTCACCTTCCCACCCGGCAACCTTGAAAAGTTGTCGGAAAATTCTCTTGAACACCTGATGTTTGTAGTCGTTTCCTAGGACTGAATCGATTGCTCTTGGATCGGACATCCACGCAAGCGGGTCATAGGTTCAACCGATACGTGGACTGCACCAACCCCGAAGGAAAGCAGCGGCTGGACACCAGTTTCAAATCAATGTCCTGCTCAAGGGCCCCGAATAATGACCTTCCCGACCCGATCAGCACAGGAACAGTGGTAATCACCATATCGGCGACTAACCCTTCGCGCAGGAATGATTGCACCAACTGCCCGCCATCGACATAGACCCGACGCACGCCTTGCCTCGCCATTTCTTCCATCAAGTCCCTGGGTTTGAGGTTGGAGAAACGCAACTTGCCCGTCAGTGCCTCGGGCACCGCCGAATCGGCCAGCTGTTCAGACAGCACCACGACGGGCCGGTCGTAGAACCATGTGTCGAAGGTCAGCGCCTTCTCATAGCTTCCCCGCCCCATCACAATCACATCCTTATCGGCGATGAAGGCTGAGTAGCCATGATCCTCAGTCGGATCATCGCGCTGCAACAGCCAGTCGATGTCGCCATCAGGTCGGGCGATGAAGCCATCCAGACTGGTGGCAATGAAAACATGTGCCGTGGCCATCAAAATCTCCTTTGGCCGATTTTTGAAAAATCAGCGCTTTGAACAATACTTGGGGTTTGCCTGTTGATTTGCCAACGTTCAGCCCGGCTGACTACGCGGCTGGAATGAACGTATCAGACCTGATTCTGGAGAAGCAAAATGGTCAGCAAAAACACGATTTGCCTCTGGTACGACGGCACTGCGCAGGAGGCTGCAGAGTTCTACGCCCAGACATTCCCGGACAGCGCGGTCGCCGCCGTCCATCACGCGCCTGGCGACTATCCGGCGGGCAAGCAAGGCGATGTGATAACGGTCGAGTTCACGGTGATGGGCATCCCTTGCCTCGGGTTGAACGGGGGGCCGGGGATCAAGCACAACGAGGCTTTTTCATTCCAGGTGGCGACCGACGACCAGGCCGAAACTGACCGCTTGTGGAACGCGATTGTCGCAAACGGTGGCCAGGAAAGCGTATGTGGCTGGTGCAAGGACAAATGGGGCCTGTCGTGGCAGATCACGCCCCGTGCACTGAGCGCCGCGATATCCAACCCCGATCGAGCGGCGGCCAAGCGCGCTTTCGACGCCATGATGACAATGACCAAGATAGACATCGCGGCAATCGAAGCGGCGCTCGCGGGTTAGCCAGTCGACATTCCGGCTGCTTGATTTCAGACGAGACGCTGCAAGGAACGATTCATCGGCGGTTGCCTGTGCGGCAACGTGCGATTTATGGCAGCAGGCCTACCCTACCGGGTCGGCCTTGAACAGAATGATGACCGTCCCCGGCCACAACACTCGCAAGGAATGCACATGATCGATGGTCCCGCCGTTTTAACAGTCTTTTTGGTTTACCTGGCCGGCGTCCTTATTCCAGGACCAAATTTCGTTGCAGTCGTCCACAAAGCGGTGGCGGCTACGCGGTCGGAAGCTTTGGCCCTGGTAGCAGGCATCGCATTGGTCAATTTATTCTGGGCCACCTGTGCAATCGCAGGTATCGGTGTTGTATTTGCTGCGTTCCCTTGGGCGGCGCTGATCGTAAAAGTTCTGGGGGCGGCCTATCTGATGTGGTTTGGATTCCGACTGCTGATCAAGGCCGGGAAGAGCGCGCATGCCCCTTCTAACAATCTTGTCGTCGGAAACTTTCGGCAGTCATTCATTCAGGGGGTCGTTACGAACATTGGCAACCCTAAATCCATGGCCTTCTATGCCGCTATTTTTTCAGCAGCAGCCCCCGCCCACGTTTCACTCGGCACGTTTTTGTCGATGCTGGCAGTCGTCGTGGTGGTTTCGATGACTTGGTATGGAGTGGTCGCAATCGCCCTTTCGCAACCCAAGATCGCTTCAGCGTATCGAAGGAGGAAAAAAGCTATTGATCGGTTATGCGGCGGTTTGATTTTGTCTCTAGGGATCCGGCAACTGGTTCAATAAGTCCATGATTGAGTATCTATCCGGCCCAAAAAACCTTGCTGGGTCGATTTGGGTCTGTCGTGACAGGCAGCAATCCGACAAATGAAGACATTCACCGAGCCACATGCAAGCATCAGGCAAGAGCGCCCCTCCCCCTGTTGCCCCCAAAATAACAAAGCCCAACACTGGACCGGGATTCAAGATGAGCGTGGATCGCTTATCAAGTATTCATTGAAAGGATAAGCACGATGAACCGAACCCGTCATATCTGCCTGATGGCGACCTATAACGAGTGGATGAACGCAAAGATTTATGAGGCCGCCAGAAGCCTGTCAGATGAAGAGCTCTCCGTGGACAGGAAAGCATTCTTTGGTTCAATTCTCGGGACGTTGAACCACCTGGTGGCCGGCGACACTGTCTGACTAAAGCGATTCGCCAAGCACCCAGCGAACTACTCGGCCCTGGAACCGATTCAGCAGCTACCTGCCCTCAAAAGCCTCGACCAGTTGCTGTTCTCGAATATCCGAGAACTTTCGGCACATCGAGTGTGGCTCGATCAGAAAATCGTCGAGTGGTCTCGCTCCATTGCAGAGCCGGATCTGGATCACACCCTCCATTACACAAGCATGAAGGGAATACCCGCTGACAGGAACTTTTATGGTTTGGTCATGCATTTCTTCAACCATCAGACGCATCACCGCGGACAAGTGACTACCTTGCTTTCACAAGCGGGTGTCGACATAGGTGATACGGATCTGGTCGCCCTCATTCCATCCGGGCCCTGCACACAGTAGAAAAGCCTGGCGCTAGAGCAGGTATTTTCACATCTGATCGGGTCGACGAAACAGCGCAGCCATCCGGGCTGGTTGTCGATCCCGAGTGACGGTAAACGGCCAGGAGCGGTCGCGGGGATAAAGCTGAAACAACCAAAATCTACTTCCCTTCAAGCTTTCGTTTCAGTCGCCTGAGATCACTATTGACGATCAGCTTATGGGCTAGACCTACCGGCAACATGTAGATACGCCCAAAGACGTTATGCGTTACGACAGATGAGGTGATCGTGAACACACGATCAGTTATCGAAAGGCAAATCATGACATCCAGATGCCGGTCACGTTCGGTCAGAACCAGGATGTCGGGGGCACTATGCTCCACCAGAAAGAAATCCAGCTGTTCGCCAGCGTGTACTGTCTCTCGCCCGGTGCCGGAGAACCCGCCAATCCGCTTCACGCCGAATAACGAGGAAATCGCGTCCCTCGTTCGTAAAGCCAGCCGCATGAGCAGTCCCGGTTCGGCCGTCATGATATTCCAGGCGTCAAGAGTGGTGATTTCAACAGGGAGCGGAACCGACCTGCGGTCATAGTAATCAAGATCGGACAGTGCACGCAGAGTGTGGGCAGGTGATGTGGTAGCCAAACATTATTCCTTTCAGTGGCCCGACTGCCATTCCCGATAAAATCGGAAGCTGATTATCATGTAGCCATGCTACGTCATAATGCCCCCCAAACAGGCCGGTACCGGTTGTGGATTCAACCGGTGGATGCAACAGATTGAATCCACAACCAATAGCGGACGGTGGTGAACCGGGTTTGGGCCAGGCTTCCAACTCGTCCCTATGCCGACCAAGCGCCTGAATCAATCATTGTCGACCTGAAGCTCCTGCAGAAGAAACCCAAGTGAATCCGGGGTTGAGCAATGACTTATTCCCGAGCGTTGTTCATCCCATGGCATAGCGTCATCGGTGCAGAAATCTCCAACACACTCCATGCTCAGTTCGTCATCGAGAAGTCCAAGCGGAATCCAGAAGTAAGGCGCCTCGCGAAGAGCATTAGGCACGGTCGAGCCACATCGTGAGCAAAAGTCATTTCTGTACCCGCTGGATTTGCGCCAACTGGTGATCGCACCTAACCCTTCTTCCCATCGAAAGTCGCGAGCTTTGACCACAGTGGCGAGATTATGGCCGACCCCGGTTTGCTTGCGGCACAGGGTGCAATGGCATCGATAAAAAAATCGTGGTTCAACCTCGAGGGAAAAACGTACAGCCCCGCACAGACATTGCCCTGATGTCATGGATATCTCCTTGAAGAACGATTCATCGGTATTCTGCCGGTTCGAGCGTTGGTACCGTAAAAGGGGTGGCCGATATGGTACTGGCCTTGAACTGGAACATACACAACAAGGAGGCTCGCCCATTTCGAGCCTCCTCAGAAGCAATGGGTCAGTTGACGACCGTAGCGATTTGCTTCGCACGAGCGTTCTGTTTGCCAATCATAAACACCAATAGCGAACCGATAGCGGTCACTATGCAGAGCGGCATCAGCGCAATTGGAAAGCTCCCGGTCTGATCACGCAGTACACCGATTACCGAACTCATGGCGCCCGTACCCAAGTGGGCAAAAGTATTGATCGCTGCAATCCCGGTGGCCAACGTCGCCGGCGGCAGGGATTCGGAGCAAAGTGCCCAGAACGGCCCCTTGATCGCATAGTTGCCCATCAATACGAGCGTCAGCAGTACCAGGGTAATGGTCAGGGAGTCCGTGAACAGTGTGGCAGCGAAGCTCACCGCAGTGATGGCCAGCGGAATAGCAGTGCTCTTGATCCGCTCCCCGCTCTTGTCTGCACGCAGTCCCCAGAAAATCATGAACGCGGCGGCCATGCCGAACGGAATCATGTTCATCAGACCCGTTTGCATGTTGGTCAGATGGAAGGATTTGAGGATCTGCGGCATCCACAACGACAGCGTGTTGCTGGTTGCCGAACTGCCCATGTAGATAATCGAAAGCACCCATACATATTTGTTGGTAAACACGGCCTTGAGGGTGCCACTTATGCTGTGAGCGTGCTGAGGAATGCCACTTTCGCGTGCGGCCTTATCGTTAGTCAGTTGCTCGCCTAGCCAATCCTGTTCCTGCTGAGTCAACCATTTCGCTTCGCTTGGCCGATTGGGCAACACTTTCAGCGCGAGCAATCCCAGGGTGATGGCGGGAATGGCTTCAAGCATCAGCAACCACTGCCATCCCTTGAATCCGGCCAGACCGTCCAATTGCAACAGCAGAGCCGATACCGGTGAGCCGAGAAAGTTGGAGAGTGGTATCGCCACCATGAATAGCGCAACGATTCGAGCCATGTACGCTTTGGGGATGCATTGCGTGAGGTAAAGAATGACGCCGGGAAAGAAGCCGGCTTCGGCTGCACCCAAGAGGAATCGGGAAATCGAATAGGAAATCGGCCCGACCGCAAATGCCGAACAGAAACCGACGATGCCCCAGGTAATCATGATGCGCGCAATCCACCGGCGGGCACCGAAACGCTCCATGGCCATGTTGCTGGGCATTTCGCAAAGGACATAAGCGACGAAAAACAGCGTGGCGCCGAATCCGAAGGCACTGGCGGTCAGGCCGATGTCCTGGTTCATGGTCAGTGCAGCGAAGCCGATATTGACTCGGTCAACGTGGGCGATGAAATAGCAGAGTACGAGAAAAGGGATCAGGCGAATCCCCAACTTGCGCATGGTCGATTTTTCAATGTCAGTACTGGATGGCTTGCTCATGGAAACCGCTCTCTTGTAGTTGTAATAGGCTGCTCTTGGGTGAGCTTCAGCCTTCGCGTTTTACAAAACCGAATAACCGTCGAGGTGCTTGCACGAGCAGCGAATGACTCAGCTGCATCGAACACTCCAGGGCTTGTCGCTGGTCGACTACGGTGTCGAAACCGATGCTTTTCTCATGCTGCGTGTGTGGCCAGTCGCTGCCCCATACAAGCTGGTGGAGGCCGAAACTTTGCTCCAGCAGCGGTAATGCCGATCGGGCGAAATTGAGGTTTTGTTGCGGCGTACCACCCAAACGATAAATTCCCGAGACCTTCATCCAGATCGACCCTCTCGATCCCAATTCCAGCAACTCGGAAAACCCTGGCTGATCGACGCCCGAATGGGCATCCGGCCGACCAAAGTGATCAATCACCAGCTTCAAACCGAACGGCGTCAATTGCCGGATCAGTGCCGGCAGATCCTTTACCTCCCGATGCAATTCGACATGCCAGTCAAGGTCAGCGATGAGGCTGAAAAACTCTCTCCAGGCGCGATTGCGAAAATCAGGTAACGCCTTGCCCATCAGGTTCAAGCGAACGCCGACCACGCCGATGCGGGCCATGTCATTCAACAGGGCACGACTAACGCCCGGCTCCAGCACGACCACTCCTCGCAACCGCTCCGGCACTTGTCTCAGCGCCGCCAGCAGGTAGCTATTGTCGGTGCCCAGAAAGCTCGGCTGCACCAATACGCCATGACTCAAACCATGGGCGCCCAGGTGATTCAGATACTCCGCAAGCGTGGCATCGTAGTCAGGGGCGTAGCGCCGTGTAGCGGCCAGCTTCAGCCCCCGGCTAAAGACATGAGCATGGGAGTCGATGCCAGTGATCGATGTTGAACAGGTATCAGGCATGGGTTTCATCTATCGCAAGTAATGATCATCACGCTCGGGCGCTTTCGCTGCCTTGCACCGAGACGGAGGGGATCGCAGCGTCGAGACTGCGACCACGGGTTTCCGGCAGGCAAAGGGCCGCGATAACGGCCACGCCGTAAGCGACTCCGGCGTCGATGCCAATGGCCGAGCCCAGTGACATGGAGTCACTCATATGACCGACCAGAAACGGGAATACCGCCGAGAGCACTCGGCCAAAGTTGTAGCAAAACCCCACGCCAGCACCGCGCACGTCCGCCGGGTACAGCTCGTTGAACAGTGCGCCGAGGCTGGCCGGAATGCCTGCTGCGAAGAAGCCGAGCGGAAAACCGAGGAAGAGCATTTGGGTATTGGTCAGGGGCAGGAACACGTAGCACTGCACGGTCACGACGCAGCACAGGGCAAACAGCACGATGTTTTTGCGGCGGCCAATACGGTCGATCAAGAATCCGCTGACGACGCAGCCACACCAGAAGGCAAGGATGATCACCGCAAGGTAGCCGCCAGAGTTCAGCACCGACAGGTTGCGTTCGGTCTTGAGGAAGGTCGGCAGCCACGTCATCACAGCGTGATACCCGCCGTGTGCGCCCAGGCCCAACAGCCCGCCGAACAGTGTCACGCGGATCAGTTCAGGGCGGAAAATACCGGCCAGGGATTTGAAAAAACTTTGTGGAATAACGTGTTCTTTTTGCAGACGCTGGAAGCTGTCGGGCTCCTCGACATTGCGCCGTACCCAGATGATCAGGAGTGCCGGCAGCAAGCCAACGATGAACATCACACGCCAGGCCATGTCTTGCGGTACGAATGAATAAATCAACGCAAAAACCCCGACCGCCACGCCCCAACCTACAGCCCAGGCACTTTGCACGGTGCCCATCACTTTGCCGCGGTATTTCGGGTTGATGGTTTCGGCCATCAGTACCGCGCCGGCAGCCCACTCACCGCCAATGCCGAAGCCTTGCAGCGCCTTGACCATCAGCAACTGCTGGAACCCGGTAACGAAGGCGGACAGAAAAGTGAAGAAGGAGAACCACAAAATCATCCACTGCAACGTACGCACCCGGCCGTAGCGGTCGGACAACGTCCCCCCTACCCAACCGCCGATGGCCGAAGTGACCAGCGTGACGCCGCTGATGAGCCCGGCATCGCCCTTGGTCAGGGCGAAGGCGGCAATTAATGCCGGAATCGCCAGGCCGAACATTTGGACTTCCAGTGCGTCCAGCGACCATCCACCGAAGCAGGCCCAAAACGTTTTGCGCTCCCGAGGAGTGACTTGGCGATACCAGCTGAACATGATTTCTTATCCTTATAGGTGGAACATGAGGCAGCCGAGAGCGAACCGCGCCGCTGCGAGGCCAGTCATGGCAAACAAAACGATGAATCCGCCAGCGATCGATTCGCCGGTGAGCGATCCGCTATTCAGGCAATGCGCTAGCGAATGTCCACGCTGTAACGGAAATGCTCGGCATGCCCACGGGAGCGCCGCCACTCCAGAGGCGTACCGGCGTAGTCACGCGCCAGACGCTCGATCACCACCACGGGACTGTTGACCGGTATTTTCAATAACCGCGCATGCACGTCATTCACCGACTCGGCGGTGAGTGCTTCTTCGGCAGAGGCGACGACCTGACCGCAGACCTCTTCGTAAATCGGGTAAAGCAATGGCCCTTTTCGATTCAGGTCGATCTCCAGTAGCGGCTGAAACCGGCTGCGCGGCAGCCAGATTTCTTCGGCCAGTACCGGCTGAACATCCAGAAGACGAACGCGGACAATGCGAATAACCGGCGCGTCGATTGGCAGCCCTAGCGCCTGGGCCACCGCCGAGGGTGCGGCCACCGGTTCAATAGACAGGATGCGACTCTCCGGGACCTGGCGTTCACCTGCAGCGGTCTGGAAGCGGAAGAAGCGGAAAAGCGAAGATTGAAACTGAGGCCGGCGAACGAAGGTGCCTCGGCCTTGCTGACGCTCCAGAACGCCCTCACTGACCAGCGCATCGACCGCCTTGCGCACGGTGCCCGTGGACAGTTTGTACTCCGCTGAAAGCGCAGCTTCAGTGGGAATGGCCTCCCCCGGACGCCAGCGATTGTTGGCAATCTGTTCAGCCAACTGATCACGCAGGCGTTGATAAAGCGGTAGGCGGACATCACTGGACAGGGAATTCATCGACTTTATTCACCTTGTTATCTAGTCATATATATGAATATTGGCCGAGTATTCTCCTGATGCATTTTCCTGTCAATAAGGGTTACCGAACCTGGCGGACGAACGGTGGGTGAATGGGGCCTACCGGAGAAGATCTCCGGGCTGGACTCACCCATCCTGTAGCCCTGCCATACTGTTGAGCATGACCCGTGCAACTTTCCGCTTCTACGAGGAGCTCAACGATTTCCTGCCGGCTGAACGGCGGCGGCAGTCCTTTACTTGCGAATGCGCGCAAGGGGCGACGGTCAAGCATATGATCGAGGCGCTCGGGATACCGCACACCGAGGTCGAGCTGGTGCTGCTCAACGGCGAGTCGGCGGGTCTCGAACGGGTGATCTTCGACGGTGACCGGCTGGCGGTGTATCCCAAGTTCGAAGCACTGGACATCAGCCCGCTGCTAAAGATACGTGCGCAACCTTTACGGGTACTGCGCTTCGTTGCTGATGCGCACCTTGGCGGGCTGGCCAACCTGCTGCGCATGAGCGGCTTCGACACCCTCTACGACAATCGCTTCGAAGATAGCGAGATCGCCGAGATCGCGGCGCAGCAAGGACGCATCGTGCTAACCCGCGACCGCGAACTGCTCAAGCGGCGGATCATCAGCCACGGCTGTTACGTGCATGCCCTGAAACCGTCGCTGCAGCTGCGCGAAATGTACGAACGCCTCGACCTGGCGCGTAGCGCGCGCCCCTTCAGCCTGTGCCTGCATTGCAACCTGCCGCTGCACGAGATCAGCCCGGAACTGGCCCGGCCACTGGTGCCGCCACGCGTTGGTGCGCTCTATTCGCACTTCCTGCGCTGCGACGCCTGCCAACGGATTTACTGGGAGGGTTCGCACTGGCGCGGCATGTGTGCCCTGCTGGCACCTCTGCTGGACCGATAGCCGAGCGCATCGGGCAGATAACGGACAAAAGCGCTCAAGTGTGCACCACAAGGCTCTGACCCGATATTTAAGCTGATATCATTCGAAAACGTACAAGCCGAGTAGAAAAGATGAATCGTCGTAAAAAAATAAATCAGTTATTAAAGGCTAACGCCAAAAAGGCCAGCGCCAAATTGGCACCGAAAAGCAAGTCTAAATACATTTGCAAAGCCGACCGATTGAAGCTGGCGGCTGAATCCACTCTCGACTCAATCACTTCTTCCGAGAGCTGATCTGTGTCGCTTAAGCACCACCTGGATTTACAAATCAGCAGGCAGTGCTTTCGGCGGACTTATCCCGTGGCTACGTATTAGCGACGATAGTAGCGGTGATCGTCATCGTAGCGGTGCTCATGATGGCGCTCCCAATCACGACGACGTTCGGCTTCCCGGCGCTCCTGTTCTCTACGCCACTCGTTTCTACGCCATTCGTCTCGGCGCCAATCTTCTCTACGATCGTGCCAACGGCCGTCACGCCAGTATCGGTCGTCATGGGCAAGCAACGGCCCTGGCTGCTTGCCGGCCATACTGGCCAAGCTCGGCCAAGGGTTTTCGGCAGCCTGGACCGGAGCCTGGACGGCTGCGACTTCAGTTGCGAAAACAGGGTTTGAGGTCTTCATCTGTGATGCTGATGCCGAGCCCACTGCCGCAAACGCGAACAGGCTGAGAAGCACCATCCGTGGGACATAAGATTTCATGGGCGAAGACAACCTCTGATTGACAATTGGACGTGGCGCCATTTGGCTGCGGGAAACCTTCGGGTCGCGCTTACCGAGCTTTATGTGCGTATCCACATAGACCGGTAAATAGGGAAAAGTTCTAGGAGGTCGCTGCATAAATAGCTGACGGCCCCTCAAACAATAGAGGGATGCGACGCACGTCCTGATCCGAAGGCTTACTGGAGCAGGCGCAGAAATGAGCTTCCACGTGCCAGCGTTTTTACACACTCAGATCCAGAAGCAGCCCCTCTACAAACGTTAACCTCGCTCTCCTTCCGTACCGATTCCGGAGCAGGGATAATGCGCCCTCCCAGTTGATCGGGCGACTTGATCGCCCTGCACAAGCAGCCGTCTGTATTCGGCTACCACACTCCAGGGAGGAGCTTTTACATGTCATACCGACTTGTCATTTTCGACTTTGATGGCACGCTCGCTGATTCATTTTCGTTCTTTGTTACCGTGTTCAACCAGGTCGCCGACAAGCACGCATTCCGTCGGATTCACCCGCAAGAGTTGGACTCTCTGCGCAAGCAGGGAGCTCGGGAGATCATGACGCATATCGGAATGCCCCGCTGGAAGTTGCCTCTGGTAGCACGAACCTTCATGGGCTTGATGAAGAAACATCGAAGTTCGATCCCGCTCTTCGAGAACATCGCCACTACCCTGACCGATCTTGACGAGAAGGGACTGATTCTGGCCGTGGTGTCTTCCAATTCCCGAGAAAATGTCACGCAAATTCTGGGCTCCAGCTGTCGACATATCCAGGCCTTCGAGTGCAGTGCCTCGATTTTCGGCAAGGCGTCTCGCTTGCGCCGTGTCATGCGCAAATTCGGCGTGGCACGAGAGGAAGTGATCTACATCGGCGACCAACCTACGGACGGTGAAGCCGCAGCGACTGCCGGTATCGCTTTTGGCGCGGTTGCCTGGGGATATGGGGCACATGATGCATTCCTCACGCTTCAATCCCATGAGTGGTTCGCCAATGTCAGCGAATTACGGCGACTGGCACTCAGGAACTCAACCGCGCACCAGGTAGGCCCCTAACGGAACCCGATATCGCAGCTTCTCGCAGCTGCCGGGTGCGGGCTGATGCCCCGGCGGGCGATCAGGAAACCAGATTCGGCATTTACCCGGAGGCGGCAAATGGCCGCGGGGAATCTCGACCTCGTCGTACTCGTACTCGGGCTCTGGCTCGACGGAAGTCATTTGCATTTGTCCTTCGGGCCCAGGTCTGCCGGCCGTCGGTGAATCCGATACCCCATCTGCCTTTGCGTAAGCGAAGTTACCAGCGTCGCGCCCAGCATCCCGAGTGGATTGTTCAGCAACGGCCATTTCTGCTTCGCGGCGCCGTTGGGTCTCCTCTTCCAGCCCCTTCTGTACGGCGAGCTGGTCCGCTTTGGCGTTGGGTGGGGTATTCGAAGCCTGGGCCTGCTGCGCCGCCTGGATCAATTGGAAGTTGCGGTTGCGTAACGCGACGTTGCTACCAACCCGCATGTTCGAGCGCACCGCCAACGTTTCAGCCTGCTGGTACTGACCCTGCTGAAGACGCAATACACCGAGGTAATGCAGGGTCGCGGGGTTGTTCGGCTGGATATGCAGGGCACGCTCCAGCGTGGCAGCGGCTTGGTCCAACTGGCCATCGCCATACTGCCGCGAGGCCGTTTCGATCAGGGTGGTTGATGCGCTATTACTTTGCGAGGGCGCTCTTCGCTCGGCAGCAACCGAACCAAGCGACGCGACGGCGCAGAACACCAGGATGAGACCCGGCAGAAAACTTTTGGTTGGCATCAGGGGGCGGACTCGACTGATCTTGGACGGCACTGCCGTAAAACAGCTCCCAACTGACCTGGCGAGTACCCTGAAGTTCCCGCAGCATCAGCCTTGGAACACGGGATTTGGCCTTCTTCAACGTGGCAATCGTCAGTGAGTCCCTGCCCGCACCGACCGTCTGACCTCAGCCTGTATGGCATAAGCCGGCGCCTCCACAGCATTGAAGTCTTGTGTATAGCGCTGGGCAAATCCTTCTACCCCCCATTCCTGATACTGCTGCACATGCTTCAGTTCGTGAGCCCAGAGCGCGACGTCCTGTTCTGCGGTTTGAGCGTCCCGGAAGAGGATGATGTCGATCAGCGTCACGGCACCGACATCGGGGTTTTGCAGCATGGCAGTGGCGGTGCTGAGCTGACCGTTGTCGCTAACTGTGTAGCGCGCGGCATCGAGGACGCTGGGGTCGTACCAGCGCAGTAGCTGCTCCCGGATGTACGGCGGAATGGGTTGGATGTTGGCGTTGGCCGCTTCAGCACGGGCTTGGGTCAGCCACAGCGCCAGGGCAGGTGCCGCGATCTGGTCGATGCCATCAGGCATCTGCCCCAGATCCGGCAGGCAGATGCAGCCATCCAGGCACACTTGCTTCGCGCCAGCTGGGCAGGTGTTGGCCTGGGCTGGCACTGCAAGAGTCAGGCAAAGAACAAACAGCGCCACCAGGCACGTGGTGATAGGCGGCATTGAGCCCTCCAGGGACGGACGCAGCGCGAACAGTGGATCAGCATTGATCGACGACCCGCATAACTTTAGCGTATCCCTATTGGTCTCTTCTCGATGACTGCTTTGGGTTCAGTTCGAATAACGTCCACTCACAGTCTCTCCAGTTATTCAATTCACACTGCGTGCTGCATCCCAGATGTCTCGCGTCCCCAGGCTGGCATGCCATGCTTCGAATTGGGACCGCCATTGTTCAAAGGGGGGACCCAGAGGATGACGAGGATCACCACTCAGTGAGTACGCCATACCTTCGATCAGCCATTTTGGCTGGGTGGCGACTGCCAGATTTCCAAGCGACTCCGCCTGTCGATAGTGGATCAGTTCATGAGCCAGATAAAACGCTTTCCAGCCGCGAGGGGCGACGATCAAACCAACATCGCCAACGGCAGCTGCCGCGCGCTGTCCGAGTCCAAAGGATTCAGCACATGAGTCAGTTGTGCAAAACACGACGCGAGGGACGTTTTGAAATGGCCCGACGGCAGTGGCCGCCGTTGCATATCCCGCAGCGTACAGTTGTTGGGCGTCGGCCAATAGCGCAACGCTGTCTGTGCAGATATTGGCAAGCGGGCAAGTAACTTCCGGAACAAGCAAGGGGGCAACGACTCGGAGCGGTTTCACGAAAGCCAGCACGGCGGCTGGTAACGTCAACGCGGTGATGGCCGATATCAGGATGATGCGTTTGAGCTTCATCACTGTTCAGCGCGTTGGCATGAGTTGATAGTTGAACAGATAGAAATGCTGCCCATCACGGATATCTATTTCCATCGTGCCGCTGAGTCCCTCCAATTCGCCAGTACCCGAGTCGGGCACGACCTGAATGGTCAGTGTTCGCTGGCCTCTGTCCATCGTTCCAAAATGCATTAACACAAAGCTGCCTGCCCTTCCCGCCAGATTACCCTCAACCCGCTCCATCGCCACATAGCCGGCAGATCCCGGGACCGTCGAGAGGGAGGCAAGCATCTCTCCCAGACTATTGGCCACCAAGTCTCCCTGAAACGTTTTGTGTATGGCCTTTCTGCTCAGTTGAGCGGCCTCGGTACCGGTCGCAACAGAGTGGACGGGGAGTTGGACGTCAAATGTTCCCTTGGCTTGCATGCTGTTATCTCCATTAAAAATCCAGGTAATGCCGTACGGCCTAAACCAGGCGCAGTTGTTGTCGACGCTGATCCCTCGACTGTTTACAGTCCGCCTATGCCGAGATCAGCGGCCTATTTGAGCAGTCCACACCGTCGGACCTGTCCCTGATCTGCATTGGAGCAAATGGCGACCGAAGATGATTGGAAAAACACGACCAGCCTCTACTGTTATCCTGCAGCCCGCACGAGGCGTCCTTAATCAGCGATTGAACAGCCCGCAGTTCACTCACACTCGTGAGGCACCTTCAGTCCAGTTGGCACCCTGGGTTGAACATTATTGGCATGTGAGCTGGAATCTCAGCGATCAGCCTGCACAGCAACAGGAAACCCTGCCTCACCCCAATGTGCATCTCGTTGTGGAAAGGGGTCAGGTCGATGTGTGGGGCCCCCGTCGCTCCCGCTTCAGCAAGACGCTGTCCGGCAACAGCTGGGCGTTTGGAATCAAGTTTCGTCCCGCCGCATTCCAGCCATTTCTGGGCGGACCTGTCAGCCGGTTGGCCAACCGCTCGATCCCGGCCGCTGAAGTTTTTGGCGCGGTAGTCGACAGGTTGGCCGAGCATACTGAATGTCCGGGGATGGCGAGCCTGTGCGAGCAATCGGAAGCGTTGCTGTGCTCCTGCTTGCCGCAACCCGACGAGCGTGTACAGCTGCTCAATGACCTCATCACCCAAATCGCGTCAGACAACAGACTGACAACGGTGGCACAACTCAGTGAGTTGTCCAGGGTTAGCGAGCGGCAGTTACAACGCCTCTTTGCCCATTACGTTGGCGTAAGTCCGAAGTGGGTGATTGCCCGATACCGTTTACATGAAGCACTAACCCTGCTGCAGAGCGGCGAAGCCAGGCCAGGGACGGATCTCGCACTCAAGCTAGGTTATTTTGATCAGGCACACTTCATCAGGGACTTCACCCGGATGGTCGGTCTGGCACCTGCAAAATATGTCCAGACATATACGGCTTTGTTGCAGAACGCTGATGCGGGGTGAGTCTCCCCTCTCCCCAGGCGGACTTATCTCACTCGCACCGTCATCGGTACTCCAAGTGCTGAACTGATCACGATGAACCGATTGCTTCGTCCAGTGCCGCCCCATACAAAAGGGCCTGCCAAAGCATAGACCGGTTGAATCCACAACCCAAAGTTGACTTTCGGGTCCGAGCATCAAAATCGAAGTTCTACCGAAAACCATGCTTTGAATGAGCCGCCCCTCTACACCGCGTCCACTTCATTGACCGGCAACGAAGCAAGCATTTCAGCGCGGCACACCTCAAGGATCTCATCCGCCAGCGCGGAATCATCCGGGCAGGCACGCGACAAAATAATCGCACCGACAGCACGAGACAGCAGGTCGATCATTTTCTTTCTCCCCTCACCCGGAGCGGCATCCGGCCTGGTCGGATATTTGTCCCCCAGTGTTTGCAGGGTGTGCTCGATCCCTTCGGCAAACGTCGCTTTCACATCGTCCGATTGACGCGCCGCATCGCCACACAACGCGGCCATGGTGCAACCGCTGGCACGTCGGTCCCGATGTTCCCTCGTCACATAGACGTCGATGAAGCCCGGAACATCGAGCGCTTCCGCGCCTACCAGCGATTTGGAAAGACTGCAGGCAGAGGCTTCGGCCATCAGGTCGGCCTTCGAACCGAAATGCTTGTAGAAACCTCCGTGGGTGAAACCGGCAGCCGCCATGAGATCCGACACACCGACGCCGTCGAAGCCGCGCTCACGGAACAGCTCAGAGGCCGTTTCAACGATGTGCTCCCGATTGGCCTGCGCCTGGGCCTTGGTCACTCTCACGTGCAATACCTCATGTCCACTGGGAAATCATGCGCCCAATGATACATAGATGTTGGTCATAATCAAATTTGTTGACAGTTTAGATTTCGATCATCATCCTAATTGCACGCACAACCGATCTCCATCAACGGGCACGGAAGAAATACCAAATGAACGACCAGAATCTGTTCACCCCTTACACGCTTGGCGCCCTCACGCTGTCGAACCGTGTCGTCCTCGCGCCACTGACACGCAACCGCGCAGGCGAAGGCTTTGTGCCAAGCGAGTTCGCGGCCACCTATTACAGCCAACGCGCAAGCGCAGGCTTGCTGATCAGCGAAGCCACGCAGATTTCCCAACAGGGTCAGGGCTATCAGGACACCCCCGGGATCTACACGCAGGCACAGATAGACGGCTGGCGCAAAGTGACCGATGCCGTCCACGCCAAGGGCGGAAAAATCTTCCTGCAACTGTGGCATGTCGGCCGTGTGTCGCACGTTGATCTGCAAGAAAACGGCGCCGCCCCCGTGGCTCCTTCTGCGCTGCGAGCCGCCACAAAAGTATTCGTCAACAACCGCTTTGAAGACGTCTCCGAGCCGCGCGCACTGGACATCGGCGAACTGCCGGGGATCGTCTCCGATTTCCGCCGGGCCGCGGCAAACGCTGTCGCCGCCGGGTTCGATGGCGTGGAGATTCACGGCGCGAACGGCTATTTGCTGGATCAATTCCTCAAGGACAGCGCCAACGTGCGCACCGATGCCTACGGCGGTTCGATTGAAAATCGTGCGCGTCTGTTGCTCGAAGTGACGGCCGCCGTCGTCAATGAAATCGGCATGGATCGCACCGGTGTGCGCTTGTCGCCGGTGTCGCCGGCCAATGGCGTTTCCAGCAGCGATCCGCAGGCGCAATTCGATTACGTCGTCGATCAACTCGACGCCCTCGGCGTCGTTTATCTGCACGTGGTCGAAGGCGCGACCGGTGGCCCGCGTGATGTGGCGCCATTCGATTTCGGCGCCCTGCGCCAGCGCTTCAAAAACACCTACATCGCCAACAACGGCTATGACCTGGACCTGGCGACTTCGCGGCTCGCCGAAGACCAGGCCGATCTGATCGCGTTCGGTCGCCCGTTCATTGGCAACCCGGATCTGGTGGAGCGCCTCAAGCGTGGCGCGCCGTTGTCCGCCTTCAATCCCGCCACCCTCTATGGCGGCGGCTCGACAGGCTACATCGACTACCCGACGTTGGCTGAATCGAACGCCACCGCAAGCTGAGCAATCAATGACCGCGCTTTCTGTTTTCACACACCCTGAAAGAGAGATAACCCCATGAGCACTCGCCCTACTGTTCTCATCACTGGCGCTTCCACCGGCATTGGCGCCGTCTACGCCGAACGCTTCGCTCAACGCGGTCACAACCTGGTAATAGTCGCCCGAGACCAGGCACGCCTGGACGCACTTGCAGCCCGATTGCGCAGCGAACACGGCGTCGCCGTCGATGTGATTCCGGCGGATCTGACCCAACTCAGCGATCTGACAACCGTTGAGTCCCGCCTGCGCGACGACGCCCGTATCGGCATCCTCGTCAATAACGCCGGCGCCGCTCTGTCCGGCAACTTCATCGACCAAAGCACCGACAGCGTTGCGCAACTGGTGGCCCTCAACACCACGGCACTGGTGCGCCTGGCCAGTGCCATCGCCCCACGCCTGGCCAAAGCAGGCGACGGTGCGATCATCAACATCGGTTCGGTGGTGGGTCTTGCGCCGGAGTTCGGCATGTCGGTCTACGGTGCGACCAAAGCGTTTGTGCTATTCCTTTCCCAAGGCCTGAGCCTGGAACTTTTGCCTCAGGGCGTGTACGTGCAGGCCGTGCTGCCGGCGGCCACCCGCACGGAAATCTGGGATCGCTCCGGCGTCGACATCAACACCTTGAACGAAATCATGGAAGTGGACGATCTGGTGGATGCCGCACTGGTCGGTTTCGATCGTCGCGAACCGGTGACGATCCCGCCGCTGCAAGAAGCTGAACGCTGGGATGACCTGCAAATCGCCCGTCAGGGCCTGCTGGGGCAAATCCGCCAGTCTGCGGTTGCCCAGCGCTACCACACTCAACAGTGATCTTTTGGTAGCGAGCATTCGCGCCGGATTCGATGCAGGCGTGCCAGACGCCGCATCGAATCCGGCCCGCTGTTCGGAGTAGAAATGAATCCAACGAAGACAAATACCCCCTCGGGTTCGCAAACGTCGTTCATCAACGCGGCGAACCAGTCGATCACGGTCAACGGCATTCCCTTTGCCTATCGCGATATCGGCCCCACGACCGACGTGCCCCTCGTACTGTTCAACCATTGGGGCGCGGTGCTGGACAACTTCGACCCCGGGATCATCGATGGCCTGGCACAAACACGGCGCGTCATTGCCACCAACTATCGCGGCATCGGCGGCTCTGGTGGAACCGCGCCACTGACGGTTGGCGAAATGGCTGACGATGCCATCCAGCTGATACGTGCGCTGGGTTTCGAGACCGTCGACGTACTCGGTTTTTCACTCGGCGGCTTCGTCGCCCAGGACATCGCCCTGAAGGCGCCCGAATTGGTGCGCCGATTGATTCTCACCGGAACCGGGCCGGCCGGCGGCACCGGTATCGACAAGGTCGGTTCGGTGACGTGGCCATTGATGATCAAGGGCTTGCTGACCTTGCGAGATCCCAAGTTCTACCTGTTCTTTACTTCGACGCCCAATGGCCGTCGAGCCGCCTCGCAGTATTTGCAACGCCTGAAAGAACGCAAAAAAAATCGCGACAAAGGCCCGACGCCCAGCGCTTTCCTACGGCAGTTGAAAGCCATCACCGCGTGGGGCAGACAGGCGCCCCAAAACCTCGGGCGCTTGTGGATGCCGACGCTGATTGTCAACGGCGACAACGACATCATGGTGCCCAGCATTAACTCGATTGAGCTTGCCAACCGCATTCCCAATGCACAACTGGTCATTTATGAAGATGCCGGGCACGGCGGCATTTTCCAGCACTACGCTGACTTTGTGACCAAGGTACTGGCGTTCCTTGATGCCTGATAACGCGGCGCAGCAACGCCGCAAACGCTCCGCCCACCCTCATTCCAACCGACAAGAGCCGCACAACGATGAAGGCATTTTTAATTGATCGCTATGGCAAGAACACCGGGCGCATTGGCGAAGTGCCCGCCCCCGCGGTGGGCGCCCACGACGTCTTGATTGAGGTACACGCCAGCAGCGTCAACCAGCTGGATTCGAAGATCAGCAAAGGCGAATTCAAACTGATCCTGCCCTATTCATTTCCGCTGGTACTGGGCAATGACCTGGCGGGCGTCGTGGTTGAGGTTGGCGCGCAAGTGAAACGCTTCAAACCGGGAGATGAAGTCTACGCTCGCCCGCCCGAAGCGCGGATCGGGACGTTCGCTCAATTGATCGCCGTAAACGAAAACGCGATCGCCCTGAAACCTGCCAATACCAACATGGCACAAGCCGCGTCCATCCCCTTGGTCGCACTGACCGCCTGGCAAGTGCTGGTCGAAACCGCCCAACTGAAAAAGGGCCAGAAAGTGCTGATCCACGCCGGCTCCGGCGGTGTCGGCACCCTCGCCATCCAACTTGCCAAACACCTCGGCGCCTTTGTCGCGACCACCACCAGCACCGCGAATGTCGAATGGGTGAAGGCGCTGGGGGCCGACCTGGTGATCGACTACACACAGCAGAACTTCGAAAGTGTCTTGCACGACTACGACGTGGTGTTGAACAGCCTCGGCGCGGACGTACTGGAGAAGTCACTCAAGGTCCTCAAGCCCGGCGGCCAACTCATTTCCATCTCGGGGCCACCCACTGCGCAGTTCGCGCAGGAGCAAGGGTTGTCCTGGCCATTGAAGCAAGTCATGCGCCTGCTGAGCCTCGGTATTCGGCGCAAGGCACGCAAGCAGGACGTCAGCTACGCGTTCGTATTCATGCGCGCAAATGGCGCCCAACTGCAACAAATCACCGCACTCATTGAGGCCGGAATCATCAAACCTGTGGTTGACCGCTCCTTCCCCTTGGAATCTACGGCAGCGGCATTGAAGTACGTCGAGCAGGGACGAGCCAAGGGCAAGGTCGTTGTTACGATCAAATGACTACGGCGCCTATCGATGAGTCGACCGCAGAGGCAAAGACGCTCAAGCCCTCCTCGTGGAGCAATACTCCACAATGAGCTGAGTAACCGCCGCCACAATCGCCTGATCCGCTTCAGGCGAGGTGAACAACCGAAACTGCACATCCGGTAAATCCGGTAACCCTTGTTCGGCCCCAAGAGCCACCAGTCCTTGCCCCAACTGACTGAGCGGCATGGGCGCGACCGCGAAGCCTGCAAGCGCCGCCGCCCGCAACCCGGCAGCGCTGCTGCATAACATCGCCGTGCGTTGGGCGATGCCTGCCTGGGCCAGCCGCGTCAGCGCTGTCTCTCGATAAGGGCACGGCTCGGGGAACAGGGCCAGCGGCAACGGCGTCGGTAATTGGGTAACGGGTTGCGCTGACCAGGCCCACACCAGCGGCTCTTGCCACAGCAGCAGCCCCGCTTCGCTGGTTTCGCATAGAGAGCCGATGACCAGTTCCAGATGGCCTTGCTTCAACAGGTTCAGCAACGTGCCAGGAATGCCTACCTGCACGTCGATTTCCAGGCCCGGGTACTGCGCCGCGAAATCCTGAAAAGTGCGCAATAACCGCGATTCGACAAAATCCTCGGACACCCCGATCCGCAGCCGTCCGTGAAACGCCGTGCGCGTCAGTTCTGCCCAGGCATCACGATTCAGCGCAAGGATCGTGCGCGCATAAGAGACCAGGCGTTCGCCATCGGGAGTCAATTGCTGGGAGCGGGTGGTGCGCGTCAACAGCGGTTTACCAATCTGCTCTTCCAATCGCCGCACGTGACCACTGACCGCAGACTGAGTGAGGTGCAGCTTCTGGGCGGCACGGCTGAAGCCTTCTTCATCGACGACAGTGACAAATGTCTTGAGCAGCAACGTATCGAACATAGTTTTATTCGTGATCAATGACTTATGTATTTACGATTTATATTTCAAATCCAACTATGTTGCAATGCGCCCTCCTAGCCTATCTCCCCCACTACTCGAGGCGCGTCATGACGACTCTTCTGCATATTGAATGTTCCCCGCGCAAGCAGCGCTCGGCCTCCCTTGAAGTCGCCCGCAGCTTTATTGCGCGTTACCAGGAACACGCCCCGGACACCGAAATCATCACGCTCGACCTTTGGAGCATGGCGTTACCGGAATTCGATGATCTGGCCATGGAGGCCAAATACGCCGGGCTCAATGGCACGCCCCTGACCCCGGCACAACAAGATGCCTGGAACACGCTGAAAGAGCTGGCAAGTCACCTGCACCGCTCGGATGTGCTGGTGATGTCCGTACCGCTGTGGAATTTCAGCATCCCGTACAAACTCAAGCACTTCATCGACCTGGTGTCGCAGAAAGACATCCTGTTCAGCGTTGACGCCGAGCGCGGCCTGGAAGGCATGCTGGTCAACAAAACCGCGGTGGTGATGTACGCCCGTGGCCTGGATTTTTCGGCGCAGTCGAGTACGCCGGCAACACGCTTCGACTTTCAGAAGCCCTATGTTGAAGCCTGGCTGAAGTTTGTCGGCGTGACGGATGTGCATTCGGTGATCGTGGAGAAAACCATCCTGGGCGAAGACGTTGATCGCAGCGCGCGTGAGGCCGCGACTCAGCAGGCCAGGAGATTGGCAGACGGTATTTGTCGCTGACGTTTCAAGGGCTCGGTTGGTGTGGGCTGTCTCACGCGACAGCTCGCGCTTTCGCGTATCGCACCAGGCCGATCTTGATGCCAATCAGTATGGGCGCGGCGACGACAAACAGCAGGGCCACGGCGTAGAACGCGGTGTCGAAGGCAATCACCGTGGCCTGACCTGACACGACCTTGCCCAAGAGGCTCGTCGCTGCCCTGCCAGCGGCCACTTGATCGATCCCCTTCCCCGCCAACATCGCCGTGGTGGTCGTCAGCCGTTCGATGAGCGCGTTTCCCCCGGGGGTGACGTTGGCGCCGAGGGCCGCGACATTGATGACGATGTGATGGTCGATCAGGGTCTGGAGCCCGGCGACGCCCATTAAGCCACCCAATTGACGCCCGGTATTGAACAACCCGATGCCGAAGGCGAGGTTGCGGCTGTTGAGGTCGCTGAAGGCGATCAGCGTAATTGACAGAAACAGGAAGCCAAGGCCCAGGCCGCGCAACAGGATAGGCGCCATCATGTCACCGGCGCCGCTGTCGCTGGTGGAGCCGGACAGCATCCACATCGCCCCCATGATCAGCAGGATGCCAAAGGGCACTGTCGCAACCGGTGGAACGCGGCGCACTTTGATAAAAAAGGCAGCGATGAGCAGCGAGCCGACAAACAAACCGCCACTGGGCAGCAGGAGCAAGCCGGCGTCGGTCGGGGTGAACGCCAGCACCGACAGGGCGAATGCCGGAATCAGAAATGCGCTGCCGAACAAGGCGGCACCAGCGACAAAGCTGACGATAAAGGCAAAGGTAAAATCACCCGATTTGAACACCGTGAAATCGAATAGCCCCGGGCCTTTGGCCAACGCTTGTTGGCCGAAAAATGCCAGCAGCGCGGCGGCGCCGATCATTGTCAGCATCAGGATCCGAGGTTCCTCGAACCAGTCCCATCGGCTGCCTTGGCTGAGCACGTAGGTGAAACAGAACAAGGTGGCCGAGATCAGGGAGAAGCCGAGCCAGTCAAAGGGGCGCTGCCGGACTTGGGCAGGCGATGGGCCGTCTGCAATGAGCAAAAGACCCGCCGCCGCCAGGGCCAGCGGTACCACGCTGAAAAAAATCCAGGTCCAGGACTGACTGTCGATCAACCACCCTTGAAGGGCTGGGGCAATAGTCGCTGGCGCGACCACCGAGCCCATGGCAAACAGGGCTTGAAGAATCGGCTGAAAGGCTCGCGGCCAGGCACGAAAAATCATCGCCTGGCCCGCCACCAGCAGGGTGCCACCGGCGAAGCCTTGAATGATCCGAAGCGCGATCAGCAGGTCCAGTCGAGCGATGATGGCGGCCATGCAGCACGCCAGGCCCATGGCCAGGGTTGAGCCGATGATCAGGTTACGCGCAGAAAAACGCTGCATCAGCCATGGGGCCATGATGAAGCCGATCAGCTTGAGCGTGGTGTAGCCGACATCCAGCCAGGCGAATTCATCAGGTGTTGCATAGGTGTCGCCGATGATATCGCCGCGCCCGATCGATAGAACGGTGCCAGCGATCGCTTCCGTCAGTGTGGCCAGCACGACGCCCACGATGAGCAGGATGCCAGTCGTAGCCTTGGCGCCGCTCGGCGTTGCGCTGGCAAAGGTGTTCATGAGCCGCCCCCTTGCGTCACCTCCACCCGCGCGGACAGACCTGGCACGATGCGCCCCGGCAGCGGATTGTCGGCCAGCCGGATCTTGACCGGAACCCGCTGCACGACACGGACAAAGTTCCCGGTTGCGTTGTCAGGCGGCAGCAAGCTGAACGCCGCCCCACTCCCCGGCGCAAAGCTGTCGACCACGCCTTCAAGTGCCGTGTTGGGGTAACCATCGACCGTGATACGCACGCGCTGTCCGCGGCGAATATGTTCGAGCTGGGTTTCCTTGAAATTGGCCACGACCCACACATCATTGACCGGCACGATATCGAGCATGGAAACGCCCGGCGTCACGAGCCGGCCGACACGAACCTGGCGGTTACCGACGACGCCATCCACTGGCGCGCGTACCACGGTGTAGTCAAGATCGATTTGGGCGAGATCGCGCGCAGCCTGTGCTTGCGACACGGCTGCCACGGCAGCCTCTCGCTCGACCACATAGACGGCGATGTGTTGTTGTTGCGCCTCGACCGTTGCCGAAGCGGCCGATACCGACGCCTCGGCTCTGGAACGCGCCGTGCCGGTTTCATCGAACAAGGCCTGGCTCACCGCGTTACTGACGATCAGTTTGCGACTGCGATCGTGGGTCTTGGTTGCCAGATCCATGTCGGCGCTGGCTGAACGTCTTTGAGCTTCGGCCTGCCGAATCAACGCACGCTGAAGCTGGGTCTGCGCATCGACATGGGTCAGGCGAGCCTTTGCAGCGCTGACATTAGCCTCTGCTTGCGCAAGCTTTGCGCGATAGTCCCGGTCATCGATACGAAACAGGACGTCACCCGCCCGGACGGTCTGGTTGTCCACGACCTCTACCGCAGTGACATAGCCGGCCACCTTTGCGGCGAGTGAGGTCACGTCACCGCGAACATAGGCGTTATCGGTCGAGGTTGTGCCGCTCGAAACAGCCATGATCCCCCAGGCAGCCACGACCACCACCGCGCCGACGCACAGCAGTATGCCGATTGTCTTGCGCGTGCTTCGCCGCGCCACTACGACGGGGGGCCCGGCGATTGCCCCGGTGGCAATGGCGGCCGTGTCCTGGAGCGAGTTCATTTTTTCATTTCCTGTTCAATGCCATGCACTACAGCAGCCCCGGGCGACAGTGGCCTGCCGCCCGGCTGTCGAGCATTTATGAGCGCGTTGATCGGCTCACTTTTTGACAGGTGTGACGAGTGTCTTTTCGTCGCTGTCGAGGACGAACACGGCCAACAGGCGTGCAGGTTCGGTGTTGCTGGCGTTGGCGCTGACTTCGTGCACGGAACCCGGTTCCTCTACGAAGTTTTCGCCGACGTGGTAGATCTTTTCCGGCTGGCCTTTGACTTTGATACGAAACGCGCCCTCCAGGACCGTTGCATAGATGAAGGCCGTTTTTGGATGGGTGTGGGACGGCGACGCGGCGCCCGGCCCATACTCGACGACCACACCCTTCATGCTCTTGCCAGGGATGTTGGGAATGGGACGGTCAAACACGACTGTCACCTTGGCAGCAGGCGGCTCAGCGGCCGACGCTGCGCTGATCGACAGTGCTGCGAAAGCAGCGGCTAAGAGAAATCGGGCAACCATGGCAATACTCCTTCGTGTGCAGGGGTTATGACGGCGCGCCCCACTACCGGGGCGGCGCCTTCGTGAGTTGTCCCTGGAGGCCTCAGCGGCCCGCTTCGGCCGAAGACTGGCTGAGCCAGTCTTCGAAACGGATCGCGCCCAGGCGCGGGTTCTTGCCGGGGGTCAGCGATCGATCGTCAAGCACGGCGCCGTAGTAGCGTGCGTGTACGTCCGGTACGACCGGGCGAGTATCCTGAGTGGCCCGCAGAAAACGCCTGATCAACTCGTCGAGCGGCATGGCCTCGGGCCCCGCGACTTCGACCGTGCCATTGGCCGGCGCTGCAAGCACGACGTCGGTAAGTGCCGCCACCACGTCGTCGGACGCTATCGGCTGGATCAGCGCCGGCGAAACGCAAAGCTCTTCGCCGACGGTAAACGATTGGGCAATGCCGCCGACAAATTCGAAGAACTGTGTGGCACGCAAAATAGAGTAAGGAATGCCGGATGCCTTGATGAGGTTTTCCTGCGCGACCTTGGCCCGGAAATAGCCGTTCTCTGGAAGCCGTTCGCTCCCGACAATCGACAGGGCAACGTGATGGCGAACCCCGGCAGCCGCTTCGGCGGCCAGCAGGTTACGGCTCGACGTTTCGAAAAACTCGAGGACGGCCTGGTCCTCCCACGACGGCGCGTTCGCCACGTCGACGACGATGTCGGCACCATCCATCGCTTGGGCCAGGCCGTCGCGAGTGATGCTGTTTACGCCCGTGCTGGGGCTGGCAGCGAGCACGTCATGGCCGCGCTCGCGGAGGTTCTTCACAAGTTTCGATCCGATGAGGCCGGTGCCTCCGATGACGACGATCTTCATGGGCTTTCTCCACGTGTCGACTGCAACCATTGCGTCGGTGTAAGAGGAGATTGCCTGCACGCGTGAGCGTAGTCCTTGTGCCTGCTGTGGTTTTCCCTCCACGAACGCTTGGTTTTACGTCCAAAGACCCCGCTGTCCGCCGCCGTCTCTGCCACAGACGGTGCGGCGGGTTTAGCGCTGCCGTATCATCAAATCAAATACTAATCGCCAGTCGCCCGGGACACGGAGTTGAGGGCGCTTCGCCAGGAGAACCTCACTTTGCCATTCGTGTTTGAAGACTACGTGCTCGATGAGGAGCGCCGGGAACTCACCTTGCGCGGGCAAACCGTGGCCGTCGGACCGCAGGTTTTCGATCTATTGCTGCTGTTCGTCAACAACCCCGATCGGGTCGTCAGCAAAGACGACCTGCTCAAAGCAGTGTGGAGCGGTCGGATCGTCTCGGAATCGACGATCACCAGTCACATCAACGCGGTGCGCAAGGCCATCGGCGATACGGGTGAGGAACAGCGCCTGGTGCGCACCGTCGCCCGCAAGGGCTACCGCTTTGTCGGCCAGATCAAGGTCGGCGAGATCGGCGAAGCGCAACAGCCTGACCAGCCTGCCATCGACGAACACGCGCACACAGCCCCGAAGGAAATGCCCTCCTCCTCGCTCGTCCTCCCGGACAAACCCTCGATTACCGTCTTGCCCTTCCAGAATTTGAGCGGCGATCCGGAGCAGGAATATTTCGCTGACGGCATCGTCGAGGACATCATCGCTGCCCTGTCGCGTATCCGCTGGCTGTTCGTCATCGCGCGCAATTCGAGCTTCACCTACAAGGGCCGGACGGTGGACGCCAAGGGCGTCAGCCAGGAGCTGGGCGTTCGCTATGTGCTGGAAGGCAGCGTGCGCAAGTGCGGGAACAAGGTACGCATCACCGGGCAGCTCATCGACGCGACGAGCGGGACGCATATCTGGGCGGAGCGCTTCGAAGGCATGCTCAACGACATCTTCGAGCTGCAGGATCAAGTCGCCGAAAGCGTCGTCGGAGCCATCGCACCGCAGCTCGAACGGGCAGAAATCGAACGTGCCAAACGCAAACCGACGGAAAGCCTGGACGCCTACGACTACTACCTGCGCGGAATGGCAAAACTGCACAACGGCACCCGGGAAGCCCTCGACCAGGCGCTGCCGTTGTTCTACAAGGCCATCGAACTCGATCCGGAATTTGCATCGGCCTATGGCATGGCAGCCTGGTGCCACTTCTGGCGCAAGCTGAATGGCTGGATGACCGATCGTACGCAAGAGATCGCTGAGGGCGTACGGCTTGCGCGTTTGGCGGTGACGCTTGGCCGGGATGATGCAGTCGCGTTGACGCGAGGCGGACATGCATTAAGCCATCTCACCGGCGATGTTGACGGCGGCATTGCATTGCTCGACAGGGCACGTCTGCTCAACCCCAACCTCGCCCCCGCCTGGTACCTGGGCGGTATCCTGCGCACGCTGCGCGGTGAAACAGACGCCGCCATCGAGCAGCTTACCCATGCCATTCGCTTGAGTCCGCTGGATCCGGAAATGTTCAGGATGCAGGTCGGAATGGCGCTCGCGCATTTCTTTGCCGGGCGCTTCGATCTCACGACGGACTGGGCGGAAAAGGCGCTGGGCAACCTGCCCAGTTTCCTCGCCCCGGTGGCCTTGGTGGCGGCCAGTCATGCCCTCAGCGGACGAATGGATAAAGCGCGGCTGGCGATGCAGCGTCTTCGCGATCTGGATCCCTCTTTGCGTATCTCCAACCTGAAAGACTGGATACCCATCCAACGGCACGAGGATTCCACGCGCTTCGCCGATGGACTACGGTTGGCCGGGTTACCCGAGTGACCGTGGAACGGCTCCAATATCCCGGATAGATTATTTGCCGGTACCAACCTTCGTAACGTTTCGCCCGGGAGGTTGCCTGCAAAACTCCAAGGGCTGACCTTTCCATCCGCCCAGCCATAAGCGATGCACATGGGCCGAAGGCGCCAAAAATCTCCGGCTGGCGATAGCATTTTTCCATCCTGCCGCTCTCTTCCTTGAAGGCAATCGGTCTAAAAAAGCCCGGCCAGCGCTTTGGAGTTTTTGCTATCCTGAAACTGTAGGTGAAGACGCAGACTGATGCGCAAGAGGATAGCAAGGAAACGTGGGGCGACGTTCCGAAGGGTACACGGTTAGAAAGATCTCCGCGCTGAGATCCAGCCCTTATGCCGTGTGAAGCAGAAGAGCACTTTTTTGTTCCCATGCAATTCTGTGAGAGGCCTGATAAACCTTGTAAGCCGGGGACCAGCGCCGGCCACCTACTCGATTTTCAAAGCCCGCCTTGTGCGGGCTTTTTCGTACCCGCTGGCGCAAACCTTGTCCCCTATTCAACCTCGCTCGCGCCCAATGTCTCCTCTTTGCCCGGCTGCGCGCACACCTCCCGAAGGCACCCGCGCAACCAGCGATGCGCCAGGTCGGCATCCAGCCGTGGATGCCAGAGCATTGAGACGGTAAACGTCGGCAGGCTGAGTGGAAGCGCAAAGCTGTGCATGCCGGCGCGCAGGTTTTCGGTGTGCCGCTGCGGAACGCTGGCGATCAGGTCGCTGGCCCGGGCGAGCGCCACTGCGGTCGAAAAGCCGCCGACGATGGTTACCACTTCCCGCGCAAGCGCCAGCGACTTCAGGGCTTCATCGATCGGGCCCTTGTCGAGCCCCCGCCGGGAAACGTAAATGTGCCTGCCCGCCGCGTAACGAGCCGGCGTGATCTCGCCTTGGCTCAGCGGATGTCCCTTTCGCACAACGCCAATGAAACGGTCCCTGAACAGAGCCTGCGTACGCACCTCAGGGCCTTCACTTTTCCCCACCACCCCCGTTTCCAGATCGACGCTCCCGTCGCGAAGTGGCGTGCTGTCTTTATCGGGTTTCTGCACGAACCGCAGCCGCACACCGGGTGCTTGCTCGCCGACGCGTGCAATCAGCTGCGCGCCGAAACTCTCGACAAAACCTTCACTGGTACGCAGCGTGAACGTGCGGACCAGCTGTTTGAGGTTGAGTGTTTCAGCCGGGCGCAGAACCGCCTCGGCATCCTGCACCAGCTGACTGACCTGCTCGCGCAGTTCGAGTGCTCTCGGGGTGGGCACAAGACCGCGTCCGGCCCTGACCAGCAGCGGATCGCCGGTGGTTTCGCGCAGGCGCGCCAGCGCCCGGCTCATCGCCGACGGGCTCAGCCGCAAGCGCTTCGCAGCGCGTGCCACGCTGCCTTCTGCGAGCAGCACATCAAGGGTGACCAGCAAGTTGAGATCGGGTGTCGACATGGATCGCCCCTGGAATGGCGTGAGGGTGACAAGGCGTTATATGCACGAATCAAGTGCAAATGGTGCGTCTTCCGCCATGTTATGCGCCGGCGTAGATTTCTGACAGCTCCGTTTCGGAAGTCGCCAAACAAAGGGAACATGATGAAGCCAATCAGTGCAGCACGAGATGAAGCCGTCGCCGGCAGCGCACCACGAGTACCCTCGGTTCGCTGGGCGCTCGCCAGCCTTTCGTTATCCATGTTGCTGTCCTCGCTCGGCACCAGCATCGCCAATGTCGGCTTGCCGACGTTGGCACAGGCGTTCAACGCCTCCTTCCAGGAGGTCCAGTGGATCGTCCTCGCTTACCTCCTCGCCATCACCACCCTGATCGTCAGCGTCGGACGCCTCGGTGACATCACCGGCCGTCGACGGCTGCTACTGGCCGGTATTTTCTTGTTCACGCTGGCCTCGGCCTTGTGCAGCGTCGCGCCCACGCTCTGGCTGCTGATCGCCGCCCGGGCGCTGCAAGGCCTCGGCGCGGCCATCATGATGGCCCTGACCATGGCCTTTGTCGGCGAGACGGTTTCGAAGGCAAAGACCGGTAGCGCCATGGGCTTGCTCGGGACGATGTCTGCGATTGGCACCGCGCTGGGGCCGTCGCTCGGCGGCGTGCTGATCGCCGGCCTCGGCTGGCAGGCGATCTTCCTGATTAGCGTACCGTTGGGCATCCTGACGTTTCTGCTCGCGCATCGTTACCTGCCCGCCGATCGCCAAGCGCCGAAGCCTGAGCGCGCTGGCTTTGATCCGTTGGGTACCTTGCTGCTGGCGCTGACGCTGGCGGCTTATGCACTGGCCATGACGATTGGGCGCGGCAGTTTCGGTCCACTCAATGTGGCCCTGCTGATGGCGGCGGCCTTCGGTGTCGGCCTCTTCGTGCTTGCCGAAGTGCGCGTTGCCTCACCGTTGATTCGATTGGCGATGTTCCGCGATCCGGTGCTGAGCGGGAGTCTCGCCATGAGTGCGCTGGTCTCGACGGTAATGATGGCGACGCTGGTGGTCGGGCCGTTTTATCTCTCGCATGCCCTCGGGCTTGATGCCGCTTTTGTCGGGCTGGCCTTGTCGGTCGGACCGATTTTCGCGGCGCTGACCGGGGTGCCCGCGGGTCGCCTGACCGACCGTTTTGGCGCGCAACGCATGACCGTCTTCGGGCTGATCGCAGTGGCGAGCGGTTGCCTCATGCTCTCGCTGATACCGGAGACGCGCGGGATCGCCGGCTACATCGCCCCGATGGTCGTCATCACCATTGGCTACGCACTGTTCCAGACGGCCAACAACACCGCGATCATGAGCGATATTCGCCCGGACCAGCGCGGCGTTATCTCCGGCATGCTCAACCTGTCGCGGAATCTGGGGCTGATCACCGGTGCGTCCGCGTTGGGTGCGGTGTTCGTGCTTGCATCGGCAACAAACGACATCACCACGGCCCCCCCCGAGGCCGTTGCCAGCGCTATGCGGATCACCTTCGCCGTCGCCCTGGCGCTGATCGCCGCAGCGCTCGTCATCGCGCAGGGAAGCCGTGCTCTGGCAATGCGCTCTACACTGCCTGGAGACGTCTCATGACGCGGAAAACAAAATTGGCTTCAGCCTAAAAAGGCATTGCGCTGGGTGGGGCTAATTCGCGCATCATGAGCGCAGTCAGCTCAAGGAGAGTTCCATGCGCGTCCTGTCATCCGTTATGCGTCTTGCCACGTTGTCGCTGGGGCTGGTGTTCGCCGCCAGTGCCGTGGCCACCGAAGAGTCGCAGCTGGTCGAGTCGATCAACACCTACCGCAGCCAGGTGCAGCGCTGCGCCAGCCTGGTGTCTCAGGAATTACCACCGCTCGCGGCCGATCCGCGCCTGATCCTGCCCGGCAGCAATATCGGCGACCTGCAGCAGGCGCTGGCGCGTACGGCTTATCCGATGGTCAGCGTACAGGCGATCACCTTGTCCGGCCCGCGAGATGCGCCATCGGCCATGAAGGCCGTACGGGAGAGCTTTTGCCAGGTCGTGCTGGACCCGCAATTCGTCGATATCGGCGTGAGCCATGAAGGAACGCTGTGGCGCATTGTGCTCGCGCGCCCACTGTTGGCCGGCCGCCTGGGCGACTGGCAGGCCGAGGGACAGAAGCTGCTCGAGATGATCAACAGCGCCCGCAAGCAAACGCGCCAGTGCGGCGCTCAACCCTTTGCCGCCACCCAGCCGCTGGCCTGGAACGCCACGCTGGCGACGGCCGCCCAGGCGCACACCCAGTCCATGGCCAATCAGAACTTCTTCGACCACAAGGACCGTGATGGCCGCACGCCCGGTGATAGGGCCGAACTGGCAGGCTACGCCGGCCAGCAGATCGGCGAGAACATCGCCGCCGGGCAAGACACCGTGCGCAAGGTGGTCGATGGCTGGCTGTCCAGCCCCGGTCACTGCGCCAACCTGATGAATCCGCAGTTCCGCGAGCTGGGCGCGGCGTACGCGGTTGATCCGAAGAGTGATGCGGGCATTTACTGGACGGCGATGTTCGGTACGCCGTAAGTACTTGGGCGATCCGGCGATCGACCTATACTGTGTGGATTACCACACTCGATGCGACGCGCATTCGTGTTCGATGGGCTGCGTGACGTGTCGAGCGGTCCGTTCACGCAGGCCCAGGCCTGCCTTCGTATGAAGGAGAACATCATGTCGCGTAAATACATCGATTGCCGTGAGTTCCCAAGCGGAATCAAGTGCTCTGTCGCACTGTCCGCTGACTCCGAAAAAGAATTGCTGGATGCCGCCGCGCAGCATGCGGTCAGTGTTCACAAGCACGTCGATTCGCCAGAACTGCGCGCGCAACTGAAGACCATGTTTCACGATGGCACGCCGCCGCTAGAAGCCCGACGCGCTTGATGCAAAAGACCACGTGGGGGATTCAGAATCGTCTGTGGGGCTCATGATGAGCCCCACAGTTTTAACGCGTCTATCGAAGCCAGTCGCCCGCCTCGCTCAACCCACTCAACTCCCGGTTTTGACCTTGCTCCAGACCCGGGTGCGCACGCGTTCCATCTTCAGCGGCAACGGCTCAAGCGGGAACAAGGTGGCCATGGTTTCCTTGGAGGGGTACACCCCGGGGTTGTCGCGCACTTTCTGCTCGACCAGTGTGGTGGCGTCCTTGTTGGCATTGGGGTAGCCCAGGTAGTTGGAGGTTTCTGCAATGACCTCAGGGCGCAGCATGTAGTTGATGAAGCTCAGGCCCTGTTGCGGATGCGGCGCGTCGTTGAGCAGCACCATGTTTTCCACCCAAACCGGCGCACCCTCACGCGGGATGCTGTAGACCAGATTGCGCACGTTACCGGCCTTCGCCGATGCCAACTGGGCGTCGTACACACCTCCCGACCAGCCGAGCACGACGCAGACATTGCCGTTGGCCAGGTCGGAAATGAATTTGGAGGAGTCGAAGTAACGGATATACGGACGGACCTTCAGTAACAGTGCTTCAGCCTTGCGGTAATCTTCCGGGTTCTGGCTGTTGTAGGGCAGCCCAAGGTAGTGCAGCGCAATCGGAATGATTTCGTTGGGCGCATCCAGCATCGCCACACCACATTGACTCAACTTGGCGACGTTTTCTTCCTTGAAGATCAGGTCCCAGGAATTGACGGGAGCATCCGTTCCCAATAACGACTTGACCTTGTCCACGTCGTACCCCACGCCGGTGGTGCCCCACAAATAAGGCGCTGCGTAGCGGTTGCCGGGATCGTTGTGTTGCACCTTGGCAAGGATCTCCGGGTCCAGGTGCGGCAGATTCGGCAACTGGCTGCGGTCCAGTTCCTTGAGCACACCCGACTTGATCAGGTTGGGCAGCAGATCGCTGCTGGCGACCACAACGTCATAGCCGCTGCGTCCGGCCATGAGTTTGCTCTGCATCACATCGCTGTTATCGAACACGTCGTAGACCGTTGCGACGCCGGTTTCCTGCTGGAAATGCTTGGTCGCATCCGGCGCAATGTAGTCATACCAGTTATAGATAGAGACGTTCGGTTCAGCGGCTTCAACGCAGGTCATACCCAGGCTGAGCAAAGAGGCTACAACCAGTTGCAAGCTACACAGAGGTTTCATCGGAAGACTCCAAAGCGATCGCGCGATCATCGACGAATGAGCGCGGCGTCTGCTGTTATTTGATTGTTATGGCAGCACCAAAATCGACTTAAGGTTCAAGCAATACAGCTGTCAGGGAATCAGCAGTTCATGCCGGCCATCGGCAAGCGCACTCTGCTCGCCAACGAGTTGCAAACGACGATCCTTGAGGTAGTCATACTCCTTGCGAGCCGTTTGCAGCAGTTCGAAATCCAGCTCGATCACCTGCCGGCACTCTTCACGCCCGGCTTCGAACAACAGGCGCCCCGTCGGGTCGACCACCGCGCTTGCACCGGCAAACACCAACCCTCCATCCCCTGCACCACAGCGGTTGACCATGACCGCAAAGGCCTGGTTTTCCTGGGCCCGGGCCATGATCGCAGTGCGATGCACGGGGCCGTAGGGGTCCATGTTGCCGTTAGTGACCAGGATCAGATCCACGCCCAACTGACCCAAGGCTCGCGCCGCTTCCGGCAGCTCGATGTCGTAGCAAATCAACAGCCCCACCCGCACGCCGTTCCACAGTGCCGTGGCAAAGCGATCCCCAGGCTGGAACAGGCCACGCTCCGAGGGCCACAAGTGCGTCTTGCGATAACTCAATGCCACGCCTTGCGGTGTCAGCAGCAGCGAGGTGTTGAAAAAGTGTTCGCCGTCGCGCTCGGCCAACCCCACCACCACCGCTACATCGCGCTCGCGCAGCGCACGCAGAACCGCCTGCACGGTAGGCCCGTCAATGGGTTCGGCCACGCGGTGCAGTTGCTCGGCGCTGGCAAACCCCATCAGTTGAGTCTCGGGGAACACCAGTAAATCAGTATCAGGCGCGCAGGTCTCGATGGCCTCCAGGGTTCGCTTGAGGTTATACGCCGTGTCGCCATCGCGACCGGCCAGCTGTACCAGTTCAATCTTCATGGGTTTTCCTTCGAGGTAATAGCGGACGCTACGCCGCCAGACTCAACAGCCCAAACAGGCTGGAGCGGAGTATGAAGTGCGCATGAGAGCAACGTAATGACGTCGATGGGGTACCCCGAGAGGGGTAGAAAGGGGTATCGGAGGCCATCTGTCGTGGCGGCTGGCGATCCCCTCCGAGCCGTCATTCCAGCGACTATGATGAGGGGCAACACCACTGAGGAGTTGAACGATGTCGCTGACTCTTTACTACCATCCGCTGTCGTCGTACTGCCATAAAGTGCTGATCGCGCTTTATGAAAACACTACCGAATTCGAAAAGCGGATCATCGACCTGACAGACGATGCTGACCGCGCGGAACTTCAAGCCCACTGGCCGCTGGTCAAGTTCCCGGTCATCAGTGACCACCTGCGCCAACGCGCTCTGCCGGAGGCCACGATCATCATCGAGTACCTGGATCACTACTATCCGGGTGAGCAACCGTTGGTTCCGAACGATTGGGAGGCCGCGCTGGAGGTGCGTCTGTGGGACCGCTTTTTCGACAACTATGTGCAGGGGCCGTTGCAACAGATTGTCGCTGACCGCCTGCACGGCACCAACGCTGATTTGAGCAAACAACGCTCCACGCTGGAGACGGCCTACGCCATGCTCGAGCATCGAATGGCATCGCGAATCTGGGTGGCCGGCGAGGACTTCAGCCTGGCCGATTGCGCCGCCACCCCGGCGCTTTTCTACGCCAGCACGCTCGTGCCGTTCCCGAGCGAATTCAAGCACTTGAGTGCCTATTTCGACCGGTTGACGCGCAGACCGTCCATCCAGCGAGTCATCGACGAAGCCCGGCCTTACTTTTCGCTCTACCCGTTTGCGGACGCCATTCCCAAGCGCTTTCGCCAGGCACCGGACATCACTTGAGGAGCGGATACAAGCCCCGGCGACACTCGACTAACGGTACTTGAGCGCACGTACCCACCTTCCTACGATAGTTTTACGCAACTGTTAAATGCTCCAACAGTTGCGTAGGTGGTGAGTGATCTGAACCCCTATCAAGCTCACCACTTGCTTCACGTGCATCTTGAGCCTCTGGGCTCTACTTCCTCCCCATCAAAGAGCTTTGAGGCTCTTTTTTTGTCTGAAAAACCCAAAAGCCGTTACGCGACCTGTAGCAGCTGGCGAAGCCTGCTGCTACAGGGAATGTGTCGGGTGAGAAATCCGTTCACTTGCCGACTGGGTCAAAGTAACCGCCTCGCGAAGTCGAACGGCCGAGCGGTTACTCATCGTCAATCGCGGTGCAGGGTCAATCCTTTTGGGTTCGTGGCGGGTTGTCCTGACGATAGGTATGCTGAGGATTGATGACCAATTGCCTGACCTGACTGTCCAGCTCTTTGCTGTGATAAAGGTCCAGGCATTTGAGCAGTTCAAAGCGAACGCCTTGACGCTCTGATTCGACCAGTGGGTTGTGATAATCACGAGCCAGAAACTGGTCAATCAGAGGTCTACCGGCTTGAGGTGCTTGCTCCAGATCGAAATAGGTCCAGTCCATAAGCGCACTGGCACTGCTTCCGGCATCCTGGGCGGCTTTAGGTTCGCTCTTGTAGGCGGTAGCGATGCAATCTGCCAGTACCATATCCTTGTAGTTTTGCGCGTAGGTGCGTTCGCCTGCCTGCGGAGAGTGTGTCGGATCATCCTTGGACCAACTGTTGGAAGGTGCGGCTGCCCAAGCCAGTACCAAGACCGCAGTTAAATATTTCATCAGGACAAACTCCAGAAGTTTGCGCGGTCGGTTTGATAGTTCACACCTGGCTCATTGAAATAGCAGTGGTCATAACACATCCTGCCGTCAAACAATGTGGCATGCCCCTGAGCGTCCGACCAGCCAGAAACCTCAAACAGAATCAGTCCCTTCCTGCCCGCCAGGGGGCCGCCATCTGCGGCCGGGAAACTGACGGTCTCGGCACTTCCCCATTGCTGCTCCAGATAGGCAATCAGGCTTTTGACGCGATAGAAGTACCAGCGCTTGTCAGCGCCAGACACGGTTTCGCCAACTATTCTCGGTATGAGTGAGCCTGAGTAATTAAGGATATAGCTCATGCGCACTGCGCACGTGTTGATCCACCTTAGGGCTGGATCACGGCTGTTAATGTTCATTGCAACATTGCCGCCGATGACTGTCGCCACTTTTTCAGATGGATTGAGGGTGTCGTAAATCCGTTGAGAGGCCGCCCACGCGCTGGAAAATGAGGGTCGAATCATGTTTCATCCTTGATTTTAGGGAGCAGAAAAACGTAGCAGCTTAATCCTTCATGCTTGAGGTGACGATGGTGGCACGCGCCGCTCAACAGGACCTCATACTTCGGCCCTTGGCGTTACGACCACCGGGGGAACTGAACGGTGTACATCTGAGTAGGCAGCCAAAGCCCGAAATCATGTCCTGGCTTTGCGGCGCTGGGTAGATGACTTGGCCGGACGCATACGAACAAACGCCAGAAACGATAAAGCCCGGCACGAGTCCGGGCTTTATCGTTTCTGATCGGTCCAGCGCGCAAGCCCCGCCAAACAGTGTTTGGCGGGGCTTCGTCTTACAGGGCCATATCAGACGCTGGATTGCTTTCTTTCTGTGGTTGCGCTGGAGCTGGAGCGGCTGGTTGCGCGGCCGCAGCCTTGCCAATCACAGGCGGTGTGGCAAGTTGCAGGACTTGACTGGTGTACGTCCATTCCTGGTAAACACGCTCAGGACTGTCGTTCAGCTTGGTCCCGTAACTCGGGATGATCTGGTGCAGCTTTTCCTGCCAGGCCGGGGTTGCGACCTTGTCCTTGAAGACCTTCTCAAGCACGCCCAGCATGATCGGAGCCGCGGTGGACGCACCTGGCGATGCACCCAGCAGGCCGGCAATGCTGCCGTCCTGGGAGCTGACGATCTCGGTGCCCAGTTTCAGGACGCCGCCCTTCTCTTCATCACGCTTGATGATCTGAACGCGCTGGCCGGCTTGCCACAGGCGCCAGTCTTCCTTCTTGGCGTTCGGGAAGTATTCCTTCAGGGCGTTCATGCGGTCGTCGTCCGACAGCATCAGCTGGCCGGCCAGGTATTCAACCAGTGGGTATTGCTCGATGCCCACCTTGGTCATTGGCCAGAAGTTGTGCGTGGTGGTGCTGGTCAGCAGGTCGAAGTAGGAACCTTCTTTCAGGAACTTCGTGGAGAAGGTCGCGAATGGGCCAAACAGGATAACGCGCTTGCCATCGAGCACGCGGGTATCCAGGTGCGGAACCGACATCGGCGGTGCGCCAACCGACGCCTTGCCGTAGGCCTTCGCCATGTGCTGTTCAGCGATCGCCGGGTTATCGGTCACCAGGAACGAGCCGCCGACCGGGAAGCCTGCATACTCTTGTGCTTCAGGGATGCCCGACTTCTGCAGCAGATGCAGTGCACCGCCGCCCGCGCCGATGAACACGAATTTGGCGTCGGTCTGGGTTTCGGAACCGTCTTTCAGGTTCTTGTAGGAAACACGCCAGCTGCCATCTTCATTGCGCTTGATGTCTTCCACTTCGCTCGAAAGCTTCAGTGCGAAGTTCGGCTTGGTTTGCAGGTAGCCGACGAACTGGCGGGTGATCTCGCCGAAGTTCACGTCTGTACCAATCGGAGTCCAGGTTGCCGCAACCTTTTGATTCGGGTCACGGCCTTCCATCATCAACGGAACCCATTTCTTGATCTGCTCTGGGTCTTCCGAGTACTGCATGCCGGCAAACAGCGGGCTCGCTTGCAGGGCTTCGTAGCGTTTCTTCAAGAACTGGATGTTGTCATCGCCCCACACAAAGCTCATGTGCGGAGTGGAGTTGATGAACGAATGGGGATTCTTCAACACGCCATTCTTGACCTGCCAGGCCCAGAATTGACGCGTGATCTGGAAGCCTTCATTGATTTCAACGGCCTTGGGGATCTCGACCTTGCCATTCTTGTCTTCTGGCGTGTAGTTCAGCTCAGCCAGAGCAGAGTGACCGGTGCCGGCGTTGTTCCAGCCGTTCGAGCTTTCCTCGGCGACGCCATCAAGACGTTCAACCATCTCCATGGACATGCCAGGCTCAAGCTCATTGAGATAAACGCCCAAGGTCGAACTCATGATGCCGCCGCCGATGAGGAGCACATCGACTTTCTTTGTTTCAGCTGCGTGCAAAGGCATGAGGACCATCGACATGGCCAGGCCGAGTAGCCCTGTGTTGACTTTTTTTAACATTCAGTAATACCTAGGATAGAACGCCATCCACCCACCACTCTTGATCATGAGACGCCCAGGCTCACCGCATGCAATGCCGCATGCCCTCGAACCCTGTACTCAGAAAGACTGATGGGTAGACATATAAGACCGACAGACACCATCGGTCTCACGTTTAGGCCCCTCCCGCGCTGACTTTTTATTAGTCATTGGCTTCAGCTACTCGGGTGACACTAATTCTGTTTTTAAAATATCGGACGCAGAAATGAACAGACGTGCGTCCAGAGCGCGACATTCTACCTCAGTGTGCCGAATCGACGAAGACGCAAAAATTTCTCATTCTTCGACAACTGCGGCACAAAGGGCCTCGCGCAGCACCTGTTCCAAAATGGCAAAAAAAACTTTGATGTGGGCCTGCTTCAACGCTTGCGGCCGGGTCACCAGATAGACCTCCATATCCGGCAGCTGGATATCCGGAAACACCGCGATCAGGTCCTTGGCCAGAATACGCGGCAGCACTGCGACGCCCATCCCTCGCCTTACCGCTTCGATCTGTGCGGCGAACGAATTCACTCTGATCTGCGCACGCTCCAGCCCCGCGGCCCTTGCCGCACGCATTTGCGGCAACATGTCCAGCGGCGGGAGCAAGGCAATATTCACCGCGGTGACCGGAGTCACGGCTGGAAAGCGCTTCAGATAGGCCGCACCAGCGAAGACGCCATAAGCGAGCTTGCCCATGGGTCGATAAACCAGCGACGGCTCGCCCAGGTGCGCTGTGCGGATAGCGATATCCGCCACGCCGCGGACGATCTTGTGAAAGTCGGCGGTGACCAGCAACTCCACCGAGCAGCGCGGATGCACAGACGTAAAGCGATGCGCGGCCTCCAGCACACAAGACGAAAATCCTTCGCCAACGCTGACCAGAACACTGCCGCTAAGCTCGGTCGGCAATTGCGATGCGCCGGCAGCAGCCTGACGCCTCAAGCCCTCCTCCGCGGCCAAGGCAACTTCAACCAGGGATTGGCCCCGCGAGGTCAGCCAGCAGCCTTCAACCCCACGCTCGACGAGTGGCTCGCCGAGTGAACCTTCAAGCTGAGTGATCCGTCGGGACACCGTCGACGCCGCGATGCCCAGCAATTGGCCGGCCTGAAGAAAGCTGCCACGTCGCGAGACGGCCAACAACAGACGCAGATCGTCCCAATTCGCTTCTGAACTCATGTACATGCCCGCTGCTTTGCAAATGTGCAAAACCATTATGCAGCAGTCGCTGTTTTTCGGGAGCGACGACGACGGTATATCTACCCGCTTTAGTCAATGTAAGGGATGACACATGCGCAGTACATTCGTCACCGGCGCAACCGGTTTGCTGGGCAACAACCTTGTGCGTGAACTGGTCGCCGGTGGCTACGAGGTCAAGGCCCTGGTTCGTTCACGAGCCAAAGGCGAACAACAGTTCAAAGATCTTCCGGGCGTGAGACTGATCGTGGGTGACATGGCCGATGTCGATGCCTTCGCCGCTTCGATGCAAGGCTGCGATACGCTGTTTCACACGGCGGCGTTCTTTCGCGACAACTACAAGGGCGGCAGCCACTGGGAGGAACTCGAAAGGATCAACGTGACGGGCACACAGCGTCTGCTTGAGCACGCCTACGCTGCCGGTGTCCGCCGTTTCATCCACACCTCGTCCATTGCGGTGCTCGACGGTGCTCCCGGCACATCGATCGACGAGACGTGCCTGCGCGATGAAGCCGATGCGGATGACTACTATCGCAGCAAGATCCTCGCTGACCGTGTCGTGTTGTCGTTCCTGGAAGACCATCCCGACCTGCATGCCTGCATGGTCCTGCCCGGCTGGATGTGGGGCCCTGCCGATAGTGGGCCGACTTCCTCGGGGCAGTTACTCAACGACGTCGTGCGCAATAAGCTGCCCGGGCTGGTTCCCGGCAGTTTTTCTGTCGTCGATGCCCGCGATGTGGCATTGGCGCAAATTGCCGCAGCGCAGCACGGGCGACGTGGCGAACGTTACCTGGCGGCGGGACGCCACATGACCATGGCAGAGTTGGTGCCCTTGCTGGGCAAGATCGCGGGCGTCAAGACACCGCTGCGGCAATTGCCGCTGTCGTTGCTGTACGCCTTGGCGTTTACACAAGAGCTCTATGCGCGCCTGACCGGCAAGCCGATTCTGCTGAGTATGGCGACCGTGCGCCTGATGGTGCGCGAAGCCGGGCGCACGCATTTCAACCCTGACAAGAGCAAACAAGAGCTTGGCCTACGGTTTCGCCCCGTCGAACAGACGCTTACCGACACGCTGGCCTGGTACCGCGATCATGGCTGGTTTGAAAAGCCCTAGCGCTGCACTCGCGCCATCGCGGATCAGGCAGATTCACCTTGCACGCCAACAGCGGCGACACTCAGGCGATTTCTGCCCTGCGACTTGGCCAAATACAGTGCGCGGTCGGCCAGATCGATCAGGGCCTTTTCATCATGCTCGCTATCGTAGGCGGTAAAAGTCGCCAGCCCCAGGCTGGCGGTCACGCTACCGAAAGGGCTCGACAGGTGTTCAAGTCGCGCCTGTGCAATGCCGAGGAGAATGGCCTCGGCAACCGAGCGGGCACCCGACTCGTCTGTGTTGGGCATCACCACAGCGATTTCTTCACCGCCGTAGCGGGCGGTCATGTCCGCTGGACGGCGCACGCACTGCTTGATCGACTGGCTGATGATGCGCAGGCATTCATCTCCGGCGAGATGCCCATAGTGATCGTTGTAACGCTTGAAAAAATCCACATCGATCAGGATCAGCGACAAAGGACTTCGCTGGCGCTTGGCGCGCTTGAACTCGATATCCAGAAACTGATCGAAATGCCGGCGATTGGCAAGACCGGTCAGCTTGTCCTCGCTGGCGAGAACTTCCAGCGTCTGGTTAAGCTCGATCAGCGTAGTCTGGGTGGTTCGCAGCTCTGCCTCTGCCCGAATACGATGACTGATATCGGCAATCAATCTGCGCCCAAGCGTAATCAGGAGTCCCAGCAACACCATCACCACCGCAACCGATTGCCTGGTCTGGCTCCACCACGCTTGCATGGCCTCGTCCTGGCCCACCGCGACCGTCGTGACGAGGGGATACTGATCGCTTCTGGTGAACGCGTAGATTCGATGGATGCCATCGACGTTTGAAACAAAGTCCACGGTACCCGACGACATCTTGCGCAGGTACTCGGAAAATATCGGTGCACGAGACAGATCACGCCCGATGTCCTGCTCCTGGAAGGGATACCGCACAAGAAGACGCCCTTCGGATGAGGTCAGGCTGATCGCGCCATACTGCCCAACGGACATGGTTCGATAGAGCTTGAGGAAGTGCTCGAGACTCAAGGTGGCGGCGATCACCCCGGCAAAACTCCCGTCCGGATGATCGATGCGTCGACTGATCGAAATCACCCAGACGCCGGTGGCACGACTGAGAATCGCCGGACCGATGAAGATGCCGCGGTCCGGATTGTCACGGTGATGCTTGAAGAACGCTCGATCAGCGTGGTTGCTGTTGGGTGAGACATGCTTGTTGGTCGAGAATATCCAGTCCCCCTGAGCGTCATACAGCGCAACGCTGTTCAATTGCTTCAGTGCACCCATCTCCTGAGCGACCAGCACTTTCAGGCGTTCGAGCTGCTGCGGGCCGGTCCCGTCTTTCTCGATCCTGTCCGTCAGCCCCAGCAGTACCACTTCACTTTGCTTGAACGTGCCCTCGGTGTACGTGTTGAGTGCATTGGTCAAATTCAACGTGTCGGTTTCGATGTCACTCAGGGTGTTCTCACGGGCTGTCCAGATCTGCCAGACAGTCAGCACCACCACGGATACACACACCAGGGAGATCAGCAAAGTGGCAAGTCGAAGGTCGCGTTTCAAATGAGTACCCGGGCGGTAGAGCGCATATTGATCAAAAGCCCGCGCAGTATAAACGCCTTCGAACGGTACAAATGACTGAAATGAAAGCTATTGGCCATCTTTCTTCCACGCCAGAGCCTGCTTGCGTTGCTTCGAAGCGGTGAGAGAGTCGCCATTCAGCGGAGCCCTGAAACAGGGGCCCGCCTCTGACTCAATAGCCCAGCGACAGCACCGGGTCGAAAGCAACGTGCGCCACAACCGCTATTGCAACGGAATATAAATATCGGTCTGCCACTGATCGTGCGGTGTCTCGGGATAGACGCTCAGGTAATCGAAGTACAGCGGATGGTCACGAAGCTCCTCACCGCTGCCAGGAAGCCAGTCGCGGTAGATCGGATAGATCGTTTCGCCGATATGATCCGTCGAGCCCACGTGCCGCACCACCACGCAGCGGCCGCCAGGAATGACGAGTTCGCGCACGCCAAACGCATTCGGCGCCACGGCCTCGTGAATCTCGCCGCACATGGCGAAGCGGAACTCTTCCGGCGGTGTCGTATCGGGGTTGCCGTAGGGAATGCCAAAGGTGCGACTCGATGCCACCGGCGACTGCCCGCTCTGCGTACGCCACTCGATGAACTTGCGCACGCTCTCATTGATGAGCCCGGTTGGCCCGCAGTGCTCAAGCGCTGCGACCCTGACCTCGGAAAACTCCACGATTCGTACCTGCATGATGATGCTCCTGGAAAAATGAGGAATTGCAAACACCGCCCCCCAGACCTGCCAGTTCGGTTGCTTCCTGAACGCACTCGGCGTCATACCGAACGCCCGCCTGAACGCCCTGGAAAATGCCTCGGGACTCTCAAAACCGGCACCGAGTGCGGCGTCCAGCACCGAATGATCCGCAAGGGAGGCCAGGCAATGCGCCGCGCGTCGCAGCCGCATCAGTTGCACATAACGTGAGACCGGTACGCCCACAAACGCGGTGAATTGCCGATGGAAGTGAAATTCCGAAAAATTCGCCACACGGCTCAACGTCTTCACCGAAAGGACACCTTCGAGGTTGGCGTCAATGTAGGCGAGTACGGCGTTGAAGCGTTTCGCATAGGCGGCGTTGGTCGGCATGTCAGACACTGGATAAAGGCTCCGGGAAGTACGGTAGGCACAGGATCGACCATACCGGCGTGAATGCGCCTAGCCGCATTTGCTCAAAGCGCTTGGGTAGCCAGTAAAGCCGCATCCCTTTACCATCAGGCGACCACACGGAAGGCGTTGCCCTCGGTGACAGAAAAAGGAGCAACCTTATGAAGCCCATCAGAATTCGTACCCTGCAAAGTGCTGATACTGAGGCGTTGCTGACATTTGAACGGGACAATCGCGAATGGTTTGAGCGCCACATTGACGCACGCGATTCGGCTTTTTACTCGGTGCAAGGTGTCACCGACCATATTGCCGCTTATTTATCCGATTTTGCCGCTGGAACCTGGCACCCGTTTGTCATCGAAGATGCTGACGAAAATATAGTGGGTCGAGCGAACCTGAAAGGCATCGACATAACCGAGCGGTCGGCAGAAGTCGGCTATCGGATTGCTCAAAGCGCGTGTGGCCAGGGACTGGCAACACTGGCGGTGAAGCATCTGATCCGGGAAGCGCAGCTGCATTGGAACCTTAAACAACTGGTTGCCAACGTATACGCTGGCAATATCGGCTCGGCAAAAGTACTGGAACGGTGTGGCTTCTCGATCGAACATGCCTCTCGGCAAGAAGGCACGGAGCACGAATATCGGTTTGGCCTTTCGATTTAGATCAGTGGATGATTGGCCAATACCTGTAGAACGGGCGCCTTCAGGGCTGATGCAAGTCAGTCAAGAGACCGCGCAGGCAACACATGACCCGTAGCAGCCGGTGCAAGTTCGGGGAACTCAACCAGCAGTGCCTTGTTACCCCTGGCGATGTGCTCCGTCACCGCCATGGCGATGTTTTGACGCACCACTCCCGCCGAGACGTAATACATGGCCCAGGCTTGTTCGGGCGTGCAATGGGCGATCTGTTCCTCAATTTCCTTATAGGCTTTGTATTCGTCCGACTCCAAGTGGCATTGGCAATCACCTTGGCGCATGACTTATCTCCTTCCCTGGAACTGCTGTGACAACCCTTTAGTCAGTCGACTGATAAAGGCAGCCCCTACTTCCTACTTGATGACCAACATTTCAAATAAATGCTGGTTATCGCCGGAAGCAGGAGCAACGTTTCAACAAAGACAACACCCCAGCCAGATCAAATGCCCGTCTTAACTTTGCTCCAGACTCGGGTGCGGACACGCTCCAACTTCAATGGCAGCGGTTCAAGTGGAATAAGTGAAGCAATCGTCTTTTGATCCGGGTAAACCCAAGGATTGTCTGCCAGCTTCTGCTCGACAAACTCAGTGGCATCTTTATTAGCGTTAGGGTACAGAGTGTGGTTTGAGGTCTTGGCAATAACTTCTGGTCGCAACATATAATTAATAAACGCCAACCCTTCCTTCGGGTGAGGTGCGTTTTTTAGCAGAACCAGATTTTCCGACCACACCAGCGCGCCCTCGCGAGGAAGGCTGTAGGCAATCTTGCGTCCAGTGTTGGCCTTCTCGTTTATGGCCTGCGCAGCAAGGGCGCCATTAGCCCATCCCACAACCGCACAAATATTGCCATCCGCCAGGTCAGCGTCGATTCTGGATGAGTCGAAATAGAGGACGTAAGGGCGGATTTTCAACAGCAGGGCTTGTGCTTTCTGGTAATCATCCGGGTTCTTGCTGTTGCTGGGGAGCCCAAGGTAATGCAAAGCAATCGAAACGATCTCACTGGGAGAGTCGAGCATTGCCACACCACACGACTGGAGTTTGCTGATGTTTTCTTCTTTGAAGATCAGATCCCAGCTATTCACCGGAGCATCATCACCCAATGCCGCTTTGACTTTATCAACGTCATAGCCAATGCCGGTAGTGCCCCATAAATAGGGCACAGCGTAGCGATTACCAGGATCATTGACCGCGACTTGGGACAAGATCTCAGGATCGATATGTGACAAGTTACTCAGTTGATTACGATCCAGGGGCTGAAGGACTCCCGCCTGGATCAGGCTTGGCAACACATTGGAGGTAGCCACCACCACGTCATACCCCGTGCGCCCAGCCATTACCTTACTCTGCATGATTTCGGCACTGTCGAACGCATCCATCTGCATTCTGGTACCGGTTTCCTGCTCAAACTCCTTTGGGGTCTCCGGTGCGATAAACCCGAACCAGTTATACAGATACATTCCAGGCTCTACAGCCGCCACTGATGTGCTGATCCCTACACAGAGAAGCGAGGCTGAAAAAATGCTTCGCAAAGGTGATTTTCTCATGCAACTATCCTTGTCAAGACGATGTGCCCTCATGGCCATCCTAAGCCCTGACAGTGAATATACCGGGCATTAGCGAATAGTAAATACCTACGAATACTTACCTCTGACCTACGAATCCCTAACCCTAAAGGGGTAGACAATGCCACTCGACCTTCATAGCCTGGCCTGGCACCGATCGATTGGAAAGCTGATCATGCAGTTGAACCGTCCAGAATTCTGGAGCTCGCTGATTCGCACATTAAATGAATATGTGCAAATCGATAACTGGGTTGTATTAATCTTCAGCAATCAACACGTACACGTTATCAGCCTTCCTGAAGTAGCCGATATCGAAGAAATCGACGCATTCACTCATCGCTATGTGAAAGGGCTTTATCTGCTGGACCCATTTTATATAGCCAATCGAGAAAACCCGCAGAGCGGCTTCTTTCATCTGCTGGATATTGCACCGGAGCACTTCCTTAAAACCGAGTACTATCATCAATATTTCGCACAGTACATTTCTGTTGATGAAGCGCAATACAATGTCCAGCTCGACGCCGACAGAACGTTATGCATGTCCCTTGGCAGCAACATCCACTTCAATCAAGAACAAATAACACTACTTGACATTATCAAGCCATGGGTCATTGCATTAATGCACCAGCGTATGTGTTTTGAGATTGACGTAGAAAAAAATCTCACCGAGCCACCGGTATGGCCAGAAACGATTACCCCGCTTGGAGCACAAATAACAACACGCGAAAATGACGTACTCAAATTGCTACTGAGTGGCTTCTCCAACAAAGAGATAGCCGGAAAACTTTCCCTGTCGACAGAAACGATAAAAGTGCACCGCCGTAATATTTACGCCAAATTAAATATCAAATCACAATCCGAACTATTTGCCCGTTTCTTCATGCCAAAACAGGATGCTCTCTCTACAAATTGAAGTGTGTGCAGTCGGCGATGGTCGTGAGCTGCCCGCCATCCGCCCGAGTGGCGAAGTTTTTCGCTGAAACGCCATGCGCCTTCGCCAATTCCGCGTCCGGCGCCCGGTGTGTAGGGCAACGACAACGGGATAAAGGCTTTCATGGTGAATCCTCGGATTATTTCGAAAGATCAACCTGAGAGGCGCCGCACGCGTTCAGCCACTGCGGCGCCATTGGCTCAGCGACGGCGGGCGTCGAGGCTGAAGTTCATGTGGTACTGGATGTGATGCTTCCCGCTGAGCGCGTGGTAGATGCACTCAAATCATTTCGAGAGGAATTTCCTACGGTTGCACTCCACTTGCATATGGAGGCGCTCGGCGCAGTCACTCAACTGGTGATCAACGGCGGCGCGTCCGTCGGCGTCAGTGGCCCGCCGCAAGGTGGTTGATTGATCAAAGCTCAGCGGGCGATGCGCCCGCTCTTCGATAACTCCAGGATAATCTGCATCACTGGGGTTTCAGGCCATCGCGCCAGGCGATTGCTTCGAGTTCGACCCGGACCGCGTCCTCGACGGCAACCACCGGGCGCGCCTGGAACTCGAAGGCAGGAAACGTCGAGCAAACCTTGTGAACCGCCAGCGGATCGTCGCACTCCACCAGCATGTGTCCACCCCACTCGCCCACGCGCACGACAAACACCTCGATCTTGAAATTGTCCGGGGCCTTCCATTGACCGAACACCTCCAGGATCCGCTTCTGCGCACTCTCGTACTCTGCAGGCGAACCTTGTGGCCGTTCGAACCAGCTGATCATGTACTTCATCGCCATCCTCCTCTGGAGAGGTAAGGATAGTTCTCGATGCAACTTCTCGCTTCAATCGCCTCAGTAACCCGCCCTTGCATTACAACTTTGTCATTGTGCTGTTGGTCGGCTGTTGGAGTTGCCTTGTTACCTTGAACTCACTGCCAAACAACAGGCAGCCCACTTCAGACAAGGAGATACTGCCATGAAACTGTTAACGCTCGGACTCGCCACCCTCCTCGCCACCGGTTCAGCCTTCGCCGGTACCAGCGACACCTCGGCGGTGATCCACGACAGGACCGGTTTCTTCGTCCACCTGGATGTCGCGAAAGTCCTGTCCATGACTGAAATTCCGGACCAATGTGACGTCACTCCAGCCCGTCTCGATTACCTGGATCATCAGGGTCAGGAACATGTGCTGGACTATTCGGTTCAAGGACGTTGCACCAACGGAAACTGATGGGATGCGGTATACACATGACTGTCCGGGAGCAGGCAATACGCAACAAAACCTGATGATTGGGCTAAAATTGCGCGACCTGCTCTCGGCGTTCAGACCCGTACTTTTGGGTTGAAGGCCGACACCGAACCAAGGTCATTCTCATGAACATCCTTGTCGTGGAAGACGAGCCCAAGGCGGGCAATTACTTACTCAATGGCCTGCAGGAGCAGGGATACTCCGTCAGCCTGGCCCGCGATGGCATCGAGGGTTTATACCTGGCCCTGGAAACGCCTTTCGACGTCATCGTGCTGGATGTGATGATGCCGAAAATGGACGGCTGGGAAGTACTGCGCCGACTGCGCAAGGAAGCCGATACGCCGGTACTGTTCCTGACCGCGCGCGATGACATCGCCGACCGAATCAAAGGCCTGGAGCTGGGGGCCGACGACTACCTGATCAAACCCTTTTCTTTCGCCGAACTGGTCGCACGCCTGCGCACCCTGACCCGTCGGGGTCCGACCCGGGAAGAAGAGCAACTGCAGATCGCCGACCTGCAGATCGATGTCATCAAACGCCGCGTCACCCGCGCCGGCGTGCGAGTGACACTGACAAATAAAGAGTTTGCCTTGTTGCACCTGTTCGCCACGCATCAGGATCAGGTGCTGTCGCGTTCACTGATCGCCTCCCGGGTCTGGGACATGAACTTTGACAGCGACACCAACGTGGTCGATGTGGCGGTGCGACGCCTGCGCCTGAAAATCGACGACCCTTTCCAGCTGAAGCTGATCCACAGTGTGCGGGGCATTGGCTACCGCTTCGATACGCAACCATGAACCGTCGCCATTACTCCCTCACCCTGCGTCTGGCCGTAGTGTTCGCCTTGCTGGCCTTCGCCCTGCTGGCCACCACCGGCGTCGCACTGTACCGCGATCTTGAGCGCGAACTGATACGACGCGACGAGTCCACGCTGGTCTACCGCATCGATCAGCTGCGTAATTTTCTCAATGGCAGCAATACGCTGGATCTGATCAAGACCAAACCTGTGCTGTTTCAGAACATGCTGGGCAATCGCGAGTACATCCTCACGATTGGTGTTCCGGGGGAAGCCCCGTTACTGCAGGTCAATCCCCGGCATATCGATATTCCCGACCTCACGCCCGTGGCCATGGAGCAATCCCTGTCACTGACCGATGTACAGCATCTACCCGCCGTGAACGGAACCCCCTTCGCGGCCATCTCCGCGAGTATCGACTCGGGTACGCTGAAACTGACCGTTGGCTGCCTGATGACCGAACGAACCGCCGTACTCGCCAGCTATCGTCTCAGCGTTTACATCCTCGCCAGCCTCGCGGCAATTGTCCTGGCGCTGGCGGGATACGCCCTGGTTCACCGCGGATTGTTGCCCGTCAGACGCCTGGCGCAGCAAGCCCACGGTATCGGCATTGGCAACCTGACAGAGCGACTCGACAGCCAAGGCGCCCCGAAAGAGTTGCTGCCGATGATCGACTCGTTCAACACCATGCTTGAGCGACTCGCCAAGGGTTTTGCGCAACTGAGCCAGGTCTCGACCGACATGGCCCACGAACTGCGCACGCCCATCAACAACTTGCTGGGCGAAATCCAGGTCGCCATGCATAAGAACCGCAGCGTGGAGCATTACCAGCAGTTGCTCGCCTCCAACGTCGAAGAACTCGAACGCCTGGCACACATGCTCGACAACATCCTGTTCCTTGCTCGTACCGATCCAGGTAGCGCTCGTGATCAGCGCCAGGAACTGGGCGCCGCCGACGAGCTGGAACGCGTAGCCGATTACTTTGAAGGCCTGGCCGCAGACGTCGACATGACCATCCGCGCGGAAGGCGACGGCCTTATCTGGGCCGAGCCCATGCTGCTACGCCGCGCCTTGGCCAACCTGTGCGCCAATGCGATCAAATATGGCGCACCTCATTCCGAACTGTTGATCCAGGCCACTCCATCCGAGGACGGCATCAATCTGCGCGTGCGCAACTACGGAACCACCATCCCGGCGGAACACCTTCCGAGATTATTCGAGCGTTTCTACCGAGTTGATCCATCACGCGAGCGCTCGGCCCAGTCCAATGGCCTGGGGCTTTCGATCGTCGCCACGATCATGCAGTTGCACAGTGGCCGCTACAGCGTCACCAGCGAAAATGGCGTGACCTGTTTCGATCTGTTTTTTCCGATACGGGAACAGTAAGGGTGTCCGTTCGGTTTTCAGGCCCTGACACACTAAACTGTGACCGAACTCACCTCACTGGGCACAACCGAGCATGAACCAACTTTTAGCCATTCGCGTGTTTGCCCGGGTCGTCGAAGCAGGTCCATTTACCAAGGCAGCCGACTCTTTGGAAATGTGTCCCCTTTTCCCAGTCGTATCGAGGCCGCCCAGCGGGTGAGGTGAACCTGAGCAATAGACACAACGTCGCTGTTCGACACGGTCCGGCTTGCCTTGCGGAGTTTCAGGTGAATCAGATGAAATCCATGATCATTGCAACCAGCCTTATTTGCACTGCATCCCATGCTCTGGCTGCAACGGAAAGTCTGGACGCAAACGTTAAGGGGCTGGCGCCTACCGGCTGGATCTGCGGCACGGTCGGAAAATGCCCTTCACGCCGGGTCAAGTGAACTCGCCAGTCCTTTCCCGCCTGCTATGCGTGCGAGGCTTGCGGGCATTCGCCGACGGTTACGTCAGCTTACTGCTGCCACTGTATTTGCTGGCATTGGGCATGCAGCCGCTTCAAGTCGGGATGATCGCCACCGGCACGTTGTTAGGCTCAGGTGTATTGACGCTCCTGGTTGGCCTCTATGCTCATCGTTTTACCTACCGTCTGTTGCTGCTGATGGCCTCGCTGCTCATGACGGGAACCGGTTTTGGTTTTGCGACTGTCACCGATTTCTGGCCTTTGCTGGTGATTGCCATCGTCGGGACATTGAATCCGTCCAGCGGCGACGTCAGCGTATTCTTGCCGCTAGAGCACGCCGTGCTTTCCGGCTTGGTGGACGAACGTCAGCGGACGGCGGTGTTTGCCCGCTATAGTCTGATCGCTGCGTTGGCTGCCGCATTGGGGGCGCTGGTCGCAGGGGCGCCTGATTGGATAGTCGCGACATCCGGGCTCGACAGGAAGAAAGCGCTACAAGCGATGTTTCTCCTTTACGGCTTATTAGGACTGGCATCGGCGCTGATTTACTCCACGCTACCTCAGGCGATCGGCACGGACGAGCACAAGGCGCCGGCGGCACCGTTACAAAAATCGAAGCGGGTCGTTTATACCCTCGCTGCCTTGTTTAGCCTGGATGCGTTCGGGGGTGGCTTCGTGGTGCAATCGATGATCGCCTTGTGGCTTTTCCAGAAATTTCAGCTTTCCACCACGGTCGCAGGCGAGATTTTTTTCTGGACCGGAGTATTGACGGCGTTTTCATATCTGGCAGCGAATCGCATAGCCGATCGGTTTGGACTCGTGAATACGATGGTGTTTACCCACTTACCCTCCAGCCTGTTCCTGATCCTCATTCCTCTGATGCCAACATTGAGCCTGGCAATCATCCTGCTGCTTGCACGCAGCGCGTTGTCGCAAATGGATGTGCCGACCCGTAGCTCCTACATCATGGCAATCGTGCCACGTGGGGAGCGCGCAGCGGCGGCCAGCATCACGACAGTCCCACGAAGCCTGGCGTCGGCGTTGAGCCCACTGCTCGCTGGTTATTTGCTGGGCTTATCGACGTTTGGTTGGCCATTGGTGATCGCGGGTGGTTTGAAGATCACCTACGACTTACTGCTGCTGAGCCTGTTTCGGGATATACGGCCACCAGAAGAAAGCGGCCAGAAGCGCTAGATAGGGGCGTGCCGAGACAAGGGGGGGAATTCGTTTATTCGGATGTAAAATGATATCTCGGTACAGAGGGCCCGAGACATGAAACCGATTATCTACTTGATCATTGGAGTGCTTGCGTGCCTTTCAACTCCCATGACCTTTGCTCAGGACCAGTTTGCCTACACCGTTTCCAACATGAAACGCTCTTGACCGATCAGCGCAATCGCGTAGCGCACGTGCAGACCACCTCGCTCCCAGACGAGCGTTCTGGAGATCCTGGCGTTCAGGATCTGTGCGTAGCAAGCACAGGCTTCGTCGAGATTATTGCCTGGAGTTTGGCACCTGCCGCCAGGAGTGTCCGTAATCCTCCCGGTAGACGTCGGGTCGCGCAATCCGTGCGCGACACGACGGGGTTGATACTTACTTAGATCCGGATGATCTGGGTGACATACGGCTTGCCGTTAATCGGCGCGTAAATTTCCACGACCGCTTGCCAGCTGTTTGGCGAACCAGGCTGCGTTGCTTTCGCCTGATAACGATAGTTGGTGCCGTTAACGACCTGGGTCGAAACCAGCTCGGCGGTGTAGTGCACACCCACGAGCCCGGCCAGGGCTTCATCGAATACTTCCTGATCCTTTGGAGTCAGTTCGTGATAAGGAGTCCATCCGCCAACGAGATTTTCTTGAGCCGACATACGATATATCTCCATATATAAGTTCCTACTCGTCTGGCTTTTCGGAGTTCGCCCCGTTTATTAAATGGTTTCCGGAATCCATTGTGCTGAGTGGTTTTCCGCGCCGCCCTGTTTGCCGTGAAACCGGGCATCTGGAAAAACACCGGTACGCGCCGCACGCGTCGAGCAATGCGGGCCGTCAAGTGGCAGGCGGGCTCGAACGTATGGTGATGGAGGACATGGATAGTGGTCGTCAGCTTCAGATCCTTGTCCCTGACAGAAACGGTCATCAATGAATGACGACTGCCAGACCTCCGTGTCTTGTCTGCGCGGTTTTGCTTATTGGGCATGCCGCTGGATGGCTTTAAGCTATCAAACCCAAGTGGAAAGTATGTCCGCATTTAACCATGCAAGATGTAAGGCATTGGCTATTCATAAGTGTGTAATCGCGTCGGGGGATTAGTACTTACGCATCAGGCCATGAAGAACGCCGAACCTTAAACCTGGCTCGGACGGAGTCATATGCGCGATACCCAATACCTTGAACGCCGCCAGCATCAGCACCAGGCCGCCGGGCAAGGCGCTCAGGCGATGGGTTGGCAAGCCCGCCAATTTGAGTCGTTTCACATGCCCCACTTCCAGCAGACGCAATGACAGACGCAACAGACCACCGTAGGTGATACCGCTTTGGCCATAGTCGTTCAATCCGTTGGCCTTGAGCACTTTGGCCAGCATCCTTGCGGTACCTGAAGAGCCGATAGTCTGCTGCCAACCGAGTGCGCGATAACGACGTGCAACTTTTTCAAACTGTAGAGTGGCCACCCGCTCAGCCTCGAGGAGCGCCTGAGCCGTGATACCACCGCCGTGAAAGTAATGTGCACCAAAGGTGCCGCTGCCGATGGCAATGCTCTCGGTCAACAGGGGGTGAGCACCCTGCCCCAGAATCAATTCAGTGGAGCCACCGCCGATGTCCACGACCAGTCGCATGCTCTCTGTACCCGGTATCGTGTGGGCAACACCGGCGTACACCAGTTGGGCCTCTTCATGCCCGGAGATGACATCAATACGAAAACCTAAATGCCGCTCCGCACTGCCCAGAAACAATTGAGCATTATCGGCTTCGCGCACGGCACTGGTCGCCACCGCACGTACACGACCGGCCTCAAAGCCACGTAACTTTTTGCCAAATCGCGCGAGTGCCTGCCATCCCCGATCCAGCGCCAATTCGTTCAGCGACCCGCCCTGAAATCCCTCCGCCAGACGGACAGGCTCACGCAGGGTTTTCACTTCCTGGATAACGAACTGCTGGTTCCGTTTGACCGACTGGCCAATCATCATGCGAAACGCATTGGAACCCAGGTCAATGGCCGCAAACAGGGAGGCGTCTCCTTTCATACGGGTATTCCTCGCACATTCATCAGCCATCAGGCGGAGCACTGCTGAGCGCTCAAGACGGTTTGCGAGGATCTTGCCATTGGTTCGATGACGCCAAGATGACACCCACTCTCTATTTTCAATGCAACAGGCACCAGACCAAGCTGTCTGGCAGAAGCCGAAGCGTTCGTAAAAAGACTGGAAGATCGTGTAGTCGCAGAAGACAACCCGCCATGTGCTAACGTTCGCGCGTCATCACCTTGAAGTCATACGCCGATGTCTATTGCTGATAACCTCCTCGCCTTTACCTTCGCAGCCACTCTGCTAACGCTGACGCCCGGCCTCGATACTGCTCTGGTTTTGAGAACCGCAACGGTGGAAGGTAAGCAACAGGCGTTTCGCGCTGCGCTGGGTATCAATGCTGGCTGCTTACTGTGGGGCGCCGCTGTCGCCTTTGGCCTGGGTGCTCTGATTGCGGTATCGGAGCTGGCGTACAGCCTGTTGAAATACTGCGGCGCCGCTTATCTGGCATGGCTCGGATTGAACATGTTGCTGCGCCCGCGTAGCTCACTGTCGCCCGTCGAAGATGACGGCAAGCCAAATGCAAACTGGTTCCTGAAGGGCATGATGGGGAACGTCCTCAATCCCAAAATCGGCATTTTCTACGTCTCTTTTCTCCCTCAATTTATCCCCCACGGACACAGCCTGGTTGCCTGGACATTTGGTTTGGTCAGCATTCATGTGGTGCTGGGCTTGATATGGTCTTCGACGTTGATTGGCGCGACTCAATCCCTTGCCGGCGTTCTGCGGCGTGAGAAAGTGATCAAGTGGATGGATCACACCACAGGCATGGTCTTTGTGCTGTTCGCAGCCGGGCTGGCCTTCAGCAAGCGCTGATGGCGAGGTCGTGATTAGCCTCCAGGCTGATTGCGGCCTTTCTCGATAGGTAGCAATCGGGCCAAGAGCAGTCGGTCGACACCGAAACTGCTCACAGGTTAAATTGCCGTCTTCATTATCAAACGACGTCCTATATGACCGAGATCTTTCAGGGCAGCTGCCTTTGCGGCGCCGTCAAATACGAAATTCGGTCACGACCAAAAGCCCTTTCTCACTGCCATTGCAGCCAATGCCGAAAAAGCCATGGCGCAGCGTTTGCCAGCTATGGCAGCGTGTTGCGTAGCGACCTGCATCTCGTACAAGGCGCCAACGGCATCAAGTCGTATCAATCCTCTGAATCAGTACTTCGCCAGTTCTGCGCCGAGTGCGGTTCGTCGCTGTTCTGGTCAAGAAGCCAAGGTGAGTACGCCGAGTGGATCTCGATAGCGATGGGCACTCTGGACTCCACGTTCACTTCCGACAAGCAGAAACATATAGAGGTGGCATCCAAGGCGCCATGGTATGAAATTCAGGATCATTGGCCACAGTCCCAGTGACCATTTTGGGTTGATAGCTGTCTTTCGCGACAGGCAGCAATCACCCAAAAGCGAACACTTGATCAAGATTTTCGGGCACCATAAAAATGAAATGGGGACAGACTTACTTCTCTGTCACCAGACTCGACACTGTATTGGGTCGATTGCTGCCCTTGGCGATTCAGGGCCCCTACGACCTCACACGGATGAAAACCGCTTTCGATAATCACTCGGAGCAACCCCGAGACGCCGCATGAACGCCCTTCTGAACCCGTCCGTATTGGCATAGCCGACGGTATCGGCCAAGCGCTTGAGTGATACGTCCGAATCTTCGATTAGCCGCCTGGCTGCATCTATGCGGGCAAGTTCGACAAACTCTGCCGGGGTCGAGCCGGCTTCCGCCTTGAAGGTACGAGCGAAGTTGCGCTCGCTCATGCCGGCGCGTACGGCCAGGACGGGTACGCTCAAGTCTGCCTTCAAATGTTCCACCACATAGTCCTGCACGTCTCTGATCACGCTGCGTTCGGCCGTTTGCGCTGCCAATTGGGCGCTGAACTGCGATTGCCCGCCAGGTCGCTTGAAGAACATCACCATTTCACGAGCGACACTGAGCGCCAGTTCCCTGCCGTGATCCTCTTCGACCAGCGCCAAAGCCAGGTCCATACCCGCCGTGACCCCTGCCGAGGTGTAGATATTTCCGTCCTTGATAAAGATGCTGTCGGGCTCGACGTGGGTTTGCGGATGTTCCCTGGCGAGTTTTGCGCTGGAATTCCAGTGAGTGGTGACACGGCGCCCATCGAGCAGGCCAGCGGCGGCAAGCAAGAAAGCGCCGCTACAGACCGAACCGATACGGCGCACGGATTTCGCCTGCCTGCGCAGCCAATCTTGCAGTGCGGGGTCAAGGGCAATTTCGTCGATGTGTGGGCTGCCGGCCACAAGCAACGTGTCAATCTTGCCTTTGTAGGTTTCGAAGGTTTCGTCGATACCGAGTTTCAAACCGCTTGAGCCTTTGATCATCCCCTTGTCAGTACCGATGACTTCGACCCGGTAGGCGCGCGGATTGCCGAGCTGCCGGGCCGCTTCAGCAAAGACGTCTGCCGGGCCGATGACGTCCAGCAGCTGCACGCGGGGGAATGCCAGAAGGGTTATGCGCATGATGTCTGTCCTCGTCGAATCATTGGCTGAATACGTCGCCTCAAGAGCATTTCAGCCAAAGGTCGTTTGGCTGAAAATATCTCAAACGGCAAATTCAGTCAAACGGGAGACTGCCATGAACTCTGCATACACCCCCTCCATCGCAGTTGAGCAATCGATACCACGCGGCACGACGTCGATCAAAAACCTGCCCATCAATCTGTTCGGTTCAGTCATGGGTTTGGCTGGCCTGGGACTGGCATGGCGCTTGAGCGGTCAGTATTACGGCATCGGCGGCGTGTTGGGAGAAGCGATTGGCGCGCTGGCCGGCCTGGTATTCGTGTTGCTGACCCTAAGTTACCTGACCAAATGGGTGAAACACCCTGAAGCGGTAAGGGCCGAGTTCAACCATCCAATCGCCAGCAACTTTTTTGGCACCGTCACCATCGCATTGTTGCTGCTTTCGGCAGTCGCGGCGCCACACAGCCAGTTGCTTGGACTGGCTCTCTGGATACTGGGCAGCGTATTGACCGTGTTGCTTGCTGGCCTCGTGGTTTCCCGTCTGTTGTCGGGCAATCAGGATTCGTTGAATGCCGTACCTGCCTGGCTGATACCCGGTGTCGCCACCCTCGATATAGCGGTAACCGGTGCGCACATGCCTATGGCTTGGGCCGCGGAATTCAACCTTTTCGCCCTCGCCGTGGGTGCGGTGCTGGCACTGGTTTTCTTCACCCGGATCTTTTCGCGGCTGGTGCATCAGGCAGCGATGGCCAAAGGTATGGTGCCTTCGCTGATGGTCCTGATTGCACCGTTTGAAGTAGGTTTCCTGGCATACACCAACGTGTTCGGCGAGATCGACCGGTTTGCCAGTGTGTTGTTCTACTTCGGCCTGTTCCTGTTCGTGGTGTTGAGTTTCAAAGTGTTCCGTCGCGATGTGCCCTTTGCGCCTTCGTGGTGGGCAATCAGCTTTCCCATCGCGGCCTTGAGCAATGCGGCGCTGAAATATGCACATGTCCAGGACAACGCCCTGCTGATGCTCATCGCTGCTGTGATTCTGCTGTTCCTCACTGTGGCACTGACCGTGCTGATGGTGAAAACCCTGATTAGCCTGCTCAGCGGCAAACTGTTGGCCAACTGACCGTTTACCTCCCTTTGGCGAGCCTTCACCGGCTCGCTTTTTTTTGCCCATAAAGGTTTCATCGAATGACTTACAACACTTCGTGGTTACTGTTGATCGTTGCCGGACTTCTGGAGATCGCCTTTGCGGTGGGGTTGAAATCTGCAAATGGTCTTGAACGGCCCTGGCTGCTGGTCGGCACCGTCGTCGTATTGGCCGGCAGTTTGTGTTTGTTGACGATGGCGTTGCGTGTCCTGCCTGTAGGAACCGCCTATGCGATCTGGACCGGCATCGGCGCTGCCGGCACAGCCATCGTCGGCATGTATTGGTTGGGCGATGGGGTTTCCTTCTGGCGGCTCGTCTGGATCGGCTTGATCCTGCTGAGTGTCGCCGGGCTACGCTGGGCAGCCTGAACAGAGCAGATACCTTACTAACCGCACATTTGATGAGTGAGAAAGCAGACAACTCAGACGGGGTCTGCTTTGAAATATCAGCAACTATCCATAAGGCTGGTGACTGGTCACACAGTGGATCCCACCACCACCGGCGGCGATGGCATCGATGTTGAGCTGAACCACCACACGGTCTGGGTAGAGCTCGGACAACAGGTCAAAGGCTTGGGTATCTGCCGCCTTGTCACCGAACTCGGGGGCAATGACCGCGCCATTGATCACGAAGTAGTTGATATAACCCGGCGCGAAGTCTGGGTTGTTTTTGCTGAACCGGCTCTTTCGTGGATTGAGCGGAGGCGACACGGTGTGCACGTGCAGCGTGCGGCCATCGGCATCGGAGGCCTTCCTGAGAATGTCCAGATGGGCAAGCGTCACTGCGTGGTCATAGGATTCGGGGTCGTTGTCGAGGTTGGCGATCACCACACCCGGCTTGACGAAGCGGGCATAGAAGTCGACGTGGGCGTCGGTGATGTCCTTGCCTTTGATGCCCGGCAGCCAGATGATTTTGCGCAAACCCAGTCTGGCTTTCAGTTCTGCCTCTACGTCTGCCTTGCTCCAGCCGGGATTGCGGTTGCTATTGATCCAGCTACTTTCGGTCATGATCCCCGTGCCGTGGCCATCGACTTCGATAGCGCCACCCTCGCCCACCAGCCGGCTGCGCATGTAGCTGGCGTCAGCTGTCCGGGCGACCGAAGCGGCAATCTGCGCATCATCGGCATGCTGCTGTTTGTTGCCCCAGCCGTTGAAGTTGAAATCCACCGCGCCGAGCCCGCCTTCGCCATCGATGACGAGATTGGCTCCGATATCGCGCATCCAGATATCGTCCAGCTCCGTGACAACAAAGGTGATGTTGCTCGTACCACACTTTTCTTCAGCCAGATCCCGCTCGCTCTCGCGGCAGAACACGGTCACCGGCTCATGGTTGGCAATGGTGCGGGCGATCCGGCCCAAGGCATCTTGCACGTCAGGCGTGAAGTCCTCGTGGATGGCCTCCTGTGCACCAAAGGCGATAAAGGCCCGCCGATGTTTTTCGCCCTCATCCGGCATATGCCAGCTGCCCTTGACGGCTGCTTGCACCCGGGGAGCATTCAGGCCCAGTCCCATGGACGCGGCTGCGCCCAGACTGGCAACCACCGAAACCTGCTTGATGAACTCACGACGTGTCGACATGCGTAACTCTCCGTTCATTTTGCGGAAGCTGTCTTGAATTTGGTCCATGCCCGCATGCGCGCACGCATATCCGCCTGGGGAATGTCTTTGCCCGGGATCAGTCGTTGGTAAGTGGCGTCATCGAGGTAGATATCCGGGTTGTTTCGCATCATTGCGTCGACACTCGGCCGTGCCTTGGCGTTGGAGGTGGGGTAACCGGTGAAGTTAGTGATGGCGGCCATGTTCTCCGGGCGCATGACGAAGTTGATGAATGCATAGGCGTACTCTGGGTGCCTGGCGTCGACGGGGATCGCCATGGTGTCCATCCACACCGTGGTGCCCTCGCGCGGGATGTGGTACTGGAACGTGGTTTTCTTGCCAGCGGCATCTGCAGCCCGTTGCGCCTGGGTCATATCGCCGCTGTAACCGAGCGACAGGCACAGGTTGCCGTTCACCAGATCGGTCACCGGTTGCGACTGGAACTTGCGGATGTACGGCCGCAGTTTGAGCAAGAGTTCACTGGCTGCTGCCAAGTCCTCCGGCTTGGCGCTACGCGGCTCACGACCGAGGTAATTGAGTGCGACCGCCAGCACTTCGTCTGGCGAATCGATCAGGGAAATACCGCAGTCCGCAAATTTGGCGGCCAGTTCCGGCTTGAACAGCATGTCCAGGCTATTCACCGGCGCATCCGGCATGCGCTTTTTGATCTGTTCGGCGTTGTAGGTCAGGCCGATGGTGCCCCACGTATAGGGGACGGTGGCCTTGCTCGAGTAGAGATAATGCGTCCGTAGTTTCTGCAAACCCGGCTCGATGTCATCCAGGGCGGTGAGCTTTGACTTGTCCAGCGGCTGCAAACTGCCGGCGTGCATCAGACGCTCACCAACAGTGTCGCCCGGAAAGATCAGGTCATAACCACTGCCGCCGGCCATCAGCTTGGCTTCCAGTGTCTCACTGCCATCCATGACGTCGTAGATCACCTTGATCCCGGTTTCGGCGGTGAATCTGGACAGGGTGTCCTCGGCGAAGTAATCGGCCCAGTTGTACAACCTCAGGGTCTTCTCCTCCGCCTGCACCGACGACAAGGCACCGCTTAGCGCCAATCCCAAGGAGCAGAGCAACAGCTTTTTGGTCACGTTCATGTCAAACCCCTTGAGTATTCCAGCGAGCATTAATGTGACGACCATCCAGGCTTAACAGCGCCCCGTACATGTCAGGACGGCGGTCGCGGTAGATGCCCCAGGTCAAGCGCTCTTCGCGCATGGCGGACAAGTCCAGGCTGTGTACCAGCACACCCAGGCTGTCACGGTCGGCTTCGGCGAGGAGCTTGCCCTTGTGGTTGCAGATAAAGGACGAGCCATAGAAGTTCATCTGCAGCGTCGGATCGGTGGTCGCCACTTCTCGGCCGATGCGGTTGGCGGCCACCACCGGCAGGAGGTTTGCGGCGGCATGGCCGCGCATGGTCATCTGCCAGTGGTCACGTGAGTCCAGTGCGGCGCAGCCAGGCTCAGAGCCAATGGCCGTGGGAAACAGCAAGACTTCGGCGCCCATCAACGCCAGGCAGCGAGCGGTCTCGGGGAACCACTGATCCCAACAAATGCCCACACCGATACGCCCGAACGCAGTGTCCCAGACACGAAAGCCGGTATCGCCGGGGCTGAAGTATTCCTTCTCCTGATAACCGATGGCGTTGGGGATGTGCGTCTTGCGATACACCCCCAGCAATTGCCCATCGGCATCGGCCACGCTTAATGAATTGAAGTAGGCATTGCCGGCCTTTTCGAACCAGCTCAGCGGCAGCACCACACCCAACTCCCTGGCCAGCGCGGCAAAGCGTTTTAGCACGGCGCTGTGCTGATATTCCTCAGCCAGTGCCAGGTGTTTGTGATGTTGCTCGATGCAGAAATACGGTGTGGCAAACAGCTCCTGCAGCAGGATGACCTGGGCGCCCTTCGCCGCCGCCTCACGTACCAATTGCTCGGCCTGATCAAGGTTGTGTTTCAGATCCCAGGTGCAGGGCATTTGGGTGGTAGCAACCGTCAAAATGGTCATGGCATTACCCCTTCAGTGGCCAGGCCGGCTGTTGCTGAGTGATGCAATGCACCCCGCCGCCGCCATGGGCCAGATGATTGATCCGCACCGGCACCACCTCGCGTCCGGGGAACGCCTGAGCCAACACTTCGGCAGCCACGTTGTCGGCATCGATGCCATAGGCCGGCATGATGACGGCGTTGTTGGCGATGTAGAAATTGGTGTAGGAGGCACAAAACACTTCGGCCTCGGTGTCCACGGCATCAGTGGCTTCATACAGGTCGATCAGCTCGAACGGTCGACCGTGGGCATCGGTTGCCAGCGCCAACGCGCGACGGTTTTCGCGTACCACCTCGGCATACACCGAGTGCTTGTCGTGAGTGGCGTCCACCAGCAACACACCAGGGCGGGCGAAAGCGCACACGCCATCGACATGGCCGTCGGTCATGTCGCCGGTCACATGGTCGGGATCGCCCGGCAGCCAGACGGTCTTCTTCACGCCGAGCAGACGCGCGAATATCTCCTCCATCTCGGCCTTGCTCATGCCCGGGTTGCGATTGGGGTTGAGCAATACCGACTCGGTGGTGATCAGCGTGCCCTCGCCGTCCACATGAATGGCCCCACCTTCGTTACTCAACGGAGTACCGAAGCACGCCAAGCCCAAGTGATTGAGTGCACGGCGAGCCAGGCTTTCGTCCAGGTCATGGGCCGACTTCCCGCCCCACGCGTTGAAGCGCCAGCTCACACCGGCCAGCCCCTGTTGCGGGTGGCAGACGAAGCTCGGGCCGGAGTCCCGGCACCAGCTGTCGTTCACCGCCAGCTCGATCAGTTCGATGTTGGGCCCGCACAACGCTTTGGCACTCGCGACAGCAGAAGGATCAACGACCATCTTCACCGGTTCAAAACGGGCAATGGCGTTGGCCACACGAGCGAAATCCTCTTGCACCTGCACCAAGGTGACACCCCAACCCGACTCCCAGAGCGCCTGGTTGTGCGGCCAAACCATCCAGGTTGCGGCGTGCCTGACCCATTCCGCCGGCATCCACCAACCCTTGTTTTGAATTTCATTCTGCTGCATGACAAGCACCTTTAAGTTAAGTCATTGTGTTCAATGAAAACTGCCTATGCGGTCTTGGCATGCATGCTACGGTTGCAAAAACGGGCAAACAAACGATGGATTTTGTAGACAAATGATTAGAGGAACTTATCAGCATGCTCAAACACTGGCCGCCGCTCGGCACCCTTCGCGGCTTTGAAGCCGCCGCCCGGCTGGGCAGTTTCCACAAGGCCGCCGAAGAGTTGCACCTCACCCAATCGGCGATCAGCCAGCAGATTCGCAGCCTCGAGGCGTACCTGGAACAACCCTTGTTCTTTCGCAGTGGCCGCAGCGTCAGTCTGACCGATGCCGGTCACGACTTGCTCAGCACCACCCAGGCACTGCTGCAGCAATTGGCCGTCGGCATTCGTCGCCTTGGGCAGTACCAAAAACCCAATCAGCTCGTCCTCAACACCACCCCGGCGTTCGCCCGTCACTGGCTACTGCCACGCCTGGAAGACTTCCGCCGCCAGCACCCGGAAGTTGATCTGTGGATTTTCAGTACCGATGAAGTCCCGGACATGACAACCCAAACCATCGACCTCGCCGTGCGAGACGACATCAGCTCCCAGGCCGAATGCAGCTTCAAGGTGCTACACGCCGACCGCCTTTACCCGGCGTGCCACCCCAGCCTCTTGGCAGTGCCCAGCGCCCAGCGCACCACCCTGCATGGCGAGCGGGAAATGGACTGGAGCCACTGGGCAGTGGAGGCTGGCATCGATGTAGGCCAGAAGGATCAAGGGCTGAACTTCTCCGACCCCGGCCTGCTGCTGGACGCCGCGTGCGCGGGGCTCGGCATCGCCCTGGTCAGCCAGTTATTGAGTCAGCCAGCGCGCGCCAATGGGCTGTTGCAGCCGTTGGTTGAGGAGACGATTCGCGGCCCCAACTGGGCGTTGTTGACTCATCGTGATAGTGAGAACAATCCGATGGCGCGGAGTTTTAGTGAGTGGTTGCTGAGCAAGCTGGCAGTGGGGAGTCAGGTGATGTAACGGTTTTGGGTCAGGGCTTGAAGGGGGCCGGCCTCTTGGTTTGGTGCACTTTGATTTGCGGATGCTTGGGAGGCCGCTTTGGAGGGGTGGGTTTCGGTCAGTTGGGACGGGCAAGAATCGGCCAGGAGCTACCGAGCCCAGAACTACTTGCCTTATGGCACAGCAGCTTCGGATAAACTAAAGCCAGCTCAGCAGAGACACCTTCTAGCATTCACGGACGAGACAAAACCCACATGTTAATGAAAATATCATTCATCGCCTCGCTAGTAACTTTATCGCTAATTCAAACACCACTATCCTTCGCGGATAATGCCAATGGGAAAAATCTCTATTTACAGAGATGCGTCATGTGTCACGGAGTAGATATCAAAGGAACAGGACCATTGGCTAATAAAATCAATCCTCCTCCACCCGACCTTACAACATCGGCTTTCAAAAAAAGACTAAATGATTATCCGGGCGTTATTGTGTCATCGATAATACTTCGTCCAAATGGAGACTTGATTCCAAGAACCTTGCGAGAGAATGGTGTAAAGATTCCGCCACACGCTTGGAGCGTTAAGGATTTTCGCGATTTGAATCAATACATGAGTGGTGTGATTTCAAAAACTCGATGATTTTGAGAAAAAGGGGACGGCGCGCTCAACCAGTCAACGTAACGTCATGGTGAATCTGTTGTTACTATTTCCACCTCGTTAATAAAAGATATCCGGAGGTTCACGGCGCATGAAAACCACCCTTGACCACCTCGCCATCGTCGCCCCCGACCTCGACACCGGCTGTGCCTTCGTCACCAACGCACTCGGCGTGGAGCTTCAACCGGGCGGGGTGCATCCGCGCATGGGCACTCATAATCGGTTGCTGCGCCTTGGCCCGGAGACTTATCTGGAAGTGATTGCCGTGGACCCGTCCGCCAATCGCCCGGACCGGCCACGCTGGTTCGGCATGGACCAATTGGCCGCTGATACGCCGCAATGCCTGGCGACCTGGGTTGCACGCACCGACGACATCCACGCAATGAGCGAAGCCTGCCGCGCCATTATCGGGGAACCCGAACCCATGACCCGAGGTACGTTGTCCTGGCAGATCACCATTCCTGCCGATGGCCACCTGCCGCTGAATGGATCAGCGCCAACATTGATTCAATGGGAACAAGCGCAACATCCCGCCAGCGCGATGCGGGACCAGGGGTGTTCGCTGGTGGCGCTGGATGTGTTTGATCCTGATCCCGAGAAAGTCCAGGCGTTGCTCAGCGCAATCAACTTTTCCGGGCCGGTTCGTCTTCATGGGTTGGGAGCACATTCAAAGCCCTGTTTGGTGGCACACATTCAAACCCCCACTGGTTTGAAAACATTGCCGATTGCTCATGGTTAGGACCATAAGATCGCAAGCCCCTGCGTTGAAACGCATCGCCCATAAAGTGACCAAGCCAGGATCAGTTTTTGTCTAGTCCTGAAACAGGTGTAAACCATATTCAGGACGGGACATTTAGAGGAAAAATGGGTGTCCCCTTTTCGAAGCAACCCCGGCGCCAGCGTCAGGGCTCTGCCGGCCGCAGATAGGGCTCGATAAAACCGCAGCCAAGAATCTCGTTCAGGCGTTGCGCATCGTTCATTCGGCGAAACAGTCCAAGAGTCTTCCACGGCGCGTGACCATCGACATTGGGCGCTCCCAGTCCGGCCAACAGGTCGGCGATCAGTATTGATCGGGTCTCGAAAGAGATGCGTGTCAGCCCGGTGCTATTGCCGACGCCGGCATGGGCATGAGCCCCGGAAAAGGCGATCAGGCTCCCCGGAGCGATATCGACGGCAATCCCCTCCTGCGGATCGATCGCTTCCAGCAGATGCGGAATGGCTTCGTCGGCGTCCACGGCATTGCGGCCGTCTCGATGGGATCGCTGCAAAATGGCGCGCATATCGAAATCTGCACTCGAATTACCCAGCGGTCGATGCCAGAGGCCTGGATACAAGGCGAAGGTACGCCCTGGCGCGATGGGATAGACGGGTGCCCACCAGTTGGTTTGTGCATAGATATTCGACCCCCAGGTATCGCGGTGAAACGCGATGGTGGCCGTCGTGCGGGCACGCTGCGTCGACTGCCCTGGCTCGCAATGCGGCTGAAAACGCAAATGCAGGCGATCGCACGCCAGGGTATCGGGGGCGATGCCAAGACTTTGCACGACGTCCTGCCAGCGCTGCCGGACCTCAGCCGAACCTGCGAAGTCGTTCTGAATTTTCGCAAAGCACTCAGTCTGCTCAGGGTGGCTCAAATGGCGATGGATCTCTTGCGGCGACCAGGGATGCAGCGCGTCTTCGAGCAGCGCACGCGTATATTCCACCAGCGCCGTCATGGGCTGCAGGTCAGTGAAGCGAATGATCTCGCCAGCATAGATCCGGTCATGCAATTGGCGAGCGGTGCTCGGTATGGCAAGCGAGCTGTACATGACTGGAAGTCCCCTGAAGGTGCGCCCCTGACTTTAGGTCCACGCCGATTGTGGCGAAAGTGGCAGGTGAGGCGAAAAAGCGCGGATCAGGCCCTGGGGACGTGAGCAACAGGCGACCTTCAAGCCATGAATGGGGCGCTTATGGCAGTTCCTGGCAGGCAGTTAACGGCCCAGAGTGTGTAAAAACGCTCATGGCCTCATCGTCTTGGACCATCGACGTTCTTGGCTGAACGATCGCAAGGCAAATGCTGCGTGTCGCATCAGTCGCGACCTGGAACACGTCAATGCTGTTTTTACAGCCTCTGGGATGGGCCAA
>NZ_JBFTNH010000018.1:0-112524 GCF_056397385.1 Pseudomonas sp. 05N36 | reverse complement strand
TTTCCGTGGTGACCTGGCGTTCAGTGTTCCAGGTTACCGAATATGGCGCAGCGGACGGGACTCGAACCCGCGACCCCCGGCGTGACAGGCCGGTATTCTAACCGACTGAACTACCGCTGCGCGTAACACTGAATGCGAATGGTGGGTGATGACGGGATCGAACCGCCGACATTCTGCTTGTAAGGCAGACGCTCTCCCAGCTGAGCTAATCACCCTTCACGTTCGGTGTGGCGCGCATTCTACGGAGCAGCCCCACCTCTGGCAAGCACTTTTTAAAATAATTTTTTCAGGCCTTCCAAAGGCTTAGCTGAGGGTTGGCCTATGACGCTGCGCGGAGAATAATGCCCCCCTTTGTATAAAGGAGAGACTCACCCCATGTGGTTCAAAAACCTGCTTATCTATCGCCTGACCCAAGATCTGCCTTTTGATGCTGAGGCGTTGGAAACTGCACTGGCCACCAAGCTGGCGCGCCCATGTGCAAGCCAGGAGTTGACCACCTACGGTTTCGTCGCGCCGTTTGGCAAAGGCGAAGACGCCCCTCTGGTACACGTCAGCGGAGACTTCCTGCTGATCGCCGCACGCAAGGAAGAACGCATTCTGCCAGGCAGCGTCGTGCGCGACGCAGTCAAGGAAAAGGTCGAAGAGATCGAAGCCGAGCAAATGCGCAAGGTCTATAAGAAGGAGCGTGATCAGATCAAGGATGAAATCATCCAGGCGTTCCTGCCGCGCGCCTTTATCCGTCGCTCGTCGACCTTTGCCGCCATCGCACCGAAACAGGGGCTGATCCTGGTCAACTCCGCCAGCCCGAAACGCGCCGAAGACCTGCTTTCCACGCTGCGTGAAGTAATTGGCACGCTGCCGGTACGTCCACTGACTGTAAAAATGTCCCCGACCGCGACCATGACTGAGTGGGTCACCACCCAGAAAGCCGCTGACGACTTCTTCGTACTGGATGAGTGCGAACTGCGCGATACCCACGAAGACGGCGGCATCGTCCGTTGCAAGCGTCAGGACCTGACCAGCGAAGAAATCCAGTTGCACCTGAGCACCGGTAAAGTGGTTACTCAGCTGTCCCTGGCGTGGCAAGACAAACTGTCGTTCGTCCTCGACGACAAGATGGTGGTCAAGCGCCTGAAGTTCGAAGACCTGCTGCAGGATCAGGCAGAACAGGACGGTGGCGATGAAGCCCTCGGCCAGCTGGACGCCAGCTTCACACTGATGATGCTGACCTTCGGCGACTTCCTCCCGGCGCTGGTTGAGGCGTTGGGCGGTGAAGAGACTCCGCAAGGGATCTAAAAGCTTGTGATATCTACTGTGGGAGCGAGCCTGCTCGCGATAGCGGAGTGTCGGTCAACATCATTGTTGAATGTCAGTCCCTCATCGCGAGCAGGCTCGCTCCCACATTGGTTTTTGGCTTTATTTAAATAACAAGGAACAGGTCATGCGTGCACTGGCAGCACTGAGTCGCTTTGTCGGCAACACTTTCGCTTACTGGGTCTTGATCTTCGCCGTGGTGGCCTTCCTGCAACCGGCGTGGTTCATCGGTTTGAAAAGTGCGATCGTGCCGTTGCTGGGGCTGGTGATGTTCGGCATGGGCCTGACCCTCAAACTTGAAGACTTCGCTGAAGTGGCCCGCCATCCGTGGCGCGTGGCACTGGGCGTGGTCGCACATTTCGTGATCATGCCCGGCGTGGCATGGTTGCTCTGCCAGGCATTTCACCTGCCACCGGAAATCGCCGTCGGGGTGATTCTGGTCGGTTGCTGCCCAAGCGGCACCTCGTCGAATGTGATGACCTGGCTGGCCCGCGGTGACCTGGCGCTGTCGGTAGCGATTGCCGCCGTCACCACCCTGCTCGCTCCGGTGCTGACGCCCGCCCTGATCTGGTTACTGGCCTCGGCCTGGTTGCCGGTATCGTTCATGGAACTGTTCTGGTCGATCCTGCAAGTGGTGTTGCTGCCAATCGTGCTCGGCGTGGTTGCCCAACGCCTGCTGGGAGATCGGGTACGCCATGCGGTAGAGGTGCTGCCGCTGGTTTCGGTGGTGAGCATCGTGATCATCGTCGCCGCCGTTGTCGCAGCGAGTCAGGCAAAGATTGCCGAATCCGGCCTGCTGATCATGGCCGTGGTAATGCTGCATAACAGCTTTGGCTTCCTGCTGGGCTACTTCACCGGACGCGTGTTCAAGCTGCCGCTGGCGCAACGCAAATCCCTGGCCCTGGAAGTCGGCATGCAGAATTCAGGGCTGGGCGCGGCGCTGGCCAGTGCCCACTTCTCGCCACTGGCGGCGGTGCCGAGCGCGCTGTTCAGTGTCTGGCACAACATTTCCGGGGCGTTGCTCTCGACGTATTTCCGCCGGATGAGCGAGAAACACGACCGTGAACTGGCCGCCCAACAAGCAACCGACTGACCCTGGAACTTGATCCCAAGGTTGATAGTGGGCACTATACTGCGCATCGCGAGGACGACCTCGCGGCTCGATCGAGTTATTAATCTGGGGACGACCCCGTCAATCGATGGAGGTCCTCATGCCTTGGATCATTCTGTTTTTCGCTGGCCTGTTTGAAGTCGGCTGGGCCGTTGGCCTGAAATACACCGACGGCTTCAGCCGCCCTCTTCCCACCGTCCTGACGGTTGGCGCCATGGTGATCAGCCTGGGTCTGCTGGGCCTGGCCATGAAGGATCTGCCGCTGGGCACTGCCTACGCGATCTGGACTGGCGTCGGCGCCGTGGGCACGGTTATCGCCGGGATCATCCTATTTGGTGAATCCATGGCGCTGTTCCGCCTGGCCAGCGTCGCGCTGATCATTGCAGGGTTGGTTGGTTTGAAACTCAGCGCAGCCTGACGAGTGCCCAACAATGAAAACGCCCGCAGATTGCGGGCGTTTTTTTTATACAGCCAGTAAACCTAACGAACCGCGCCACGCAGTTCGCCGACCAGCGCCTGCAACTGCGCTGGCTGCGCGACCTCTACCGCCACCGCCGGTCCGGCCACCACGGTCACCCGCGACCAGAGGCGGTGAAAGAACCCCTTGTTCGGATCGCGGCTGAAAAAGCTGCCCCACAACCCTTGCAAGGCCAATGGAATCACTGGTACCGGTGTCTCTTCCAGTATCCGCGTCAGCCCGCCCTTGAACTCATTGATCTCGCCATCGACGGTCAGCTTGCCCTCCGGGAAGATACACACCAGCTCACCATCCTTCAGGTACTGGGCGATTCGCTTGAAGGCCTTTTCGTAAATCTGATTGTCTTCCTGGCGCCCGGCAATCGGAATGGTCCCCGCCGTACGGAAGATGAAGTTCAGCACCGGCAAGTTATAGATCTTGTAATACATCACAAAGCGAATCGGCCGACGCACTGCGCCACCAATCAGCAATGCATCGACGAACGACACATGATTGCAGACCAGCAACGCCGCGCCCTCATCGGGAATCAGCTCAAGGTTGCGGTGCTGCACGCGGTACATGGAATGGCTGAGCAGCCAGATCATGAAGCGCATGCTGAATTCGGGAACGATGCTGAAGATGTAGACGTTTACACCGATGTTAAGCAGCGACACCACCAGGAACAGCTGGGGAATCGACAGCTTGACGATGCTCAGCAGCACAATCGAGACAACCGCCGAGACCACCATGAACAGTGCGTTGAGGATGTTGTTGGCTGCGATTACCCGCGCCCGCTCGTTTTCGGCGGTACGCGACTGAATCAACGCGTACAGCGGCACGATGTAGAAACCGCCGAAAACCCCCAGCCCGAGAATATCGAACAGCACCCACCACGTCTGACCGAAGCCAAGCACTTCGATCCAGCCATGACCTTGAAGGCTTTGCGGGATGCCCCCGGAGCTCCACCACAGCAGCAAGCCAAACACTGTCAGCCCAAAGGAGCCAAACGGCACCAGACCGATCTCGACTTTGCGTCCGGAGAGTTTCTCGCAGAGCATCGAACCCAGCGCGATACCGACCGAGAACACCGTCAGAATCAGCGTCACCACCGTCTCGTCGCCGTGCATCCACTCTTTGGCGTAGGCCGGGATTTGCGTCAGGTAGATCGCCCCGACAAACCAGAACCACGAGTTGCCGACAATCGAGCGTGACACCGCAGGTGTTTGCCCCAGTCCCAGGCGCAGAGTCGCCCAGGACTGGCTGAAGATATTCCAGTTCAGCCGCAGTTCAGGGGTCGACGCCGCGGCACGCGGAATGCCGCGACTGGCCAGATAGCCCAGCACCGCGACACCGATGATCGCCGTGGAGACGATCGGTGCGTAATGACTGGACGACATCATGATCCCGGCGCCGATGGTCCCGGCCAGAATCGCCAGGAAGGTGCCCATTTCCACCAGGCCGTTACCGCCCACCAGCTCTTCTTCATGCAGGGCCTGCGGCAGGATCGAGTACTTCACCGGGCCAAACAGCGCCGAGTGGGTGCCCATGGCGAACAGCGCCACCAGCATCAGCGACAGGTGATCGAACAGGAAGCCGATTGCGCCGACCGCCATGATCGCGATTTCACCAAGTTTGATCAGACGAATCAGCGCGTCCTTGGCGAACTTTTCGCCGAACTGCCCGGCCAGCGCCGAGAACAGAAAAAACGGCAGGATGAACAGCAGCGCACACAGGTTGACCCAGATCGAACGGTCACCCTCGATGGTCAGCTTGTACAAAATGGCGAGGATCAACGATTGCTTGAAGATGTTGTCGTTGAACGCCCCGAGGGACTGCGTAACAAAAAACGGCAGAAATCGCCGCTTGCGAAGCAAGGTGAACTGCGAAGGGTGGCTCATCTTCCATGTCCCTGTGTGGCTTGGATGCTCTTATTGGAATGTCGTACAGCGATCCAGGCCACAACCTTACCTAAACTTTGCGAATTATTTCGCTAATCCGGCAATGCACGGCGAAACAAACAACTCTCCGCGCCAGGCGCCTTGAACGGTGCGCTTGGAGACGATCAGCCACATGATCGCCAACGCAACCACCAAGACACTGCCAAAGAGGCTGAAAAAAGTCAGGTTCAAGGTGCTTGCCAGCTTCAATGTGGCCAGCGAGTAGACACCCAGCGGGAAGGTAAAACCCCACCAGCCGAGGTTGAAGGGAATCCCGCCACGCAGGTAACGCAAGGTGATCAGCACCGCCATCAACATCCACCACAAGCCGAAGCCCCACAGCGTGATGCCGGCGACCAGGCCCAGCCCGGCGGCAATTTCACCGATGCCCGGCAAGCCGTTGGCGGCGAAAATCGCCGGAGCATCGCTGCCCAGCAACAACATGCCCAACGCCCCGGTGCCGATCGGCCCCAGCGCCAGCCAGCTCGACGCGGCCATGTTTTCGTGCGGCAGTTTGTGCAGGGCCATGCGCAGCAGCAGGATGGTCAGGATGCTGAATGCCACCGGCAGCGAGAACGCCCACAGCACGTAGCTGGTCACCAGTACCACCAGTTGCGAGTGAGCGTCTGCGAGGTGCGGTGCAAGCAAACCACCGCTGGCCGCCGCGACTTCCGCAGCCACCACCGGCAACAGCCAGACAGCGGTCATCTGGTCGATGCTGTGTTCCTGGCGGGTGAACATCATGTACGGGATCAAGATGCCACAGGCCAACGACATGGCGACATCCAGCCACCACAACACCTCGGCCAGGTGCACAACGCCCTCCCCCCAACGCGGCAGGCCGAACAGCAGGAAGCCATTGATGATGGTCGCCAGGCCCATGGGAATGGTGCCGAAAAACATCGAAACCGTGGAGTGGCCGAAAATCCGTCGCGCTTCATCGAAGAAAAACGCCCAGCGCGCGGCGTACAACCCGCTGAACAGCAGGAAAAGGAAAATATTGAACATCCACAGGCCTTCAGCGAAGGCATGCAGGCCGGGAACAGACACCGGCAATTGGGCGAGCGCCAGGGCCAGGACCCCGGTGCCCATGGTCGCGGCGAACCAGTTCGGGGTGAACTGACGAATCGCTTCGCGAGGGTGCTGCAAATGGCTCAAAGGCCGGTTAGCGGTTTTGTTGCTGTTGGGGCATTGCATCGTGAACTCCTGTCCTCGGGTGAGGTAGAGCTCATGGTAGAACTGAATCGAATATCTATATAACGGGTAATTTCTCTAACTGTTATCTGCTTTATAGATATACGCACAGGAACGTCTCTGTCGCGCTAAGGATTAGCCCTTGCGCCACAGAGCCTGGCTGGCCGCTGACGCATCAACCCCAACAACGCCCCCAACGACAGCACGATCAATACCGCGCCATAGCCATCGGTGGTGGCGATCAGGCCGAAGCTCCGGGTCAGGTTGCCTGCCAATAGCGACGGCAGGCAGAACGCCAGGTAACTCAGCACGTAGAACGCCGACATCAACCCCGCGCGCTCATGGGGCAAGGCCAGCGGTACCACGCTGCGCAAGGCACCGAGAAAGCCGGCACCAAAACCACTGCCGGCCACCAGAGTGGCGAAGAAGAACAGCGGTAGGCTGGCGCTGTGCACGGCGGTCAGAATCAGCGCGATGCCGATCGCCAATAGGCTCGCGCCCAAGCGCAGGACTTTGTCTGCCGGGCGATTGCGCAATGTGAAGATCATCAACGCGCCACTGACCGTCAACACAGCTACCAGGCCGCCGCCGATCAGATTCGAGGTCGAACCGGTCGCCGTACGAACCAGCGATGGCGCCAGCGACAGGAAGAAGCCCCCCACCGCCCAGACCGCCACATCCACCGGCAGCGCCAGCCAAAGCGCCCGTCGTGCCTGTGGCGGCACATGCAAGGTGGGGCGCAGTGACGCCCAGGCGCCGGCTAGCCGAGTGACGCTTTCCGGCAGACGCCAGACGTACAGCGCTTGCAGCGTGAACAACCCGAACAGAATCCAGTAGGTCAATCGCAACGGTTGCGGCGCGTACTCCGCCAGCAATCCACTGCCCAATGCGCCACACGCCATGCCCAGTAGCGGCGCAACGCTGTTTACCAGCGGGCCTTGCTGCCGGTCGGTGTCGAGCAACGCCGCACCGAGTACGCTGGTGGCCATGCCGGTGGCGAACCCTTGAAGCACCCGCGCAGCAATCAGCCAGGCCACATTGTCGGCATTGATAAACAGCAACATCGCCAGCATATCCAGCAGTAACGCAGCGAAGATCACCGGTTTGCGCCCCAGATGATCCGACAACGAGCCGACTGTCAGCAGCGCCGCCAGCAGGCTAAAGGCATACACACCGAAAATCAGTGTCAGGGTCGCCGGAGAGAATTGCAGCGCCTCCTGGTACAAGTGATAAAGCGGCGTTGGTGCACTGGAAGCGGCGAGAAAACTCAGTAAGGTGATCGCCAGGAACACCAGGCTGGAACGGTTTGAGACAGAACTGGACATGAGCACACTCCGCAAAAGCTAATTTTTTGCTTTTGCGGAGTGTGCTACTGGCTTCGGCTTAAAGCAAATTCTTTGTGTTAAGGTTCGGCGCATGGCTATTAAAGATGGTTTACGCCCGGGCGGTCGTAGTGCTCGGGTGCAAGAGTCGATTCATTCGGCAGTGCGCGAACTCCTCCAAGAGCAGGAGCGTTCAAGCGTGACCGTGCCGCAAATCGCCGCTCGCGCAGGCGTTACGCCGTCGACGATCTACCGACGCTGGGGCGACTTGTCGGCATTGTTGGCCGACGTCGCGCTGGTACGCATGCGCCCTGACAGCGAACCGGCCAACACCGGCAGCCTGCGTAGCGACCTGCGCGCCTGGGCCGAGCAGTATCTGGACGAAATGAGTTCGGAGCCCGGCCGCAACATGATGCGCGACGTGCAATCGAGCGCCACGCCGGGGTATTGCGTGAGCATTCTCAGCAGCCAGTTGCAGACGATACTGGACCGTTATCCGAATGAGCCGAAGCCCGGTGTCGACCGACTGATCAACATGGTGGTGGCGCCGACGGTGTTCCGCATCCTGTTCGCGTCAGCGGCGCTTGAGGTTGAAGAGTTGCATCGGTTGATCGATATCTCGTTGAGCCAGTAAGGACGCCTTCGCGAGCAAGCCCGCTCCCACAAGGGTTCAGAGTTGAACCACCATTTGGTGAACAACATCAATCCTGTGGGAGCGGCGGTGCGACGATTCGACTTGCTCGCGAAGAGGCCCGCAAATGCACTAAAGATCCAACCGGCCTCCACCCTGCGACACCCCGCCGCGCCACGACCTTGGTCGACACTGACTAACCGAAGTGGTCGTGCGAGACTGTCAGACCGGGTTTGCGTCCCGGGTGTCTTTTGCCTGGAGTTACCATGTCGTTGTCCAGCGGGCTGATTGCCACCGTCGCCCTGGCCTATATGGCCGTCATGTTCGCCATCGCCTTTTACGGTGACCGGCGCAGCGCGCCGCTGCCGGCGCGTATGCGTGCCTGGGTGTACAGCCTGTCGCTGGCGGTCTACTGCACCAGCTGGACATTCTTTGGTGCGGTCGGTCAGGCCGCCGAACAACTCTGGTCGTTTTTGCCGATTTATCTGGGACCAATCCTGCTGCTGGTGTGCGCGCCGTGGGTCCTGCAAAAAATGGTGATGATCAGCAAGCAGGAAAACATCACCTCGATTGCCGACTTCATCGCCGCCCGCTACGGCAAGTCGCAATCGCTGGCAGTGGTGGTGGCGCTGATCTGTCTGGTCGGCGTATTGCCCTACATCGCCTTGCAACTTAAAGGCATCGTCCTGGGGGTCAACCTGTTGATCGGCGCAGGCCCCGACGCCATGGGCACCCGTGCCCAGGACACGGCGCTGATTGTGTCGCTGATTCTGGCACTGTTCACCATCGTCTTCGGCACCCGCAACCTCGATGCCACCGAGCACCACCGTGGCATGGTGCTGGCGATTGCCTTCGAAGCACTGGTCAAGCTGCTGGCCTTCCTCGCCGTCGGCGCCTTCGTCACGTATGGTTTGTACGATGGCTTCAACGACCTGTTCGATCAGGCCATGCTCGCACCACGCCTGGAGGAATACTGGAAAGAAACCGTGAATTGGCCATCGATGGTGGTGCAGACAGGCGTGGCGATGATGGCGATCATCTGCCTGCCTCGACAGTTCCATGTGACCGTGGTGGAGAACATCGAACCGCAGGATTTGCGCCTGGCGAAATGGGTATTCCCGGCTTATCTGGGATTGGCCGCACTGTTCGTAGTACCGATCGCGCTGGCCGGGCAAATGATGCTGCCAAGCTCGGTACTACCCGACTCCTTCGTGATCAGCCTGCCACTGGCCCAGGCCCATCCAGCACTGGCGCTGCTGGCGTTTATCGGCGGTGCATCGGCCGCCACCGGCATGGTAATCGTTGCCAGCGTGGCGCTGTCGACCATGGTCTCCAACGACATGTTGCTGCCATGGCTGCTACGCCGGAAAAATGCCGAACGGCCGTTCGAGGTGTTCCGCCATTGGATGCTATCGGTGCGACGGGTGAGCATCGTCGCCATTCTGCTGCTGGCCTATGTTTCCTATCGCCTGCTCGGCTCGACCGCAAGCCTGGCCACCATCGGGCAGATCGCGTTTGCCGCCGTGACCCAACTGGCGCCGGCGATGCTCGGCGCGCTGTACTGGAAACAGGCCAACCGCCGCGGGGTATTCGCCGGTCTCGCCGCCGGGACGTTCCTCTGGTTCTACACCTTGATCCTGCCGATCGCCGCCAACAGCCTGGGCTGGTCGCTGCACAGCTTCCCAGGGCTGGGCTGGCTGCACGGCAATCCGCTGAACCTGCCGATTTCCCCACTAACCCAAGGCGTGGTGTTGTCACTGGCCGGTAACTTCACCTTGTTCGCCTGGGTGTCGGTGCTGTCCCGTACACGGGTTTCGGAACACTGGCAGGCCGGACGTTTCATTGGTCAGGAGATCAGCACACGGCCAAGCGCGCGTTCAATGCTGGCGGTACAAATCGACGACCTGCTGCAACTCGCGGCACGTTTTGTCGGCGAAGAACGGGCACGCCAGAGCTTCATCCGCTTCGCCTACCGCCAAGGCAAAGGTTTCAACCCGAATCAGAATGCCGACGGTGAATGGATCGCTCACACCGAACGCTTGCTCGCCGGTGTACTGGGGGCGTCATCGACACGCGCCGTGGTAAAAGCGGCCATTGAAGGCCGGGAAATGCAGCTCGAGGACGTGGTACGAATCGCCGACGAAGCCTCGGAAGTGCTGCAATTCAACCGCGCCTTGCTGCAAGGCGCGATCGAGAACATCACCCAAGGCATCAGCGTGGTCGACCAGTCGCTAAAGCTGGTGGCCTGGAACCGCCGCTACCTTGAACTGTTCAACTACCCGGACGGCCTGATCAGCGTCGGCCGGCCGATTGCCGACATCATTCGCTATAACGCCGAACGCGGCCTGTGCGGCCCCGGCGAAGCGGAAGTCCACGTTGCCCGGCGTCTGCACTGGATGCGCCAGGGGCGCGCCCACACCTCGGAACGGTTGTTCCCCAACGGTAGGGTGATCGAGCTGATCGGCAATCCAATGCCGGGCGGCGGGTTTGTCATGAGTTTCACCGACATCACCGCGTTTCGCGAAGCCGAGCAAGCGCTGACCGAGGCCAACGAAGGACTGGAGCGACGCGTCGCCGAGCGCACCCATGAACTGTCGCAGTTGAACATCGCGCTGACCGAAGCCAAAGGTACCGCCGAGTCGGCCAACCAGTCGAAAACCCGTTTCCTTGCAGCCGTCAGCCACGACCTGATGCAGCCATTGAACGCCGCACGGCTGTTCTCGGCCGCCCTCTCCCACCAGAACGACGATCTCTCCTGCGAGACCCGGCAACTGGTGCAGCATCTGGACAGTTCGCTACGCTCGGCCGAGGACTTGATCAGTGACCTGCTCGACATCTCGCGCCTGGAAAACGGCAAGATCAACCCGGATCGCAAGCCATTTGCGCTGAATGATTTGTTCGACACCCTCGGTGCCGAATTCAAGGCGCTGGCGCAAGAGCAAGGGCTGAAATTTCGCCTGCGCGGCAGTCGCCTACGGGTCGACAGCGATATCAAACTGCTGCGGCGGATTCTGCAAAACTTCCTGACCAACGCCTTCCGCTACGCCAAAGGCCCCGTGCTGCTGGGCGTACGACACAAGGGCGATCAGCTGTGCCTGGAGGTCTGGGACCGTGGCCCGGGGATTCCCGAAGACAAACGCCAAGTGATCTTCGAGGAGTTCAAGCGCCTCGACAGCCACCAGACCCGCGCCGAAAAAGGTCTGGGCCTGGGTCTGGCGATTGCCGACGGCTTGTGCCGAGTGCTGGGTCATCAACTGCAAGTCCGCTCCTGGCCAGGCAAAGGCAGTGTGTTCAGCGTCAGCGTGCCCCTGGCCCACGCACAAGCCAGTGCGCCCGGTAAAACTGCCAAGCTTAATGGCCGACTGCCGACAGGCGTGCAAGTGCTGTGTATCGATAACGAAGACAGCATTCTGATTGGCATGAACAGCCTGCTCTCGCGCTGGGGCTGTCAGGTGTATACCGCGCGCAATCGCGATGAGTGCGTCGCCCTGCTCAACGATGGCATGCGCCCGCAACTGGCATTGGTGGATTACCACCTCGATCATGGCGAAACCGGTACCGAGCTCATGGCCTGGCTACGCGCCCAACTGGGTGAGCCGGTGCCTGGTGTGGTGATCAGTGCTGACGGGCGACCGGAGATGGTTGCCCAAGTGCATGCAGCAGGCCTGGAATACCTGCCGAAACCGGTGAAGCCGGCGGCGTTGCGGGCGTTGTTGAGTCGGCATTTACCGTTGTAGGCGCTACTCCGGCAGCTCGGCCAACCCATCGACATCGGTCATCGCCCGCTCCAGCAGATCGGCCGGCAAGCTCTTGCTGGCCCGTGCGCCGAGCAATTTGAGCTGCTCGCTGCGGCTGACCAGATTGCCACGGCCTTCCGTCAGCTTGTTGCGTGCGGCGCTGTAGGCTTTATCCAGTTGCTGCAAGCGATTGCCGACCTCGTCCAGATCCTGAATAAACAATACGAACTTGTCGTACAGCCAGCCCGCGCGCTCGGCAATTTCCCGGGCGTTCTGGCTCTGGCGCTCCTGCTTCCACAGGCTGTCGATGACGCGCAACGTCGCCAGCAAAGTGGTCGGGCTGACAATGACGATATGGCGATCGAACGCTTCCTGAAACAGATTCGGCTCGGCCTGCAATGCCGCGGAAAAAGCCGCCTCGATGGGCACGAAAAGTAAAACGAAATCCAGGCTGTGCAGACCGTCCAGGCGCTTATAGTCCTTGTCGGACAAGCCCTTGACGTGATTACGCAACGACAGCACATGCTGCTTCAGCGCCGCCTGGCCAATCACGTCGTCGTCAGCCGCCACGTATTGCTGATAGGCCGTCAGGCTGACCTTGGAGTCGACCACCACCTGCTTGTCACCCGGCAGATAAATCAGCACATCGGGCTGGAAGCGCTCGCCATCCGGGCCTTTGAGGCTGACTTGAGTCTGGTACTCACGGCCCTTCTCCAGGCCTGCGTGTTCCAGCACTCGTTCGAGAATCAACTCACCCCAGTTGCCTTGGGTTTTCTGCCCCTTGAGTGCTCGCGTTAGGTTGGTTGCCTCGTCACTCAAGCGCAGGTTCAGTTGCTGCAGACGCTCCAGCTCCTTGGCCAGCGAGAAGCGCTCGCGGGCTTCGGCCTGATAACTTTCCTCGACGCGTTTTTCGAAGGATTGAATGCGCTCTTTCAGTGGGTCGAGCAATTGGCCCAAACGCTGCTGACTGGTTTCGGCAAAGCGCTGTTCGCGCTCATCGAAGATTTTCCCGGCCAGCTCGGCAAACTGCGCACGCAGCTCGTCTCGCGAGCCCTGCAGGTCGCTCAGGCGTTGCTGATGGCTTTCCTGCTGCTCACGCAGCTCGGCATTCAACGAGGCGGCCTGCGCGTCCAGCCGCCGCAACTCGGCCTCTTTGCTGCTGCGTTCAAGGTTCCAGGCATGGGCCGCGTCACGGGCGTTGTCACGCTCGATCTGCAACAGCTCGACTTCACGACGCACGGCAGCTAGATCGGCTTGCTTGGCCGCATTGGCCTGACTCAGGTCGCTGATTTCATCACGGCAGGCATCGAGTTGCGCATTCAGACCATCCTGTGCCAATTGCGCAGTCCCCAAGCGTTCTTCAAGCAGCGGCAGCTCGGATTGCGCGGCGCTCAGGCGCCGCTGTAGCTGCCACGTCAGCATCAATAACGGTAGCGCAGCACCCGCCAGACCGAGCAACACACTGGTCACGTCCATAGCCATGACGACTCCTGCCGATGAATTAAAGCGCGAAGGTTAACCAAGCCGTCGGGGCTTGGACAGCTCAGTCTTCGATCTGACCGAGTTCCTGCCGGGCACGCCGGTCGCCGGCACGCGCGGCCTGGCGCAACAGGTCCTGGCCAATGCGCCGATCCCGGGCATTGCCGCATTCGCGGCACATCAATAGCCCCAGACGGCTTTGCGCAGCCACTACCCCTTCACGGGCTGGAGCCTTGAGCAAACGCCCGGCGAAATGCTTGATATTGGCGTTATCGCCCAGGCGTGGACTGTCGAGCAACCATTCGGCGAACCGTATCGAAAAGCGCTTGGGTGGAGTAACACCTGAGGTGATGGAGGTAACAGAGGTTGGTACTGAGCGAAACTTCATAAAGCACTGTGGGACAAATCGGAAGGCGCGCCACTCTACTCTTTTTTTCGTACGGGTAAAGTCGAAAAAAGCCTGCACAGCCGTCCTAGAGCAAGCGCTTGGGACAATCCACAGAAGCTGTGGATAACTCAGTGGACAACCCGCCCTGAACTCGCCAGAAGCCCTGTGGAATGGGGCTCGCAGTCAAACTGACGATTTTTTCACCAGTAAAAAAAAGCGATGTTTTTCATTGACTTAAATTTCCACTACAGGCACCCACTGCGCTTGAAGGTGAAATGACAGGCGGGTGACAGCCCACGCAACTAATGTGCACAAGTCCCTTTGAGGTGGTTATATCACCGCCCTTTTTTCGTGCGTTTTGCAGTCAATCAGTCGCAACGAGCCTCACTGTACCTGCGTTTCAAGCGAGGTGATGGCTCATGCCATTGGACAGCTGGTGACCCAATTGTGTGCTTTACTTTCGTCGCGACGTTTTACCCGCGACTGCAGATGCTCCGGGTACGGCAAACTCCCACCAGCGAGCAGAGCGATTCAAGCTCATGCAAAAGTTTTTCCCCTAACACACTTCCTTTCTCGAATTCAATCCGTTAGTATCCGCGGCGTTAGTACCAAGCTGAAAGTCAATTCTGGTCGAACAACTCCTGCGGTATACCTTCCCTAAAGAGAAGCCTCTACCGACATCACAGGACCGACCACCTCGATGGTTTCCAGGTAACGCTTGCGACAACACTGCCTTTGAATCGAAAGCAAAGGGTGTTGCGAAGCTCACTTACTCTGACCGAACCAACCTGCAAATTGATCAGGATCTTCACCCCGGGCCCAGAACCTTTGCCCTTGATGTGTTGCCTGCCCTCCTAAGTACCTACCTGCCGGCCCAAGCGCGCAAAAATCATAGCGCTTCAACTGGCTGCTTTGTTCCAGTCGGGTTCTTCGTTCGATCAATGGTGATCGACGTTACTGGAACGTTTTAACGTTGCACGGTTCTTATCCGTGTCATTTGTAGGAACACCCAATAACCATGTCTACTCAAATCCACACTCAGGATGCCATTCGCACCCTAACCAACGCTTTTGCTCCAATGAACTGCCTGATCATGGCTGCTCGCAAAGGCTGCTTCAGCTTCACTCTGGTCAATGAACACGGCATCGCTCGTCACAGCGAACGCCTGTACCCCGATCAATACTCCAGCGCCGAGCCGCTGCAGGCCGTGATCGAGCGTACCCGTCAGGCACTGGTTGCCTGAAACGCCAGAAAGGCTGAAAACCTCAAAAGCCCTGCCTGAAAAGCAGGGCTTTTTATTGCCTGATATTTCTCAATTCGCTGTACCGGCTTAAGCACCAAGCGATATAACGGTTATAACTCGAAGCCGGAAATATTTTAAAAACAGGCCTTTACGGCACGAATATGACACTACACTTCAACTCAAGCGGCTTGATCCGCTTCCGGCGATCCTGAACCGATCCACCGCTGCCAAGCCCCCTCCTTTCAGGAATCGCCGCCCACTTCACGTTTCGAGGGCTTTATGGGTATCGCCGCCAGCGAACTGTGCCGTTATGTGATCCGTCCGACATTGATTTACCTCGGACGCCACAGCACGATTGCCGAATCCCTGCTACTGGGTGTTGCAGCCAGTCAGTCCGCTCTCGGTTCCGCCCTGCATGACCGCCGCGGGCATGGCCTGTACCGGATTGCCGAACCTCGCCACCAGGCGCTTTGGGATCACTACCTGGCGCTGGACCCGGAACGCGCCAGCCTGGTTCGCGGCCTCGCCAGCCAGCATGCATTCCTCAGCGGGCCGCACCTCGAACTGACCGTCAACCTGCGCTACGCCACCGCCATCGCCTGGCTATTAATAGAAGAACAGAATACCCCGCTCCCCGAAGCCGATGACCTGCTGGGCATGGCCCGAATCTGGCGCCAGACCTTCCAGCCGCAAGGTCGTCTGCGAGACTTCACCTGCGCCTGGCAAACCTGTGTATCACCGCTGAATCAGATCGCCTGTTAACCGGGCAATTTGCAAGATCGCGCATTTAGACGCGAATTTGGTCTGATTGTCCTACAAAAGCGCTCTATCTCAAGCCATACAGCCTATAGCGCTGAAACGAAAATGTTGGTAATTTTCGCTCCGGTGATCACCAGGAGTTCTAATAATGAAAAAAGTAATGCTCAAAACCACCCTTAGCCTCGCCGTTGCCTTGGCATCCACCCAGATCTTCGCAAGTGGTTTTGCCCTCAACGAACAGAGCATCAGCGGGATGGGGACTGGTTACGCGGGACGCTCTTCGTCCGCCGAGGATGCAAGCACTGTATTTGGCAACCCTGCCGGCATGTCGCGAATCAAACGTCAGGAAGTCACTGGCGGGATCGCAGCTATCGATGCCTCGAGTGATATCAAAGACGCCCACGGCGCCCATCCGGGTACCAACAAAGGCGACATGGTGCCATTTACAGCCGTTCCGATGGGCTATTACGTCAAACCGATCGATGATCACTGGGCATTCGGCCTCGGTGTCTATGCACCTTTTGGCCTGATTACCAACTATGAAAGCGGCTTCCAGGGCGGCGGCTTCGGCAGCAAGAGTGAAGTCAAGGTTGTGACCTTCCAACCTACCGTCAGCTATGCCTTCAACGACAGAGTATCGATCGGCTTTGGCCCGACCATTAACCGTATTGGCGGCACTCTAGAGTCGGATGTACCTCTTTTCGGTGATACCCACGTCAAGATCAAAGGCGACGATACCGCTCTGGGCTACAACTTCGGTGTTCTGGTACAAGCTACCGACACGACTCGCGTCGGCCTGACCTATCACTCGAAAGTGAAATACAAGCTCGAAGGTCATACCGATATCACCGCAGGCGACAATGCGCCTTCCGCCTTCCTGAAGAGCAATCGATACGACGCTTCGCTGAACATCGAAACGCCTGAATCGGTCGACTTCTCCGTGACGCAACAGTTGACGGATGCGTGGACCGTGTATGCGGGCTCCACCTGGACTCGCTGGAGCCGCCTGAAAGACATCACCGTCAATAACGAAGGTGTCACTGCGGCACAGGGCGGCGTTTTGTCCCCAGCCCTGTTCGGTACCATCAAGGAAGATCAGAACTGGCACAATACCTGGGCCTACGCCATCGGTACTTCCTACCAGTTGAACAAACAGTGGGTATTGCGCACCGGCCTGACCTTTGACCAGTCGCCTACCAACAATACTGACCGTTCGCCACGTATTCCTACCGGTGACCGCACAATCTTCAGCCTTGGCGCTGGCTACAACGTCACCGATGACCTGACCATTGACGTCGCCTACTCCTACCTCAAGGAAGAAGCTGTCACAGTGAATCACTCCAACGCAGTAGACAGCTACAGCGCCAAGTACGAAAACAGCGCCAACGGTTTTGGTGTCGGCGCGACCTACCGCTTCTGATCCACCGCGAGCCTGAACAGCTCATGCTGAATTGAAAAAGCCCCGCTCTCTTGCACAGAGGCGGGGCTTTTTTAGTGGGCGTGACTCAGCAAGCACCCATACCGAGCTGCATCAGTGCGAGCCCTCCCCGGTGCCAGCCCCACCAGGCCAGCGCCAACAACAGCGCGCCAGCACCGGCAGCGGCGAACCAGGCTGCAATCCTGCTCATGCCGCACTCACCTGAGCCTGCAACCGCGCCACCGGGCGCTCGCGCACAGGCCAGTTCAAGACTGCTGCCAACAGACTGAGGAGAATCGCCACCTGCCAGATCAAGTCATAGTTGCCTGTTCGGTCATAAACCACCCCACCCAACCAGCCGCCGAGGAACGAGCCCAACTGGTGAAAGAGGAAAACGATACCTCCGAGCATAGAGAGGTTTCGTACACCAAACAGCGTCGCTACCGTGCCGTTGGTCAAAGGCACTGTCGACAACCAGAGAAAGCCCATGGCCATGCCAAACAGATAAGCACTGGTCTGCGTGACCGGCGCCCAGATGAACAGACTGATCACCACCGCACGCAGCAGGTAGAGCCCCGTCAACAGACGCGGTTTGGACATGCGCCCGCCGAGCCAGCCGGCGGTGTAAGTACCGAAGATATTGAACAGGCCAATCAACGCCAGCACTGTGGTGCCGACGCTGGCAGGCAGATGCTGGTCGACCAGATAGGCCGGCAAATGAACGCCGATAAACACCACCTGGAAACCACAGACAAAAAAACCGAACGCCAGCAACCAGAAGCCCGAGTGCGAACACGCCTCGCGCAGGGCCTCGGACAGGGTTTGTTCATGACCGAGCACGGGCAGCGGTTTGTCCTTGAGCATGCTGACCAGCGGCACAATCAGCGCTACCAGCATTCCCAGCACCAGGAGTGCTGTCGACCAACCGAGCCAGCCGATCAACCCCAGCGTGCCAGGCAACATGGCGAATTGGCCAAAGGAGCCGGCGGCACTGGCGACACCCATGCCCATACTGCGTTTCTCCGGCGGCAGGGCACGCCCTACAACGCCAAGAATCACCGAGAACGAGGTACCGGACAGACCGATTCCAATCAACAGGCCGGCACTCAACGACAGCGTCCAGGCCGAATCGGACAAGCCCATGAACACCAAACCCACGGCGTACAGCACGCCACCGACCAGCACCACTTTCGCCGCGCCGAAACGGTCCGCCAAGGCCCCGGTGAATGGCTGCGCCAGCCCCCAGATCAGGTTCTGCAGCGCGATGGCAAAGGCGAACACTTCGCGCCCCCAGCCGAACTGCGCGCTCATCGGCGGCAAAAACAGCCCGAAGCCATGCCTCACGCCAAGCGACAGCGCAAGAATCAGCGCACTCCCAAGTAGAACCCAACCGCTGGTACGCCACATCGATGTCATTCTTGTTCTCCGGTAGCGGGTATATACCCGCTTAAGTTCGGACTAAATTCGGAAAGGCCCACCGCCTCAGGCGAGTTCATCCAGCAAGGCCAGCAAGGTTGCACGCTTCTCTGCACCCAGACGATCGATCAGCCGCTGCTGCGCCGCTTCCCAGGCCGGTAAGGCTGCTGCCAGGCGTTCACGCCCGGTTTCGGTCAATTGCACGATGCGATTGCGCTGGTCTTCACCTTCAACCAGCTTCACCAGCCCCTCCCCCTCGAGCACCCGCAGATTACGCCCCAACGTGCTGCGATCCAGGCCCATGGCTTCCGCCAGGGTCGAAATGCTCGGTTGATCGAGGCGCTGCAAATTGCACAGCAAGGAATACTGCGCAACGTTGATCCCGAAGCCGTCGAGGGCGCCGTCGTAATGCCTGCTGACGCCACGAGCGGCGCGACGCAGGTTGGTGCATAAACATTGAGAGGCTAGCATGGTGCGTGTATATACCCGCGATAAAGTTAAAGCAAGTTTGATTATCAAACAGCCGTTAGGTCGCGCATGTTGAAGGTCACTCTCAGAACAGCGCCAAACCCACCAGCACCACTGTTTCCAGCAGCTCCAGCAACGCCCCTGCCGTATCGCCGGTGGTCCCGCCCAGACGCCGCAACATCACCTGGCGCAACCAGCAGAACATCAGGGCCGCCAGCACCAGCGCAACAACACCGCTCCAGCCGCCAATCAGCACGCACGCCAGTGCGCTGAGCAACAACACCTGCTGACCGGCCTTGCGCGGTAGATGATCGGCCAGCGCCTGCCCCAAGCCGCCGGCGCGCACGTAAGGTGTGTTCAGAAACAACCCCAGCAAGGCACCGCGACCAATCAATGGGGCGAGGATCAAACCGGCCATTGAATGCTGTTCAATCAACGCCAGTAACGCCGTGAACTTGAGCAGCAGCACCAACACCAGCGTCACCACTGCGATCGGCCCACTGCGCGGGTCCTTCATGATACTCAAGGTGCGCTCGCGATCGCCAAAACCGCCGAGCCAGGCGTCGGCGCTGTCGGCCAAACCGTCGAGGTGCAAACCACCGCTGAGCATCACCCAGACACTCAACAGCAACGCCGCATGCAACAACGCTGGTGTACCGAGCAACAACCCATTCAGCACCCACAACAGCCCGCCAAACAGCAGTCCCACCAACGGATAAAACAGCAACGAACGCCCAATCTCCTGAGGCGCCGGCATGCCTGGCAGACGAATCGGCAAGCTGCTGAGAAACTGCACGGCGATCCAGAACGGCAGCATGTTCAGCCCTCTTCCCTGAGCACGACATCAGCTTCGACGCGCAACGAAAACAGCGCACCATGAGCGACTTCAACGTTGAGCAATTGCTCGCGCGGCAATCCGCGTGCGCGGGCCAGCAACAGACGCATGACCCCACCGTGACTGATCAGCAACACTCGCTCACCGGCATAGGCCTGATGCAAGCGCTCGACGGCCGCCAGCACCCGTGCGCAAAACGCAGTCACCGGCTCACCTTCCGGCGGCGTAAATGCGTAGGGATCAGCCCAAAACTTGCCTAACGCTTCGGCATCGGTCTCCATCAGCGCTGCTGCACTCTGCCCTTCCCAGGCGCCGAAGTGCAGCTCTTGCAGATCCTTGTCCAGCACCACCGGCAAGCTCAACCGCTCGGCCAGTTCCTCGGCAAAACGCGCGCAGCGTTGCAGCGGTGAGCTGACCAGACGATCCCACGGACCTTGATCAATCACCGCCGCGCGCATCTGCTGCCAGCCTTTGGCGGTCAGCGCGTCATCCAGGCTGCCGCGCAATCCGCCACCGAGTTCGGTTTCACCATGGCGCAGCAGATCCAGACGCAACGTCATGCCGGGCGATCGGCCACGGCCGCTTCGGCGAAGGTCGCCATTTGTCCGTGCAGGTCACAAGCCAGACGCAGCAATGGCACCGCCAGCGCTGCCCCACTGCCCTCGCCCAGTCGCAGGCCGAGATCCAGCAAAGGTTCAGCACTCAGCGTTTCCAGGACATGCCGATGGCCCGGTTCAGCCCCGCGATGACCAAACAACAACCACTCGCGGCACACCGGATTCAGGCGCACCGCGACCAATGCTGCCACGCTGCAAATAAAGCCATCGACCAGCACCGCCAAACCTTCCTGCGCGCAGGCCAGATAGGCACCAACCAACGCGGCGATTTCAAAACCACCGAGGTTGAACAACGTCTGCAACACGTCGCCACGCTGAGCGGCATGCAACGTCAAAGCGCGCTCAATCACCTGGGCTTTATGGCTGACACCTGCCGCATCCAGACCGGTACCCGGCCCGGCCAGCTGCGCCACCGGGCAATCGAGTAATGCACAGGCCAATGCGCTGGCAGCGGTGGTATTGCCAATGCCCATCTCGCCACCGATAAACAGCTCGGAGCCTTCAGCAATCGCCCGCAGCACACTGTCACGGCCAGCCTGCAAGGCTTGCTGGCCCTGGATTTGCGTCATCGCCGGGCCATGAACGAAGTTCGCAGTGCCTGGACCGATGTACAGATGGCGCACGCCCAGCAAATTCAACGAAGGCGTGACGGTGCCAAGGTCGACCACTTCCAGCCGCGCCTCCAGTTGCCGCGCCAATACGCTGATCGCCGCGCCACCGCTGACGAAGTTGTGCAGCATCTGCCCGGTGACTTCCTGCGGGAACGCCGAAACGCCTTCGGCGACCACCCCGTGGTCACCGGCAAAAATCGCTATCCACAGCTGATTCAGGCTCGGTTTTACCCGACCCTGCAACCCTGCCAGTTGCACCGCCACCGACTCCAGCTGCCCGAGGGAGCCCGCCGGTTTGGTCAGTTGCTGCTGTCGGGCCGCCGCTTGCTCATGGGCTTGCGCATTGATCGGCTTGCACGGGTTCAACCACCAGGAATGAGTCATAACGCAGTACCTTTCAAAGTCAGGGGCAGGCCGGCGACAGTCAATACGACACGTTGACAGCGCTCAGCCAGGGCTTGATGCAACCAACCGGCTTCATCGACATAGCGGCGAGTCAATTCGCCCAGCGGCACGACACCCAGACCGGTCTCGTTGCTGACAAAAACAATTTCTCCCGGCAGTGATGCCAGGCACTCCAGCAGGGCTTCACGCTCATGCGCCAGACGCTCGGGATCTTCCAGCATCAGTAGATTGGTCAGCCACAAGGTCAGGCAATCCACCAGCAAACAACGCTCGGCACTGGCGTTTTCGCGCAGCACCCGGGCCAGTTCCAGCGGCTCTTCAATCAGCGCCCATTCAGGCGGGCGGCGCTCGCGGTGATGGGTCACGCGGGCATTCATTTCGCCATCCAGCGGCTGGCTGGTGGCAATGTACGTCACCGCCAGAGCGCTTTCACTGGCGAGCTTCTCAGCCAGACGGCTTTTACCGGAGCGGGCGCCGCCGAGGATCAGTTGCAACATGGTCATAAACCTCTAAATGGCGGAGTGACAACCGAGGTCATCGCGAGCCTGCTCGCGATGCGGCCGGCACAACCACCTCAAAACCCACAGAGCTCACGCAACAACCCAGTATCCAGATGCTTCTCCACCAGGTCCGCCAACCGCTCGATATCACGCTCGCGCAAGGCGTGGTAATCGACGTCCTGCACGTCCTGCAAACCGGACCAGCGCAACAGCGCACTGCACGCTGCCGGGGATTCGAACAGGCCGTGCAAATACGTGCCGAGCACCTGTCCGTCAGCACTTCGGGCTCCGTCGCTGCGACCGTCATCCAGCAACACCGCCGCCTGCTCCAAAGCACTACCGGTGGTGACCCCGGCGTGAATTTCATAACCGCTGACTTCAGCGTTTTCCAACGTCAGATGTCCGCGCACATTGCGCAGCTGTTTCTCTTCTTCGAGCACGGTTTCGAACGCCAGCAAGCCGAGACCGGCACTGGAGCCCGCCGCGCCTTCCAGCCCCAGCGGGTCGTGCACGTGCTCGCCGAGCATTTGCAGGCCACCGCAAATGCCGAGCAGCTTGCCGCCGTAACGCAAATGGCGGGTAATGGCCGCGTCCCAGCCGTTGGTGCGCAAGTAGTGCAAGTCGCTGCGCACGCTCTTCGAGCCCGGCAGGATGATCAGATCGGCAGGCGGAATCGGCTGCCCCGGCCCGATGAATTGCAGATCGACCTGCGGATGCAGACGCAGTGGATCGAAGTCGGTGTGGTTGCTGATACGCGGCAATACCGGCACCACCACGTTGAGCACCTGCTCGGCCTTATCGGCCTGGCGCTGATCGATGCCGTCTTCGGCTTCCAGATGCAGATCCATGACATACGGCAGCACGCCGATCACCGGTTTGCCGGTGCGCTCTTCCAGCCAGTCGAGGCCCGGCTGCAGCAAGGCGATATCGCCGCGAAAACGGTTGATGATGAAGCCTTTGACCCGCGCCTGCTCAGTGGCTGACAACAGCTCCAGTGTGCCCACCAAATGCGCGAATACCCCGCCGCGATTGATGTCGGCGATCAGCACCACCGGACAATCCACCGCCTCGGCGAACCCCATGTTGGCAATGTCGCCGGCACGCAAATTGATCTCGGCGGGTGACCCCGCGCCTTCGACCATCACCACCGGATAGGCTGCACTCAAACGTTGGTGAGAGGCGAGCACCGCTTGCATGGCGATGGCTTTGTAGTCGTGATAGGCGACGGCGTTCATGGTGGTCACGGCACGTCCGTGAATGATCACTTGCGCGCCGGTATCGCTATTGGGCTTGAGCAGCACCGGATTCATGTCGGTGTGTGGCTCCAGGTTGGCCGCCTGGGCCTGCACAGCTTGAGCGCGGCCGATTTCGCCACCGTCGGCGGTTACCGCGCTGTTGAGTGCCATGTTCTGCGGCTTGAACGGCGCCACGCGAACACCCTGGCGCGTCAGCCAGCGGCACAGCGCGGTTACCAGGGTACTTTTGCCGGCGTCCGAGGTGGTGCCTTGCACCATCAGCGTGGTCATGGGGTTTCCTTGGCGTAGGCTTCGAAAGCGTGCTCGAGGCGCTGCCAATCGGCGTCATCGGCCGGCAGGCCGAACCGCAGGCTGCTATTGTGGGTGAACAGGCGCAGCAAGATGCCGCGCCGGGCCATGAATTCGTGCAGATGCTCTGCGCGCTCGATGATCAACCACTGAAACAACGCACAACCGCCGTGCGGCTTGAAGCCATGACGCTCGAGAACCTCAGCCAGACGCTGGCTCGCTTCTTCACTGCGCAGACGCTGGCGAGCGTGGCCTTGGGTGTCACGCAAACAGACCTGACCCACTACCCGGGTCGGCCCGCTGACCGCCCAAGGACCGACCTGCTCGGCGAGCAGTTTGAGCAATTTGCGCTCGGCCAGTACAAAACCCAATCGCACCCCGGCCAGGCCGAAAAACTTGCCGAACGAACGCAAGACGATCAAGCCGACCTGATCGGTATAAGACGACAGGCTCAACTGTGGGGTGTTGTCCATGAAGGCTTCGTCGACCACCAGCCAGCCGCCGCGCTGTGCCAGCCGTGCATGCCAGTCGAGCAGGCGTTCCGGGGTCAGGCTCAGGCCGGTGGGATTGTTCGGGTTAACCACCACCAGCACGTCGAGGCTATCGAGGAAAAAGTCGACTTCCTGCTCCAGCACTTCACGCACGATGTAGCCGTTGCGACGCCAGGCCTCGGCGTGCTCGGCATAACACGGCGAGAGCACGCCGACTTTACCGGCGCGACGCAGGCGTGGCAGCAACTGGATAGCCGCCTGGGAGCCCGCGACCGGCAGCACCTGCGAGGCGCCGTAGTATTCGCGTGCAGCCTGCTCCAGGCCGTCATCGGTTTCCGGCAAGCGCGCCCAGGCCCGCAACGGGATGTCCGGAATCGCCCACGGCCAAGGTGCCAGACCGCTGGACAAGTCGAGCCAATCGGCTTCGGCGATGCCGTACTGCAACGCCGCCTTGCGCAAGCGGCCACCGTGCTCAAGCATAAAACTCGGCTCCCACACAGAGGATCAGCAACCACAGCCATACCCCACGCTGAACCAGTTGCCAGCCGTGATCGATGGAGTTGGCGTCTGCCGGCACACCTTCGCCCAACTGTGGACGCTGATGCAGCTCACCGTGATAGATCGCCGCCCCGCCCAACTCGACGCCCAGAGCGCCCGCGCCAGCAGCCATCACCGGCCCGGCGTTCGGGCTGTCCCAGGTCGGCCCCTGGGTGCGCCAGCATTTGAGTGCCAAACGGGTTTTGCCCAGCAGCGCGTAAGTCAATGCCACCAGACGCGCCGGAATATAGTTGAGCACATCGTCGATTTTCGCCGCCGCCCAGCCGAAGCGTTCAAAGCGTTCATTGCGATAACCCCACATGGCATCCAGCGTATTGCTCAGCCGATAGAGCACCACGCCCGGCGCACCCGCGACGGCAAACCAGAACAGCGCGGCGAATACCGCGTCGCTGCCGTTTTCCAGAACCGATTCGGTGGCCGCGCGGGCCACTTCGGTCGAGTCCAGCTCACTGGTCTGACGGCTGACCAGATAACCGACACGCTTGCGCGCTTCATCCAGGTCGTCGCTGCGCAGGGCCTGAGCCACCGGCTCGACATGCTCACCAAGGCTGCGCAGACCGAGCGCGCAATACAACGCGAGAATCTCGACGACCCAGCCGATGTAAGGCAACCAGGACAATGCCGTGATCAACAGGGTCAGCGGCAGCACCGCCATCACCCAGGCCGTGACGCCATGACTGCGCCAGCCACGACCGGCAGAGTTGAAACGCTGCTCGATACGATCGGCAAAACGGCCGAACGCCACCAGCGGATGCCAGCGCTTGGGTTCGCCCAGCAGCGCATCCAGCGCTACGCCGGCGACACTCAGCAACGCCACACTCATTGACTCACTCCCCAAAAATTCTCGTACAACAGTTCACTCAGCGGACGCGCCTGCGCCCAGCCTTCAAGGACCAGCATCGGCGCCGGGTAAAATTCCTTGACCGGTCCCAGGCACAACACCGCCAGCGGTTTGGCCCCCGGCGGCAGGCCGAGCAGATCGGCCAAGGCTTGCGGCTCGAACAACGAGACCCAGCCCATGCCCAGACCTTCGGCACGGGACGCCAGCCAAAGATTCTGGATCGCGCAGGACAACGACGCCATGTCCATTTCCGGCAAGGTCCGACGACCAAAGATATGCCGCTCGCGATCATCCATCAGCGCGGCGACCAACACTTCGGCGCAATCATTGATGCCTTCGACTTTCAGCGTCATGAATTCGTCGGAGCGTTCGCCCAGCGCTTCGGCGGTGCGTACCCGCTCCTCTTCCACCAGTTGCTGGATCCTGCCGCGTAACGCTCGGTCGCTGATGCGGATAAACCGCCAGGGCTGCATCAAACCGACACTCGGCGCCCGATGCGCCGCTTCGAGCAAACGCCGAAGCAGTTCGGGCTCGACGCTGCCGCCACTGAAGTGACGCATGTCGCGACGCTCGGCAATCGCGCGATAAACCGCTTCGCGCTCGGCGGCGCTGAACGCCAGATCTTCAGGATTCATGGCTTGAGCAACGCCGCCACCGCTTGCGGATTGGACGGGAAATAAAAGTGCACATAAGACGCCGTCATCCGCCCGTCACGGTAAACCGCCTCGGCACCGCGCCCGCCGTTAGGGCTCAGGCCGCGAGCGATCGGCTCAAGCTCGGTGCTGGTCAACGAATGGTGGTAGGTGTGGCCACGCAACGCGCCTTCGGGTAACTCGACCGCTTGCAGGGCCAGCGCGGCCAGGCGCTTTTGCATCACCGCATCACCGGCCAGCAGCCCTACCAACTCGGCACGCGTGCCATCGACATCGGTCAGTGAGTCGAGCAGGTACAGCATGCCGCCGCATTCAGCCAACAACGGTTTGCCAGCGCCGTGATGCGCGCGAATGGCATCGAGCATTGTGCGGTTTTCAGCCAACGCCACGTGGTGCAATTCCGGATAGCCACCGGGCAGATACAGGCTGTCCGCTTCTGGCAGTTCACGGTCATGGATCGGCGAGAAGAATCGCAACTCCGCACCCATCGCCCGCAGCAAGTCGAGGCTCGCGCCATACGTGAAGGCAAACGCTTCATCGCGAGCCACGGCAATTCGCACACCGGCCAACAATGGCTCGGCGGCAATCACGTCAGGTGCAGCGAACTCGACGGCGGGCGGCAACGCCACTTCGCAACTGCTGGCCAACGCTTCGGCGGCGGCGTCGAGGCGCAGATCGAGGTCATTCAATTCACTGGCCTGGACCAGGCCCAGGTGACGGCTTGGCAGTTCGATCCCGGTTTCCCGGGACAAAGCGCCATACCAGCGCAGGCCTTCGGTGAGGCTGCCTTCGAGCAATTGCGCGTGACGCAAGGTACCGACGCGGTTGGCCAAGACACCGGCAAACGGCAGGTCCGGCTGATAACGTGCGAGCCCCAACGCCAGCGCGCCGAAGGTCTGAGCCATGGCGGTGCCATCAATCACACCCAGCACCGGTACGCCGAAGTGCCGCGCCAGATCGGCGCTGGACGGCGTGCCATCGAACAGGCCCATGACGCCTTCGATCAAAATCAGATCAGCCTCAGCGGCGGCTTCCCACAACAGTCGACGACTTTCCTGCTCGCCGACCATCCACATGTCCAATTGATAGACCGGCGCACCGCTGGCGCGCTCGAGAATCATCGGGTCGAGAAAGTCCGGGCCGCATTTGAACACCCGGACCTTGCGCCCCTGATTGCGATGCAAACGGGCCAGCGCGGCAGTGACGGTGGTCTTGCCCTGACCGGAAGCCGGCGCGGCAATCAGTACCGCCGGGCAAAAGCGCGGCTCACTCACAGCTCTACGCCTTTCTGCGCTTTGATCCCGGCCTGGAAAGCGTGCTTGATCATGCCCATTTCGGTAACGGTGTCGGCCAGTTCGATCATTTCCGGCTTGGCGCCACGACCGGTGACCACCACGTGTTGCATCGGCGGACGCGCCTGCAAGTCGCTGAGCACCTGATCGAGGTCCAGATAACCGTGCTTGAGGGCGATATTCAGCTCATCGAGCACCACCAGACCAATGCCCGGGTCACGCAGCAATTCACGGGAGACTTCCCAGGCAGCTTCGGCGGCGGCGATATCGCGCTGGCGATCCTGGGTTTCCCAAGTGAAACCTTCGCCCATCACGTGGAAGCGCACTTGCTCCGGGAAGCGCCGGAAGAACAGCTCCTCACCAGTGCTGCTACGCCCCTTGATGAACTGCACCACGCCGCACTGCATGCCGTGGCCCATCGCCCGGGCGAGCATACCGAACGCTGAACTGCTTTTGCCCTTGCCGTTGCCGGACAGGACCAGCAGCAAGCCGCATTCATTCGGCGAGTTGGCAATACGCTCATCGATCACCGCTTTCTTGCGCAGCATGCGTGCCAGATGGCGTTCGTCACGATCAGGGGAATCAGTCATGGGGGAGCTCTCCGTTGAGGCTGGATAACGGCGGGCAGGCATAGAAATAGACGGCAAGAAGCCTGGCATCGCCCACCGTGATGCCGCTGGATGGATCAGGCCGGTCTCCGGGCTCATGAGCGGCTTGCGCCTGACTGCGCGCCTTCCCATATCGACCTTCGACACAGTGGCTCAAAGCGCAGTTTTTACTCATTTACCGTTGCGGGGGCAGCGCCGGGATCGTCGCCCGCTCTGTCAAAGAACGCGCCCTCACCAGCTTCCCTGTTTCACTCGGTCGACCACTGGGTCACAGAGCACCTGAAACAAGTCGCGAAGGTTAGAGGGTTGGGGGTGGAGCGTCAATTAAAGCCGGGGGCTCATCGACAGATAGAAACCGACCCCGATCAATAAACTGGCGCCAATCTTGCGCCACACTAAAAGCGATGATATCAAAGAGCCACAACCTTATATTACAAGAACAAAGAGGGGGAGCAACATGCAAGGCATGATCATCAGTAACCCGAAGCTGGAATTCCTGCGCCCGGTGCTGGAGCGCTGGTTCGAGTGCATCGACCGCTACAACGCAGTACGCGGCGATAACGAAAGCCCTTACTGGTTTGACGAACGCGCCAACCTGAGCCTGCTTTCGGCGGCAGCGTGGATGGCTGAAATGGTCACCCTCGAACAGACTCCGACGAAAAAGCAGATCGAGGAAGGCGAGCGCAATGGCCGCGCCGACCTGTTTATCGCCAGCAAAGAAGAACGCGCCTACCTTCAAGCCACGCAACGCTGGCCGCGAGTCAACAACCTGAATCTGACCCAGGCCTTGCACGACGTCGTGAGCGATGCGAAAAAAATCAGCTATGCCAGTGACCTGAAACTCGGCTGCCTGTTCGTTGCCCCGCAAAAGACCCAGCACAGTCCTACGCCGGAAGAGCTCCAGGACATGGTCGACGACCTGCAAAAGGAACACACCTGCGCCGTGGCCTGGTACTTCCCCTACGCCTACCGCAAATTGCACAACGAAGCCGGCAACTACCATCCGGGCATCGCACTGCTGCTCAAAGAGGCTCGCGGCTGACAGGTTGAACCTTAGGCCAATCAGGGTCTAGCGCTTGCGGCACAAGGTCAAACCATCGCCCAGCGGCAACAACGACAGATCGACACGCGAGTCATCCTTCAAGGCGCGATTAAGCGCCTGGATGGCTCGGGTGTCTTCGCTCGCAGGATTGTCTTCCAGTACTCGCCCACTCCACAGCGTGTTGTCGAATACCGCCAACCCACCGCTTCGCAGCAGCCGCAGAGCGCTTTCCAGATACGCCGGATAGTTGGCCTTGTCGGCATCGATGAAGATCAGATCGAAACAACCACCCTGCCCTTGCTGCTCAAGTTGAGCCAGGGTTTGCAACGCGGGGGCCAAACGCAAATCGATGCGCCCGGCGAGACCAGCCTCCTGCCAGTAGCGGCGCGCCGTGGCGTTGTAGTCTCCGGGAAGGTCACAGCAGATCAACGAGCCGTCATCCGGCAAGGCGGTCGCCATGCACAAGGCGCTGTAGCCGGTGAAAGTCCCCACTTCGAGCAAGCGCCTGGCGCTCATCAGCTTGACCAGCAAGGCGAGGAACTGCCCCTGCTCGGGCGCCACCTGCCAGCGCGCCATGGGCAGCGCCTGGGTTTCGTCACGCAAGCGACGCTGCAGCGGCGTTTCGCGCAAGGAAACGTCGAGCAGGTAGTTATAAAGGGAATCGTCGAGATTGAGTGTGCGAGCGGTCATGACAACCTCTGCGAACTAGAAATTGTGCGCCAGATGCTCAGGCTCGATAACACGCTTGGCGCTCAGGTAGGCTCTCTGCCAATAGGCCTTGGACAAACTGTCGAGCTTCACCGTACCACCCGTGGCGGGAGCATGCACGAAGCGACCTTCACCGACGTAGATCCCGGCGTGGCTGACTTGCGAGCCGCCATTGGTGGCGAAGAAGATCAGGTCGCCGGTTTGCAGAGCCTCCAGGCCAATGTTCGGCGCTTGCATGCCGATCATCTCGCGAGTCGAGCGCGGCAAGGAAATACCCGCCGCATCGCGGTAGACGTAGCCGATCAGGCCGCTGCAATCGAAACCTGAATCCGGCGTATTGCCGCCCCAACGATAAGGCGTGCCGACCAGACCCAGCGCGCGAATCAGCACGTCTTCAGCGGCAGGCGAGAACGATTGGGCGGGAGCGAAAACCGGGGCGCGAACGACTTTGACAGGCGGCGGAGTACGGCTGGCACAGGCGCTGAGCAGCGCTGCGAGGAAGATAAGTGCGAGGCGGGCCGACATCGTCATGTGCAGAACATCCTGATCTGGCAGCGGCTTTCTCTGCCGAGCGGCTGAAAACAAAACCGCGTAAGCAGGGCTTACGCGGTTAGTTAGTCAACAATAGATCAGGATTCTAGCGGCTACGCGCCAAACTTCAAGTAAGACTTTAAGTTGGCCTTACAAAAAGTCCGCTTACTTGCGTGCCGTGACTGTCGTTGGGGCCATGGCGAGTGCCCGCTTGGCCTCAATGAAGGTCTTGCTCCAGTAGCTGTCGCCCAGGTTATCGACCCGGACACCACCGCTGCGGCGGCTGCTGGAATGGATGAACTGGTCATCACCCAGGTAGATCCCGGCGTGACTGACGCGACCGCGACGACCATTGGTGGCGAAGAACAGCAAGTCGCCAGGCTTCAGGTTGTTGCGCGAGACCAATGGGGCATTCACGTTGATCATTTCGCGAGTGGAGCGCGGCAGGTTCATGCCAGCCTCTTCACGAAACAGATAACCGATGAAACCGCTGCAATCGAAACCGGCTTCAGAGGTGCCGCCCATGCGGTAACGGGTACCAACCAGGGACAGGCCACGCTCGAGGATGCTGTCGGCCAGAACCGGAAGCTGGTAAGGCTTGTTGCTGGCAAAGTCTGCCAGCTCTTTTTCGGTAGCCAGCTCTTCCTGATAAATAACGGAAGACTGGGCAGTCGCTGAATTTTTAATCTGCTGATCGTTTTGTTGTTGCGAGACCGGGGAATGAACCGCGCAACCAAAAAGCAGGGTGACAAGTGCGAGAGGCACGAGGGGTGCGAAGCGATTTAGCATGGGCACGACCGTGGCTGAAGTTGTAAAGAAGGCGAGACTATGCCTTCTATCGTCCTCATTTGCAAATTCAATCGATCCGAATGTGACTTATCGGTTTCTCGTTAACATCTAAGCGCTTAAGCCCATTTTAAATCTGCACGCGCCGTGAACACCCTTCCGGAAGCGGGTTTTCTAACGCCTGAAAGATGCCGAAACGCACTACAGGCCGCGGTTTTACCAGCCCAGGGTTTCTTTGAGAAAGGGGATCGTCAGCTTGCGCTGAGCCTGCAAGGAGGCCTGATCGAGGCGCTCAAGGAGCTCGAACAACGCACTCATGCTGCGAGTGCCGCGCGTCAAAATAAAATGCCCGACTTCGTCGGTCAGGTGCAGACCGCGACGTGAGGCGCGCAATTGCAGCGCACGCAACTTGTCTTCATCGGACAGTGGCCGCATCTGAAAAATCAGCGCCAGGGTCAAGCGGGATTTGAGGTCTGCCAGTTTTACCGGCAACTCGCGTGGCGAGGTCGAAGCGGCGATCAGCAGGCGCCGACCGCTGTCTCGCAGGCGATTGAACAGATGGAACAACGCCTCTTCCCAATCAGCCCGCCCTGCGACTGCCTGCAAGTCATCCAGGCAGACCAGTTCGTACTGTTCAAGGTTGTCGAGGATTTCGATACCGCGATCCAGCAACTCGGCCAACGGCAGGTACACCGCCGGCTCCCCCAACTGCTCGAAGCGCAAGCACGCGGCTTGCAACAAGTGCGTACGCCCTACGCCGTCCTTGCCCCAGAGATAGATCAGGCTTTCGGTCCAGCCGGCGTCGGCTTCGCACAGCCGCTCGACATAGCCGAGTGCAGCGGCATTGGCGCCAGGGTAGTAGTTGATAAAGGTAGCGTCATCACGCAGACGCACACCTAGGGGCAGCTGAATCGGTTTCATGCTGACTGAACAGTTCAAACGAACCGTTAGTGGCCTCTGTGTAAAGTTTGCAAAGTTTATACCCGTGACGCCAGCCGCACAATGCAGCAGACCATAAGCAAAATCAAAGGTTTGCGTTAACTTGCGAGGATCGCCGAGGTTTGTTTGACGGCGTATGTGACAGCCGGGAGAGTTTTACAGGCTTGCCCGGTAATGTGCCGGGCATCCTTGGGTACTCAGTCGACAGGGCTGATCAATCCGAATTATCCACACCGCTGTACATGCCAGAATCTTTATATAAATCATGGACATGCCGAACAAGCACCATGATCACCGCCGCGACTGGCAATGCCAGCAGGATCCCGGTGAAACCGAACAGCTCTCCACCCGCCAGAATCGCAAAGATCACCGCCACCGGGTGCAGACCAATCCGGTCCCCCACCAACAACGGCGTCAGCACCATGCCTTCCAGCGCCTGACCGACCATGAACACCGCGACAATCCCGATCATCGGATACAGGTCGCCACCAAACTGAAACAACCCGGCGATCAACGCCGCGCCGATCCCGATCACAAAGCCCATGTACGGCACGATCGCTGCCAGACCGGCAATCAGGCCGATCAACAGCCCCAGCTCCAGCCCGACCAGCATCAGGCCCGCCGCGTAGATCACTCCCAATGCCAGCATCACCAGCAACTGCCCACGAACAAATGCGCCGAGCACCTCGTGACACTCGTCCGCCAGCGATACCACTTGCTCTTCGCGATTACGTGGCAACAGGCTACGGAGCTTCGCCATCATCAGGTCCCAGTCGCGCAACAGGTAAAAACTCACCACCGGGATCAGCACCAGATTGGCCAGCCAACCGATCAATGCCAAACCCGATGCAGTGGCCTGGCTCAGCACGATCCCGACGATGTCAGTGGCCTGCCCCATGTGCTCGGTAATCGCAGCCTTGACCTTGTCGAACTTCCAGAACCCATTCGCCAACCCGAGCTTCGACTGCGCCCAAGGCATCGCCGTGTGCTGCAACCAATCGAGCATTTGTGGTGCCAGTTCATACAAGCGGAACAGCTGCTTGGCCAGCATCGGCACCAACACCAGTAACAGTGTCATGACGACCAGGGTGAACAGCGCGAACACTGCGACCACCCCCCAGGTTCGCGACAGGCCGAATGCCTCCAGGCGATCCACCAGCGGGTCGAACAGATAGGCCAGCAACAACGCCACCAGGAACGGTGTAAGGATCGGATGCAACAGGTACACAAATGCGCACAGCAGGGCTACCCCACCAAGCCACACCCAACGCCGTGTATCGGCCATGAATCACTCCAGCTTCTATATAAGGAAAGAAAATCTACCAACGGAAACTCAACTGCGCCTTGGGCGCGGGTGCCGGGGCGACCGCAGGTACTGCACCGCCGACTGCTGGCTGAACCACTGCAGGCGCAACGCCCGCCGGCACTTCCTGCAAATTCGCCAGACTCAACTGTGCTCGCAGCTGATCGGCACTGCCGTTGACGCGATACACGATCCGGTCACCATCGACACTTTGCAGGCGCACACCATACGGTTCAAGCAAGCGCCCCAGCACCGCGTAACGCTCCAGATTCATGCCTTGCACCTCAAGTACCTGCTCGGTGGACGCTCCTGGCCTGGCAACGAAACGCGGCGCCATGCGCTGACTCACCGCCAGCAATACCGCATCGGCCACAGCCGCACTGTCGGCCCCTTGCACGCTGCCTTGCTCGCGCTGGTCACCCAGCCATAAATGCCACTTGGCCTGCCACTGACCACCCTCCTCCCGCGCATGCACGGCCAACAGAGCATCCGCGCCGTAACGCTCGGAGATGCCATGCAGCGGCGCCGGATCATTGCCTTCCAGATGTGGCGCAGTAGCGACGATCTGCTCGTTCAGGTCACCCAGTGGTAAACGCAATGGCAGACCGCGATGCTGTGCCGCACGGCGCAATGGCGCAGCACTGGCCAGACCGTCGCCGACCAGGCTTGAACCTTCGGCCGAATCGTTCAGCCACCAACCGAGAATCGACGGCCGATTGGCGCCCCACAAGGCCAGCCCGGCCTGACGCAGCGCACGATCGGTGCTGACGGGATCGAAATCGACTTGCAGGCTTTCCGGTGGTCCGGCGTCGTAGCCATATCGGCTGATGATCTGCTGCGGGTCCTTGCGAATCGCCGCCAACCCTGGATTCTGCGCGGCCTTGGCATCACCGGTCAGACGCAGCACGAGGGTTTCCAGCGCACGCTGGGTGGCCTGATCGCGCTCCTCCGGGGTCTGACTGCTGACCGGCTCGCGCACCTGGTAGAGACCGTTAACGGTTTGGGCATTACTCGCCAGGCTGACCAACGACAAACAGCCCACAAAAAGAAGCTTACACAAACGCATGGAGGATTCCCGTCGACAAAAAGCGGCTGGAACAGACCGCATGAACAGACTTGAGCAAGGCTGTGACCGCCGGCCTGCGCAAAACATTCACGCAATCGATGGAAGTTTTCACTCTGTCATAACGATAGCCGGTTAACGGCTATACCTTATACAGCCACGAGCGAGGTCACCAGCGCGGGCATTTTCGGTTTTTTTAACACGATATGCCTCTGCCCGTCGGCCCGAGGATGGCCGCTGCCCCTCAAGCCTGATAAAATCGCGCGCCTTCGTAGACCGGCAACGGCTGGGTACGCTGAAATGCTCGCGCGGCAATCGCGCCACACACATTTCAGTGCACTTGCCGAACTCGGTCGTTACCCCTGAATCCCCCCTAAAGGCCTGGATCATGAGCAAGCAACCCTCCCTGAGCTACAAGGACGCCGGTGTAGACATCGACGCCGGTGAAGCATTGGTCGAACGCATCAAGAGCGTCGCCAAGCGCACTGCGCGCCCGGAAGTCATGGGCGGCCTGGGCGGTTTCGGCGCCCTCTGCGAAATCCCGGCTGGCTACAAGCAGCCCGTGCTGGTATCCGGCACCGACGGCGTCGGCACCAAGCTGCGCCTGGCTCTGAACCTGAACAAGCATGACAGCATCGGCATCGACCTGGTTGCCATGTGCGTCAACGACCTGGTGGTCTGCGGTGCCGAACCGCTGTTCTTCCTCGACTACTACGCCACCGGCAAACTGAACGTCGACACCGCCGCTCAAGTCGTCACCGGCATCGGTGCTGGCTGCGAACTGTCCGGCTGCTCGCTGGTGGGCGGTGAAACCGCTGAAATGCCTGGCATGTACGAAGGCGAAGACTACGACCTGGCCGGCTTCTGCGTGGGCGTGGTCGAGAAGTCGGAAATCATCGACGGTTCGAAAGTCGCCGCTGGCGATGCCCTGCTCGCCCTGCCGTCTTCCGGTCCGCACTCCAACGGCTACTCGCTGATCCGCAAGATCATCGAAGTGTCCGGTGCAGACATCGAAAACATCCAGCTCGACGGCAAGCCGCTGACTGATCTGTTGATGGCACCAACCCGTATCTACGTGAAGCCGCTGCTCAAGCTGATCAAAGACACTGGCGCAGTCAAGGCCATGGCCCACATCACCGGTGGCGGCCTGCTCGACAACATCCCGCGCGTTCTGCCAAAAGGCGCGCAAGCTGTGGTTGACGTAGCGAGCTGGACCCGTCCGGCCGTATTCGACTGGCTGCAAGAGAAAGGCAACGTCGACGAAACCGAAATGCACCGCGTGCTGAACTGCGGCGTCGGCATGGTGATCTGCGTTGCTCAGGAACACGTTGAAACCGCGCTGAACGTACTGCGTGAAGCCGGCGAGCAGCCTTGGGTCATCGGTCAGATCGCTACCGCTGCCGAAGGTGCTGCGCAGGTTGAACTGAAGAACCTCAAGGCGCATTAATGCAAGAGCAAATGCCCGCAACCTGTGATGTCGTGGTGCTGTTGTCCGGCACCGGCAGTAACTTGCAGGCCTTGATCGACGACGCGCAGAACGCGGACAACCCTGTGCGCATTCGCGCGGTGATCTCGAACCGCGCTGATGCCTACGGCCTTCAGCGCGCCAGGGATGCGGGTATCGACACCCGCACCCTGGATCACAAGGCTTTCGAAGGTCGCGAGGCCTTCGATGCCGCCTTGATCGAGTTGATCGACGCCTTCCAACCCAAACTTGTGGTACTGGCCGGATTCATGCGTATTCTCAGCGCTGATTTCGTCCGTCACTATCAGGGTCGCCTGCTCAATATCCATCCTTCGCTGCTACCCAAATACAAAGGGTTACACACTCATCAGCGAGCGCTGGAAGCCGGCGACACCGAACATGGCTGCAGCGTGCACTTCGTCACCGAGGAACTCGATGGCGGACCACTGGTCGTACAGGCAGTAATACCGGTAGAGTTGCACGATTCGCCGCAAAGTCTGGCGCAACGGGTCCACACCCGCGAACACCAGATTTACCCGATGGCCGTACGCTGGTTTGCCGAGGGCCGACTGAGCCTTGGCGAACAGGGTGCTTTACTGGATGGTCAGTTACTCGCGGCCAGCGGTCACTTGATTCGAAACTAGGAGATTTTATGCGTCGTGCCCTGCTCTTCGCTTGTGCTCTGCTCGCCCTGCCCCTTGCGCAGGCGGCAGACCTTCAACCGTTCTCCGCCAGCTACACCGCCGACTGGAAGCAGCTCCCGATGAGCGGTTCGGCCGAACGCAGCCTGTCGAAAAATGACAACGGCTCCTGGACCTTGAATTTCAAGGCCTCCATGCTGGTCGCCAGCCTGACCGAGGAAAGCACCCTGAAGCTGGACAAGGACACCTTGCTGCCTCAGTCCTATCGCTTCGAACGCGGTGGCCTGGGCAAAGCCAAGAAGGTCAATCTGGACTTCGACTGGACCGCCAAGATGGTCACCGGCACTGATCGCGGCGATCCGGTCAAGGTACCGCTCAACACCGGCATGCTGGACAAGTCCACCTACCAACTGGCCTTGCAGCGCGATGTAGCCGCCGGCAAAAAAAGCATGAGCTACCAAGTGGTCGAAGGTGAAGACACCGACACCTACGATTTCCGCGTGATCGGCTCAGAGAAAGTCCAGACCAAAGCGGGCTCGGTCGATGCGATCAAGGTCGAACGTGTTCGCGACCCGACACAGAACAAGCGCATCACCGAAATGTGGTTCGCCAAGGACTGGGGCTACATCCTGGTAGCCCTGCGCCAGGTCGAGACCGACGGCAAGGAGTACAACATCATGCTCCTCGACGGTACGGTTGACGGCAAGGCTGTCAAAGGCAGCTAAGCAAACTGATCGAAATGAAGAAGCCTCGCGAATGCGGGGCTTTTTTTCGTCTGTTGTTTTGTGTCCAGGCCGTTGGAAACATGAAACTTCTGTCATGAAACCCGGCGGCCTGCGACCAAATGTCACGGCCTGCAAGGGCTGCGGGATTTTTTCAATTTCTGCAAAAGATTGTTACCGACCGCAGGCATTTACTTAGCAAGCTAACAAAACATATAACAAAGGCCTGCACACGCCTTGCTGCAGAACAATTGAGATTGGAGCCAGCAGATGACTGTAAAAGTAACTGAACGCGACGATTCACATAAATCCCACGAAGGCGTAGCCGCCGGTATCCGGATCTGGGACGTCTATCAACAAGACATGCTGGTGGGGATGTTCCACTCCGAGAGCGATGCCCACAGCTACAAGGCCGAACTGGAAAATCTGGAACAGCAACGAGACGCCCGTTCCGTGTAATGACCGCATTGAAAACGACAAACCCCGCCAATGAGCGGGGTTTGTCGTTGTGGCAACCTTTAAAGGCTTACCACATCAGATCATCAGGGATCTGATAGGCCGCGTACGGATCGTCTTCAGCGCTGACTTCTTCTGTCTTCACATTCAGCTGCACGATACGTTGCGGATCGCGCTCCTGGATCTTCAAGGCCGCTTCACGCGGGATCACTTCGTAGCCGCCGGCGTGATGCACGATTGCCAGGGAGCCGCTGCTGAGCTTGTTGCGCATCAGGGTGTTAACGGAGATGCGCTTGACCTTCTTGTCGTCCACGAAGTTGTAGTAGTCCTCGGTGGTCAACTTCGGCAGGCGCGAGACTTCGATCAATTGCTTGACCTGTGCGGCACGAGCCTTCTGCTCGGCCTTTTCCTGCTGCTGGCGATTGAGTTCCTGGTCGCGCTTGACCTTCTCGGCCATGGCCTCCTGGGCCGCACGCTGCTGGGAATCATCGAGTTCGATCTGGCCTTTATGGGCCAGACGTTGCTGCTTCTGTTTTTCTTTGCCGACCTGTTTGGCCTGCTTTTGGTTGACCAGCCCTGCTTTGAGCAACTGGTCGCGAAGGGAAAGGCTCATGGTGCTTACTCACTTAGGCAACAGCTCAGCCGCAGCTGGGCAAATTCTTTTCCTGACGTTTGGCTTCGCCCCACAAGGCGTCCAACTCTTCGAGGGTGCAATCTTCTATGGGACGGCGGGTGTCGCGCAATGCCTGTTCGATAAATCGGAAGCGTTTTTCAAACTTGCTGTTGGCGCCACGCAATGCCGTTTCGGGATCGACCTTGAGGTGACGCGCCAGGTTGACCACGGAAAACAGCAGATCGCCGACTTCGTCACTGATCGCTGTCGCGTCGTTATCCGCCATGGCTTCGAGCACTTCATCAAGCTCTTCGCGGACTTTATCCAGCACCGGCAACGCGTCCGACCAGTCGAAACCCACCTGCCCCGCGCGCTTTTGCAGCTTGGCCGAACGGGACAATGCCGGCAACGCTGCCGGCACATCGTCGAGCAAGGACAATTGCTCAGGGGCCAGGGACTTCTCGGCCCGCTCCTCGGCCTTGATCTCCTCCCAGCGCTGTTTGACCTGCTCCTCACTGAGGCGCGGGATATCCAGTGCCGCGTACAGATCACCAGTCGGGAATACGTGGGGATGACGACGAATCAGTTTGCGGGTGATGCTGTCGACCACACCGTCGAACTCGAAACGCCCCTCTTCCCGCGCCAGCTGGCTGTAATACACCACCTGGAACAGCAGATCGCCCAACTCACCCTGCAAATGATCGAAATCGCCGCGCTCGATGGCGTCGGCCACCTCGTAGGCTTCTTCCAGGGTGTGCGGGACGATGGTCTGGTACGTTTGCTTGATATCCCACGGACAGCCGAACTGCGGATCCCGCAGCCGGTTCATCAGGTGTAGCAAGTCTTGAAGTGAATACATCTATCAATCTCTTCACAAAACCCATGTGGGAGCGCGCTTGCTCGCGATAGGGCCAGCACATCCAGCATAACTGCTGACTGGACAACCGCCCTCGCGAGCAGGCTCGAACCCACATAAAGCAGCTCCCACACCGATCATCACGGGGTGCGGTTACGCCGGGTTTCGATGATGTTCGGCAATTGGGAAATACGCCCCAACAACCGCCCCAATGCGTCCAGCCCCGGAATCTCGATGGTCAGGGACATCAACGCGGTGTTGTCCTCTTTGTTCGAGCGGGTGTTGACCGCCAGCACGTTGATCCGCTCATTGAGCAGCACTTGCGACACGTCCCGCAGCAGACCGGAACGGTCGTAGGCACGAATGATGATGTCCACCGGATAGGTCAACACCGGCACCGGGCCCCAGCTGACCTGGATGATCCGCTCAGGCTCGCGCCCAGCCAGCTGCAGCACCGAGGCGCAGTCCTGGCGGTGAATGCTGACACCACGACCCTGGGTGATGTAACCGACGATCGCATCGCCCGGCAACGGCTGGCAGCAGCCGGCCATTTGGGTCATCAGGTTGCCGACGCCCTGGATCTGGATGTCGCCGCGCTTGCCCGGTTTGTAGCCAGTGGCCTTGCGCGGGATCAGTTCCAGCTGTTCGTTGCCGCGTTCCGGCTCGACCAGTTGCTGTGCCAGGTTGACCAGTTGCGCCAGGCGCAAATCGCCAGCCCCCAATGCGGCAAACATGTCCTCGGCGGTTTTCATGTTGGCCTTGTCGGCCAGCTTTTCGAAATCCACCTGCGGCAGACCGAGGCGATTGAGTTCGCGCTCGAACAGGGTTTTACCGGCCGCGACGTTCTGGTCACGCGCCTGCAATTTGAACCAGTGAACGATTTTCGCCCGCGCCCGCGAGGTAGTGATGTAGCCCAGGTTCGGGTTCAGCCAGTCGCGGCTCGGCGTGCCGTGTTTGCTGGTGATGATCTCGACCTGCTCACCGGTCTGCAGGCTGTAGTTGAGCGGAACGATCCGCCCGTTGATCTTCGCGCCCCGGCAGTTGTGACCGATTTCAGTGTGTACGCGGTAGGCGAAGTCCAGCGGTGTGGCGCCTTTTGGCAAGTCGATTGCGTGACCGTCGGGGGTGAAGATGTACACCCGATCCGGCTCGATATCGACCCGCAGCTGTTCCGCCAGGCCACCGATATCGCCCAGCTCTTCGTGCCACTCGAGCACCTGACGCAGCCAGGAGATTTTCTCTTCGTAGTGATTGGAGCCGGACTTGACGTCGGTGCCCTTGTAGCGCCAGTGCGCGCAAACGCCCAGCTCGGCCTCTTCGTGCATCGCGTGGGTGCGGATCTGCACTTCCAGCACCTTGCCTTCAGGGCCGATGACCGCCGTGTGCAACGAGCGGTAGCCGTTCTCTTTCGGGTTGGCGATGTAGTCGTCGAATTCTTTCGGGATGTGCCGCCACAAGGTGTGGACGATGCCCAGCGCGGTGTAGCAGTCGCGCATTTCCGGCACCAGCACGCGCACCGCACGCACGTCGTAGATCTGGCTGAACTCCAGACCCTTGCGCTGCATTTTGCGCCAGATCGAATAGATGTGTTTGGCCCGGCCGCTGATGTCGGCATCGACGCCGGTGGCCTGCAATTCGGCCTGCAGCTGATTCATCACATCACTGATGAACCGCTCGCGATCAAGGCGCCGCTCGTGCAGCAACTTGGCGATCTGCTTGTATTGTTCAGGCTCCAGGTAACGGAAGGACAAGTCCTCCAGTTCCCATTTGATATGACCGATGCCAAGACGGTGAGCCAGCGGCGCATAGATGTCGAAGACTTCCCGGGCGACCCGGTTGCGCTTTTCGTCATCGGCGGTTTTCACCGCACGGATCGCGCAGGTGCGCTCGGCCAGTTTGATCAGCGCGACGCGGACGTCGTCGACCATGGCCACAAGCATCTTGCGCAGGTTTTCCACCTGGCCCTGAGAGCCCAGCACCAACGATTGGCGCGGGCTCAGGCTGGCGCTGATCGCTGCCATGCGCTGCACGCCGTCGATCAGTTTGGCGACCACCGGGCCAAAGCGCTGGCTGACGGCCGGCAGCTGGATATGGCCTTCGCGTACGCCACGGTAAAGAATTGCCGCGACCAGCGAATCCTGATCGAGCTTGAGGTCGGCGAGAATCTCTGCGATCTCAAGGCCCGTACGAAAACTCGACGTGCCTTCGGACCAGAGATTCTTCGCCGCTTTGTCTTGCTGTTCGGCCTGACGAGCGAACTCGCAGGCTTCTTTCAAGGCTTCGCGATCCAGTGCCGGATCGACACTGACCGCATGATCGAGCCAAGCCTCGAGATTGATACTGCCGTCGGTATTGATCGGCTGGTGTGCTCTCACCTGTACCATCTTGCTTACCTTCCCTACGACGCAGATTCAATGCGTCAAATCGCTGACCTTCGTTGCCCACGCGCCCTCGCTGGGCTGAGCGGCTGATGCATGAGCGGTCTGGTCGGACCTGACGAGCCATCCTAGCTCGCTTCAAATAACGCCATGGCCTCGACATGTGCCGTCTGAGGAAACATATCGAGGATCCCGGCACGTTTTAACCGGTAGCCCTGCTTGATCAATTCGACCGTGTCGCGGGCCAAAGTTGCCGGGTTGCACGACACATAAACCAAGCGCTTGGCACCCAACGATGCGAGTGTGCGCACCACCTCGAAAGCACCGTCGCGCGGTGGGTCCAAGAGTACCGCAGAAAAGCCCTCGCTGGCCCATTTGGCATCAGCCAAAGGCTGGGATAAATCGGCCTGAAAAAACTTCGCGTTATGCAGATTGTTGCTAGCGGCATTCGCAGCCGCGCGCTCGACCATGGTCTGCACGCCTTCCACCGCCACCACTTCACGGACATTCTGCGCCAGCGGCAAGGCAAAGTTACCCAGGCCGCAGAACAGATCGAGCACGCGTTCGCCAGCGGCAGGCTTCAGCCATTCCAGCGCCTGGGCGACCATCGCTTCGTTGACCCCGGCGTTCACCTGAATGAAGTCACCCGGACGATACGCCAGCTCAAGATTCCATTGCTCAAGGCGGTAACCCAACGCCTGATCGGCATCGACCGGTTGCGGCTCGCCTTCGCCATGCAGCCACAATTGGGCACGATGGAATGCGCAGAATTCCTTGAGGATGCTCAGGTCGTTTTCAGACAGTGGCGCCATGTGGCGCAACAACAAGGCCAGGGATGAACCGGCGAACAATTCAACATGCCCCAACGCCTGAGGCTTGCTCAAACGCCGGAGCATTTCCGGCAAGCCGCTCATGATCGGCTGCAAGGGCTGTACCAGCACCGGGCAATCGTTGATGCCGACGATGTCCTGGCTGCCGGCGGCACGAAAACCGACTTCGAGTTGTTTCGTCTTCACGTCCCAACGCACCGCCACCCGGGCGCGACGTCGGTAGGCGAACTCAGGACCGCTCAAGGGTTCTGCCCACTGCTCGGGTTCGACACCGGCTACCCGCGACAACTGCTCGGCGAGCATGCGCTGTTTCAGGGCGAGCTGTTCGTTGTGGGGCAGATGCTGCACGCTGCAACCACCGCAGCGTCCGGCATGGGCGCACGGTGCCGGACGACGCACTTGATTGGCGACGAAGACGCGCTCGGTGCGTGCCTCGACAACTTTGCCATGGGCACCCAGGACGCGGGCCTCGACTTCTTCACCGGCCAATGCACCGATGACGAACCAGGTACGACCTTCGAAAAACGCGATACCGCGACCGTCGTTCGCCAGGCGCTCGATGGTCAAGCGCTGCTTTTTGCCGGTCGGGACTTGCGGGGCCTTGCTGCCGCCAGTGGGTTGGAAGCGCAGGCCTCTCTCTTGCTTTGCCATCAGTTGGGCGCGTCGAAAATGCCGGTCGACAAGTAACGGTCGCCACGGTCACAAATGATCGCGACCATCACCGCGTTTTCGACTTCCTTGGACAGGCGCAGCATCGCCGCTACAGCACCGCCCGAGGACACGCCACAGAAGATGCCTTCTTCGCGCGCCAGGCGACGGGTCACGTCTTCGGCTTCGCTTTGGGCCATGTCGACGATGCGGTCAACCCGATCGGCTTGATAGATCTTCGGCAGGTATTCCTGCGGCCAGCGACGGATACCCGGAATCGCCGAGCCTTCCATCGGTTGCAGGCCGACGATCTGCACCGCCGGATTCTGTTCTTTCAGGTAACGCGAGACCCCCATGATGGTGCCCGTGGTGCCCATGGAACTGACGAAATGGGTAATGGTGCCCTGGGTCTGGCGCCAGATTTCCGGGCCGGTACCGGTGTAATGCGCCTCGGGGTTGTCACCGTTGGCGAACTGGTCGAGCACCTTGCCGCGACCCTCAGCCTGCATCCGCTCGGCGAGGTCGCGAGCACCTTCCATGCCCTCTTCCTGGCTGACCAGAATCAGCTCGGCGCCATAGGCGGTCATCGCGGCCTTGCGCTCGGCGCTGGAGTTGTCGGGCATGATCAGGATCATCTTGTAACCCTTGATCGCCGCGGCCATCGCCAGGGCAATCCCGGTGTTGCCGGAGGTCGCCTCGATCAGCGTATCGCCGGCATGGATCTGCCCACGCAGCTCGGCACGGGTGATCATCGACAGCGCCGGACGGTCCTTGACCGAACCCGCCGGGTTATTACCCTCGAGCTTGAGCAGCAGGGTGTTGCTGGTGGCGCCGGGCAGGCGCTGCAAACGAACCAGCGGAGTGTTGCCGACGCAATCGGCGATGGTTAGGTACTGCAAGGTCATGGCGTATTCGCAATCCAGACTGCGGGGGCGACCATCATACCGGCAAACGTGCGCAGTCCATATCACGCAAAGTGTGGTGCTTATGGCTTATGGGAATAAGCGCTGTTTTTGTGGTGGTTTGCAGATTACCATCGCGAGCAGGCTCCCCACAGGGAATTTATGAACGACGCAGATCCAATGTGGGAGCGAGCCTGCTCGCGATGGCGTCGTCACTGACACCATCAAGATCAGCCAACAACCGCATATTCAGCCGCAACCCTGCCCCCGTATTCTCCGCCCACAAGCGCCCGCCCTGGCGCTGCACCGCGTTGCGCGCGATGCTCAGGCCCAGGCCAAAGCCGCCATTGCCGGGACGTGAGCCATTGAGTCGGGTGAACGGGTCGAAGATGCGTTCCAGATCGTCTTCAGCGACACCGCCGCCCTGATCTTCGAGCCACAGCAGCCAATAATCGCCGTCGCGCCGGCCATCGAGGCGCACGCTGCCACCGCTCGGAGAATGGCGGATGGCATTGCGCAGGATGTTCTCCAGCGCCTGGGCCAAGGTATTCAGATGGCCGCGAACCCAGCATGAAGCCTCCACCGCGCAGCTCAATCGCTCGGCAGCCCAGCCGCTTTCATAGCAGGCGTTTTCCGTGAGCATTTCCCAAAGTGCCTGAATCTGGATGGCCTCGCCCGGTAATGGCGAGTGCTCCGCGTCGAGCCAGGCCAGTTGCAGAGTGTCTTCTACCAACCGCTGCATGCCATCGACTTCGCGACCGATGCGCTCGCGCAGTTGCAGCAGATCCTCTTCGCTTTCGCTGGCCACCCGCAGACGGCTCAACGGTGTGCGCAGTTCATGAGACAAGTCGCGCAGCAGTTGTTGCTGCTGCTGGGCCACGGCGCTGGACATTTGATCGCAAGCCCGGGCCTGTTCATCCTGGTTACTCAAAGGCACCACCCGCTCAGACCACTTCATCAACGGCACTCATGACATAACCCTTGCCCCAGACCGTGCGCACTTCGCGCTCGCAGTAGCCGATAGCCTTGAGTTTGCGGCGGATCTGGCTGATGTGCATGTCCAGGCTGCGGTCGTGGGGCGCGTAGCCGCGCTGCAACACCTGCTGATAAAGGAAGGCTTTGCCGAGCACTTCATCGACATTGCGGTTCAAGGTTTCCAGCAGCCGGTATTCGCTGCGAGTCAGCCCGGCCCACTGCCCACCATAGCGAACATCAGACAGTTCATCGTCGAAACGCAGGCTGTGAACGTCGCTGTTGATCGCTGGCAGCGTATGTCGACGGTCCAGGGCCACCCGCCGCAGGATCGCTTCGATGCGCACCCGCAATTCGGCCATGCTGAAAGGCTTGGGCAGGTAGTCGTCGGCACCCAGGCGAAAACCGTTGATGCGATCCGCTTCGGCGCCCAGTGCCGACATCAGCAGCACCGGGGTGGAATCGCGGGTCCGCAGGTCGGTCAATACCGCCAGGCCATCCATGCCTGGCAGCACAATATCCATCAGCACGATATCGAAGGTCTGCTCACGAGCAATCGCCAACCCGTCCTCGCCGTTCTGGCACCAGGTCACCTGAAAACCACAGCGCCCCAGATGTTCATGAACATGTGCCCCCACTACAAGGTCGTCTTCTATCGCCAGGATACGCGGGGGGACAACAGATACGGGAGTCATTAGCTTCTGCAAGTCATTCTCAATCACTGATTATTCAAGATTGCCCGGCAGTGAGCAACCCGCGACTTTCGTCGCCGCCCCCGGTAACGTTCAAACCGTCACAAAGCACTGGATAATTTGCCGGGATTGCCCGCAAGCAAATCGCTACACTGCGCGGGTAGCGCGTGCCGGATGCACGCACAGTCATCTATAAACAGCGTGATAGCAGGAGAGTGACGTGCTGAAGAAACTGGGGATCAAAGGTCGCGTATTGTTGTTGACCTTGTTGCCGACCAGCCTGATGGCCTTGGTTCTGGGCGGCTACTTCACCTGGATGCAACAGTCCGACCTGCAAACCCAACTTCTGCAACGCGGCGAAATGATCGCCGAACAGCTGGCACCTCTGGTCGCCCCGGCCATGGGCCACAAGAATGACGACCTGCTGGAACGCATCGCAACCCAGTCACTGGAGCAACCGGACGTGCGCGCCGTGTCGTTCCTGGCGCCGGACCGCACGCAACTGGCGCACGCCGGGCCGCTGATGCTCAACCAGCCGCCCACCGGCGACAGCGCGCATATGCTGCAACGCACCGGCAACGACGCCACCCGTTACCTGCTGCCGGTGTTTGGCAGGCATCGCAACCTGGCCGGCGAGCTGATCCCCGATGAATCCGATCGTTTGCTGGGCTGGGTCGAGCTGGAACTCTCCCACAACGGCATGTTGCTGCGCGGTTACCGAAGCCTGTTCGCCAGCGTGCTGTTGATCGCCGCAGGCCTGGTCGGCACCGCGCTGCTGGCATTACGTATGGGCCGCACCATCAATACACCGCTGAACCTGATCAAGCAGGCCGTGGCACAACTCAAGGACGGCCATCTCGAAACCCGCCTGCCCCCGCTTGGCAGCCAGGAGCTCGACGAGTTGGCTTCGGGTATCAACCGCATGGCCAGCACCCTGCAAAATGCTCAGGAAGAATTGCAGCACAGCATCGATCAGGCCACCGAAGACGTCCGGCAGAACCTGGAAACCATCGAGATCCAGAACATCGAGCTGGACCTGGCGCGCAAGGAAGCCCTGGAAGCGAGCCGGATCAAGTCCGAGTTCCTCGCCAACATGAGCCACGAGATTCGCACGCCGCTCAATGGCATCCTCGGTTTCACCCATTTGCTACAAAAAAGCGAACTGACGCCGCGTCAGCTCGACTACCTGGGCACGATCGAAAAGTCCGCCGACAGCCTGCTTGGGATCATCAACGAGATTCTCGACTTCTCGAAAATCGAGGCCGGCAAACTGGTGCTCGACAGTATTCCGTTCAACCTGCGCGATCTGCTTCAGGACACCCTGACCATCCTCGCCCCGGCCGCCCACGCCAAACAGCTCGAACTGGTCAGCCTGGTGTACCGTGACACTCCGCTGTCGCTGGTCGGCGACCCGCTGCGGCTCAAGCAGATCCTCACCAACCTGGTGAGTAACGCGATCAAGTTCACCCGCGAAGGCACTATCGTTGCCCGCGCCATGCTTGAAGAAGAACACGAAGACAGCGTGCAACTGCGCATCAGCATTCAGGACACCGGCATCGGCCTGTCGAATCAGGACGTGCGTGCGTTGTTTCAGGCCTTCAGCCAGGCCGACAACTCGTTGTCGCGGCAACCGGGCGGTACCGGCCTGGGGCTGGTGATTTCCAAGCGGTTGATCGAGCAGATGGGGGGCGAGATTGGTGTCGACAGCACGCCGGGCGAAGGCTCGGAATTCTGGGTCAGCCTGAGCCTGCCAAAAACCCGCGACGATGCCGAAGACCTGCCAGGACCACCGTTGCTCGGACGGCGCGTTGCGGTGCTGGAAAACCACGAACTGGCACGCCAGGCCTTGCAGCATCAGCTGGAAGACTGCGGCCTTGAAGTAACCCCGTTCAACACCCTGGAAAGCCTGACCAATGGCGTCACCGGTGCGCATCAGACCGAGCAGGCGATCGACCTTGCCGTGCTCGGCATCACCTCCAACGACATGCCGCCGGAGCGGCTGAATCAGCATATCTGGGACCTCGAACACCTGGGTTGCAAAGTACTGGTGCTGTGCCCGACTACTGAGCAGACGCTGTTCCATCTCTCGGTGCCCAACCCTCACAGCCAGTTGCAAGCCAAACCGGCCTGCACCCGCAAGTTGCGTCGGGCGCTGTCGGATCTGGTCAACCCGCGTCAGTTGCGCAACGAGCCGGGCGAACCGGTTTCCAGCCGCGCGCCCAAAGTACTCTGCGTCGACGACAACCCGGCCAACCTGTTGCTGGTGCAGACGCTACTCGAAGACATGGGCGCCAAGGTGCTGGCGGTCGAAAGCGGTTCTGCGGCGATCAAGGCCGTGCAGACCGAAGCCTTTGACCTGGTGCTGATGGACGTGCAGATGCCGGGCATGGATGGACGCCAAAGCACCGAAGCGATTCGCCAATGGGAAAGCGAACGGCATTGCACGCCGCTGCCGGTCGTCGCCCTCACCGCCCACGCGATGGCCAACGAAAAGCGCGCCTTGCTGCAAAGCGGCATGGACGATTACCTGACCAAACCCATCAGCGAACGTCAATTGGCGCAGGTGGTGTTGAAGTGGACCGGGCTGGCCCTGCGTAACCACGGTCCGGAGCGGGCCGACGTTTATGGCAACAACAGCGACCTGCTGGTGCTCGACCCTGATGAAGGCCTGCGCCTGGCGGCCGGCAAAGCCGATCTGGCGGCCGACATGCTGGCGATGTTGCTGGCCTCACTGGAAGCTGATCGCGAGGCGATTCGCGTCGCCCGTGAAAGCAATGACCAGAATGCCCTGATCGAACGGGTCCACCGCCTGCACGGGGCGACACGCTATTGCGGCGTTCCGCAGTTGCGTGCGGCCTGCCAGCGCAGTGAGACCCTGCTCAAGCAACAAGACCCCAAAGCCCTGGTGGCGCTGGAAGAACTTGAGCGGGCGATCAACCGCCTGGCCTCGCAAGCGCGTATTGGCGCTTGACCCAACGCAATAGCGCGGCCGGCGTTGAGGGTTAAACTCAGCGCACTCAAGCACAAGGATGACGCCATGCGCACGATTCTCTTCAGCAGCCAGACGTACGACCGCGAGAGTTTTCTCGCCGCCAAAGTGCCCGCCGCTATCGAATTGCACTTCCAGCCCGCGCGCCTGAGCCTGGACACGGTGGCGCTGGCCGAGCGGCATGAAGTGGTCTGCGCCTTTATCAATGACGACCTCAGCGCGCCGGTGCTTGAACGACTGGCCGCCGGCGGTACGCGCCTGATCGCCCTGCGCTCGGCCGGTTACAACCACGTTGACCTGGCGTGCGCGAAACGCCTGGGGTTGAGCATCGTCCGCGTGCCGGCCTACTCGCCTCATGCGGTGGCCGAACACGCGGTGGCGTTGATCCTGGCCCTGAACCGACGCCTGCACCGCGCCTACAACCGGACCCGCGAAGGCGATTTCAGCCTGCACGGGCTGACCGGTTTCGATCTGTTCGACAAGACCGTCGGCGTGGTCGGCACCGGCCAGATCGGCGCCGTCTTCGCTAAAATCATGGCCGGGTTTGGCTGTAAGCTGCTGGCTTACGACCCCTGCCCCAATCCTGCGGTTCAGGCCCTCGGTGCCCGCTATCTGCCGTTACCGGAGCTGTTGGCCGAAGCGCAGATCATCAGCCTGCATTGTCCGCTGACCGCCGAAAGCAAACACCTGATCAACAGCCAGTCGCTGGCGCATCTGCAACCCGGCGCCATGCTGATCAACACCGGACGTGGCGGCCTGGTGGACACACCCGCGCTGATCGACGCACTGAAAAGCGGTCAATTGGGGTATCTGGGGCTGGACGTCTATGAAGAAGAAGCCCAACTGTTCTTCGAAGACCGCTCCGACCGGCCGCTGCAAGACGACGTGTTGGCGCGGCTGTTGACCTTCCCCAACGTGATCGTCACCGCGCACCAGGCCTTCCTGACCCACGAAGCATTGGCCGCCATTGCCACGACCACCTTGCAGAACATCATCGCTTGGGCTGCTGGCACACCTCACAATCAGGTCGAAAGCTGATTTGGCCTGATCGAAGGTCGCAACCATGGACCATGCCCGATTCTTTCGCGTGCTAGCATATCGCGCATATTTGGAGGACCCATGGTCGAACACGATTTCCGCTACAGCCTGATGAACCCTCAACACACCCTGACCGAATGCCGCGCGCTGACGCCGGGGCGTTATCAAGTCACCGGCAACGGCGGCTCGATCCGCGCCAATGATGTGCTGTTGGTCACCCTCAAAGGCAGCAAGGACCTGTCCATGCGCCTGACCGTTGAAAACGTTCGCCACCTGCTCAAGCCCATGGGCCAGTGGGTTGCCGTGGCCAATGGTCCGGTGTTTGGTGAACTGGCGATCCACAACTGGCAAGTGAACTGCGACAGCTGCGCCAAAGAGCTCAAGTTCGAGTTCGCGGTCGACGCCAAGCTGGGCAACAAGGCCGAAAAACCGGCCGCCACCGCACGGATTGCCGAACTGGGCTGGACCACCGCCAGCGAGAAGCACCTGTGCCCGAAATGCCAGGAGCCCGTGTAATGAAACACCTCGTTCTGGCCGCGATGGTGGGCGCCAGCCTGCTGGGCTGCGCCGCTGAGCCGGTGCAACTGCAACAGGATCACAGCTATGTGCTGGAGTGGATCGGCGAACGCCCGCTGATCGACTACAGCCACCTGACCATCACGTTGGGTGAAGACGGTCGCGCTTATGGCAATGGTGGCTGCAACCACTGGTTCGCGCCCTACACGCTGGACGGTGACAAGCTGAGCTTCGGCAAAGTCGGCAGCACCCGCAAAATGTGCGCCCCGGCCTTGATGGAACAGGAAAAACGCTTCCTGCAAGCGCTGGAAACCGTGCAGCGCTGGGACATCTCGCCGATCGAGCAAATACGCTTCTGGCCCGCCGAAGGCAAGCCGCTGCGCTGGTGGCTTGAAGAGGGTTAAACCCTCTGTGGCGAGGGAGCTTGCTCCCGCTGGGCCGCGAAGCGGCCCTGAACCCTGCTATTTCATTTCGTCAGGCACGCCGCATTACTCGATTCTGCGACTGCTTTGCCCGAGCGCGGACCGGCCGGCGGGAGCAAGCTCCCTCGCCACAGGTGGGTGCTCGGCCCGTGGTCAATTCATCGCCTGCAACGCCTTGAGCTTCTCCATCACCCCCGCCGCCGTCTGCTCACCCATCAACTGTTCGCGCACCTTGCCCTTGTCATCGATGATGTAGGTCACCGGCAGCGCCTCGCTGCGTGGCAATTCGAAGCGGTCGGCCGGATCCTGGGCCAGCACGGTGAACGTGATTCCGAGCTTTTCACTGGCGCTCTTGAGCTCTTCGCCCTGCACATTGTCGAAATTGACCCCGAACACACTGATCTTCTGACCCTTGAGCTGTTCAGCCAAAACGTTCAATTGCGGGATTTCGGTACGGCACGGGCTACACCACTCAGCCCAGTAATTAAGCACAAACCATCGGCCATCCAACCGCTCGGACGCCACTTTCTGTCCCAGTTGATCGCTGCCGTAGTCATAGCCACAGCCGCCAAGCAGCAAGGTTGCGAAAAGGGCCAATGCTGCTGTCAGTTGCCTTGTCATGGGGGTCATCCTTACTCAAAAAAACAGGTTCTGCTGCGACCCATCGCCTCCCAAGGTTCAGGACTGCTCGCTGCACAGGTAGAATAGCCGCCACCTTACGCAAGATGCGAACCGCACATGACCGATCTGACGCTTTATCACAACCCGCGCTGCTCGAAATCCCGCGGTGCGCTGGAACTGCTGGAAGCCCGTGGCCTGACGCCAACCGTGGTCCGCTACCTGGAAACCCCGCTGAACGCCGCGCAGCTGCAAAGCTTGCTGGGCAAACTCGGCATCAGCGCCCGGCAACTGCTGCGCACCGGCGAAGACGAATTCAAAGCCCTGAACCTGGCTGACAGCAGCCTGAGCGAAGCGCAATTGATCGCCGCCATCGCCGAGCATCCGAAACTCATGGAGCGACCGATTCTCGAAGTCGGTGACAAAGCCGTCATCGGCCGTCCGATAGAGAACCTGCTGGAGATTCTGCCGTGAGTGCGCCGTACATTCTGGTTCTGTATTACAGCCGCAGCGGCTCGACCAATGAAATGGCCCGACAGATTGCCCGTGGCGTGGAACAGGCCGGGATGGAAGCGCGCCTGCGCACCGTGCCGGCAATCTCCAGCGAATGCGAGGCGGTGTCGCCGGACATTCCCGACGAAGGCGCGCTGTACGCCAGCCTCGACGACCTGAAAAACTGCGCGGGCCTGGCCCTTGGCAGCCCGACCCGCTTCGGCAACATGGCGGCGCCGCTGAAGTACTTCCTCGACGGCACCAGCAACCTGTGGCTGACCGGCGCACTGGTGGGCAAACCGGCCGGGGTCTTCACCTCGACGGCCAGCCTGCACGGCGGCCAGGAAACCACCTTGCTGTCGATGATGTTGCCATTGCTGCACCACGGCATGCTGATCACCGGCCTGCCCTACAGCGAATCGGCATTGCTCGAGACCCGTGGTGGCGGCACGCCTTACGGCGCCAGCCATCACGCCGGTGCTGACGGCAAAAGCGGCTTGAACGAGCATGAAGTCGCCTTGTGCCGGGCCCTGGGTCTGCGCTTGGCGAAAACCGCCCTGAAACTGGAGCGCTAACGTGGCCAAAAAGCCGAAGGTGCTGCCCTCCATAGACTGGCTCGAACCGCGAGTTCGGGCGATGCGCGTCATCAGCCTGCTGTGCTACTTCGGCCTGGCAGGATTGCTCTGCGCCTATTACCTGCTGATCGCCGACCTGCATGGTGCACGGCCGTGGGTCATCCTGCTGATTGAACTGGTGCCTTTGTTGGTGCTGGCACCGGGCATGCTCAGCGGCAGCCCGCGCGGGCACTCATGGATGTGCTTTGTGGTGAACCTGTATTTCATCAAGGGCGCGACTGCCGCGTTCGACCCGAATCGGCAGGTGTTTGGTTTGCTGGAAATGGCCGCGAGCCTGGCAGTGTTCTGTTCGGCGTTGCTGTATGTGCGCTGGCGGTTTCAGTTGAACCGCAAGCTGGCCGGCGAAGGCGAGATCTCCGTCGCCTGACACACCGCTTTCGCGAGCAGGCTCACTCCCACACTGGATCTGCGTCGTTCACAAATCCCCTGTGGGAGCGAGCCTGCTCGCGATGAAGGCGCCTCGGTTTCAATGATTGACGGTGTAAGCCAGCATCATCGAAATCTGACACATCGGCCGGCCACTCTCAGCGTGCCACTGGTTGAAGGCGTTCTGTACCGTTGCCAGATCGCGCAGGCTGGTCGGCACCTTGTCGATGATCTCTTGCGCATTCAACGCCGCGACCACGTCATAGCTCGGTACGAACGTGTCCTTGCCGACCATCCGCAGAAACCGCGGTGCCGACAACCCGCCCAATTGATGCCCGTGTTTGGCCAGGTACTTCCACAGGCCAACGATGTCGGTCACCGGCCACTCGGCGATCAATTCGCCGAAGCTGCCCTTCTCTTTCGCCACATCCAGGATGAACTGCGCATTGCGCGGCACGCTCTTGAGCTTGCCCAGGTGGCGGATGATCCGTGCGTCCTGCATCAGTCGCTCAAGGTGCTCGGCGCCCATCAGCACGACCTTTTCCGGATCGAACCCGAAGAACACTTCTTCGAATGCCGGCCACTTGGCGTCTACCAGGCTGTGCTTGAGGCCCGCTCGAAACACCCGCAATGCCAGGGTCGACAGGTAGCGATCATCGCTGATCTGGCGCAGTTGTGCCGGAGTCTTGGGCACGGGCAGATGGGCTTCCAGTTCGGCTGCCGAACCAAAACGGTTCAGACAGTATTCGTGCAGCCACTTGTAATCGCGCATGCCCTCTCCTGAGCAATGAAATAAAAACGGCGCCCGCGAGCGCCGTTAAGTCAGAACGGTTCAGCAATCAGAGATTCACCACATTGACGAAACGCGACGCTGCGGTTTCGTCGATACGCAGGTTGGTGAAGTCGAACAGGTTGCGGTCCGCCAACTGCGACGGAATGACGTTCTGCAAACCACGGAAAATGCTTTCGGTACGGCCCGGCGTCTTGCGTTCCCATTCCTGAAGCATTTCCTTGACCACCTGACGCTGCAGGTTTTCCTGGGAGCCGCAGAGGTTGCAGGGGATGATCGGGAACTGCTTGAAGTCCGAGTAAGCCTGAATGTCTTTCTCGTTGCAGTAGGCCAGCGGGCGGATCACTACGTTACGGCCGTCGTCGGCGCGCAACTTCGGCGGCATGGCCTTGAGCGAACCGTTGTAGAACATGTTCAGGAAAAACGTCTCGACGATGTCGTCGCGGTGATGACCGAGGGCCATTTTGGTCGCGCCGATTTCGTCGGCGAAGGTGTAGAGCGTCCCGCGACGCAGGCGTGAGCACAGCGAGCAGGTGGTCTTGCCTTCCGGCACCAGCTCCTTGACCACCGAGTAGGTGTCCTTTTCGACGATGTGGTATTCCACGCCCAGCTCTTTCAGGTAGGCCGGCAGCACATGCTCAGGGAAACCCGGCTGTTTCTGGTCCATGTTCACCGCGACGATCTCGAACTTGATCGGCGCCACCTTCTGCAGGTGCATCAGCACGTCGAGCATGGTGTAGCTGTCCTTGCCACCGGACAGGCAGACCATGACCTTGTCGCCGTCTTCGATCATGTTGTAATCGGCGACGGCTTCACCGGCTAGTCGGCGTAGACGTTTCTGCAGTTTGTTCTGGTTGACCGAAAGAGTGCCCATGGCGCTTGAAATCCGCGAGGTGTGACGAAAGGCCGACATTTTACGCAAAAACGCTTCGGGGGCGAAGAGCCGAGCGGATGCCCCTCCTCGCCGCAGGAATGAAACCAGCCACAAATGATGCGTTGTCATGCGGCGATGCGATTAGCCCCGGGGTTTACAGCGCGATTTGCTCTAAAGCCCCCCACCTGTGGCAGCCAGTACTTTCTATACTGCGACATAAGGTCGCACGCATTTCAGACCTCTACCGACTTGGCCACTGGCCCGTAGGCGCTCCGCTGGGGGGCGATAGCAATCACGAAGGAGTGACTGACTATGATCCATCACGTCGTGGGGCTTTTCACCCACCCTGATCAAGAATGGAAAGAAATCCGTGGCGACCAAGAGGAAAGCATCAGCCACATGTACCTCACCCACACGCTGATTCTGGCGGCAATACCGGCTATCTCGGCGTTTATCGGCACCACCAAGGTCGGTTGGGTCATCGGTAGCCGCGCACCGGTCATGCTGACCCAGGAAAGCGCGCTCTGGATGACCATCATGTCGTACCTGGCGATGCTCGGCGGGGTCGCAGTGATGGGGGCGTTCATTCACTGGATGGCTCGCACCTATGACGCCAGCCCGAGCCTGGCGCGCTGTGTCGCGTTTGCCACCTACACCGCCACGCCACTGTTCATCGGCGGTCTGGCGGCGCTGTATCCGCACATGTGGCTGGGCATGGTCGTCGGCACCGCAGCCATCTGCTACACCGTGTACCTGCTATATGTGGGGCTGCCGACCTTCATGAACATTCCGTCGGACGAAGGTTTTCTGTTCTCGAGTTCAGTGCTCGCCGTAGGGCTGGTGGTGCTGGTTGCGATCATGGCATTCACCGTGATCGTCTGGGGCCTGGGCGTCGGCCCGGTCTATACCAACTAGTACGGGCAACTTACACCGAGCAAATGAAGCGGGCGAAGGACGCTGCCTATAAAACAAACAGGGATCTGCCAACACAGGCCGCCGCAAGGCGGCCTTCTCTATTGCGCGACGACCATTCGGCGCCTGAGCGATTCGCAATGAGCACGGTTTGCAGCATACTCGACGCCTCTGGAGATCCGCCAAGCATGCCCGAGCAACTCAATTCCCGCGTCGAAGACTGTTTCCAACAAGCCGAATCCTTTTTCAAACGTTCCTTCAAACGCCCGGTGGTCAGCCTCAAGTTGCGCGGCCAGAAGGCCGGCGTAGCGCACCTGCATGAAAACCTGCTGCGCTTCAATCCGCAGCTGTACCGGGAAAACGCCGAAGATTTCCTCAAACAGACCGTGGCTCACGAAGTCGCGCACCTGATCGCCCATCAACTGTTCGGCGACCGCATACAGCCGCATGGCGAAGAATGGCAATTGATCATGCGCGGGGTGTACGAACTGCCGCCCAACCGCTGCCACACCTACGCGATCAAACGCCGCAGCGTGACCCGCTACATCTACCGCTGCCCCTGCGCCAACAGCGATTTCCCGTTCTCGGCCCAGCGCCATAGCCTGGTGCGTCAAGGACGACGGTATTTGTGCCGGCGTTGCCGGCAGACGCTGGTGTTTACCGGTGAGTCGCGGGTCGAGTAGCGGGATGTGTGGCGTCCATACCGACACCATCGCGAGCAGGCTCGCTCCCACAGGGGATTTGTGAACGACGCAGATCCAATGTGGGAGCGAGCCTGCTCGCGATGGCTCCCTGACCGGCGCTAAATCACCACCCCGGCGCGCCGCAACGCTTCAATCTGCTCAGCGCTATATCCCAACTCACCCAACACCTGATCGGTATGTTCGCCCAACGCCGCGCCGATATGTCGCGGCTCGGGCAAGCCCTCTGAAAACTTCAACGGACAGGCCATCTGCGCCTGCGCGGTGCCGTCTCCGCGTGGTACCTGGGTGACCAGATCCCGAGCCTTCAGCTGCGGGTGCTCGACCGCTTCGGCCAGGCTCAGCACCGGCTCAACGCAAGCATCGAGCCCGGCAAACAGCGTGCAGAGTTCGGCAAAGTCATGTTTTTCGAATTCGATCTGAAACGCCAGCTTGAGCGCCTTTTGCTGCTCGGGAACGGGCGACAAACCCAGTACCGCCAGCTCCGGCTGACCCAGCGCCGTGCACAGCTGCTGCATGAAGTCCGGTTCCAGGCTGCCGACAGACATCCAGCGACCATCGCGAGTGCGGTAATAGTCGTAGAAGCTGCCGCCATTGAGCATCTGATCTTCACGCCCCGGTGTGACACCACAAGCCAGATACCCTGCACCGGCCATGGCGTTCAGGCTGAATGCGCAATCGGTCATGCTCACGTCCAGGTGTTGCCCCTGGCCACTGTGCTCACGGGCAATCACCGCCGCCAGCAGGCCGATCACCCCATGCAGCGAACCACCGGCAATGTCCGCGACCTGAACGCCCAACGGCAACGGCCCGCTATCCTCGTGCCCCGTATAGCTGGACACGCCGGCCAGTGACAGATAGTTGATGTCGTGACCGGCGCGGTCCTTGTAGGGGCCCGTCTGGCCGTAGCCGGTGATCGAGACGTAAATCAGCCGCGGATTGATCGCCTTCAGGGCCTCGTACCCCAGCCCCAGGCGCTCCATCACTCCCGGGCGAAACTGCTCGAGGAGGATGTCGTGGTCCTGCAGCAGTTGCTTGACCACTTCCAGCGCTGCCGGCTGCTTGAGGTCCAGCGCCAGGCTGCGCTTGTTGCGATTGAGGTAGGCGTGGCTGGCGGAAGTGCCCTGATCGTGGGGTGGTAGAACCCGCACCAGATCCATCCGGGTCGGCGATTCTATCCGTAGCACCTCGGCCCCCATGTCCGCCAGCAACAGCGAGGCGAACGGCCCCGGCAACAGCGTCGAGAAATCCAGAACCTTGAGTGATGCCAGTGGCCCGTGCATGTGCGTTCTCCCTAAGCGATACATAAAGCCTAGGCAGCCGATGACCTGGCAGCAATCACCGTAACCATCAGCCGGACTGACCTTTGCGCTCAAACCACAGGCAATAAAAAACCCGCCGAAGCGGGTTTTTCATCAACTCGAAGAATTACTTCACCGAAGTCGGGGCCGGGCTTTCAGCCACATGCGCATCGTCTTCGCCATGCGTATTGGTGATTGCACGACCACCGGAAGCCAGTTCCTCATGCATCTGGTCGACATCCAGCTCTTTGACCCACTTGGCCACGACCAGGGTGGCAACCGCATTACCCACCAGGTTGGTCAGGGCGCGGGCTTCGGACATGAAGCGGTCGATACCCAGGATCAGTGCCAGACCGGCAACCGGCAGGTGACCGACCGCCGACAGGGTGGCGGCCAGCACGATGAAGCCGCTACCGGTCACACCGGCGGCGCCTTTGGAGGACAGCAGCAGCACGATCAGCAAGGTGATCTGGTGAGTGATGTCCATGTGGGTGTCGGTCGCCTGAGCGATGAACACCGCGGCCATGGTCAGGTAGATGGCAGTCCCGTCGAGGTTGAACGAGTAACCGGTCGGGATCACCAGACCCACGACGGATTTCTTCGCGCCCAGACGCTCCATCTTGATCAGCATGCGTGGCAGCACCGATTCCGAAGAGGAAGTACCCAGCACGATCAGCAGCTCTTCACGGATGTAGCGAATCACTTTCAGCACGCTGAAACCGTGAGCGCGAGCGATGCTGCCCAGCACGACCAGAATGAACACCACGCACGTGATGTAGAAGCACGCCATCAACTGACCCAGTTGCACCAGCGAGCCAACGCCGTAGGCACCGATGGTGAACGCCATGGCGCCCAGGGCACCGATCGGCGCGAGCTTCATGATCATGTTGATGATGTTGAACATCACGTGGGCGAAGCGATCGATGAAGTCCAGGATCGGCTTGCCGTAGGCACCCAGGCGATGCAGGGCGAAACCGAAGATCACCGAGAACATCAGTACTTGCAGGATGTCGCCGTTGGCGAACGCGCCGACGATGGTGGCCGGAATGATGTTCAGAAGGAAGCCAACGACGCTTTGATCCGCACCGGCAGCGACATAAGCAGCCACTTTGGAAGCATCCAGGGTGCTGACATCGATGTGCATGCCGTTACCTGGCTGCACGATGTTGACCACCACCAGACCCACCAGCAGCGCGATGGTCGAAACGATTTCGAAGTACAACAGCGCGTAACCGCCGGTCTTGCCGACCGATTTCATGTTCTGCATGCCCGCGATACCGCTGACCACGGTGCAGAAGATGATCGGTGCGATGACCATTTTGATCAGTTTGATGAACCCGTCACCCAGTGGCTTCAGTGCCACGGCGGTTTGCGGGTAGTAGTGACCGAGCGCGATGCCGATAGCAATGGCAACGATCACCTGGAAATACAGGGATTTGTACAGTGGCTGACGAGTCGTCATTACAAAGTTCCTCAAGAGCACCGCACTGCAATCAATCATCTGACGCAGACGACACCTAAAGTGCGAACCCTCCTGCACCGGAGGGATTTGTTTTGTCGAGCTGCGCGCTGGCAGACCTCTCGCCCTTATCGCAAAGCTCGTGCCACCTTGCCAAAATCGTCCAGAAGCCTTTTGCCATCGGGGCTGCCGGATTTTTTTCATCCCTTGACCCGCCGACCGAAGTGGCGGATTCCCGCCCATCAACCGACTCTCGTCCTGCAATTTGGCGGATATCCGCCTTGTCCCGCCACCAGGCCGTGGCTAAGATCCGCCACTCAATGGACGGACCAGCCCCCAATGCGCGAACGTACCATCGCCAGTCATTTTGCTCGTGCGGCCCTCGGTGGCGCGCGCCGGCGCGGCTATGACTATTCGGGCCTGCTGCAACAGTTGGGGATCAGCGTCGAATTGCTCGACGAACCTCGCGCCAGGATCGCGCCCGAACAGTTCACCAGCCTGCTGCAAGGGCTCTGGCAAGCGCTGGATGACGAATACCTGGGCTTTGCCCGCGGCCCAAGCAAACGTGGCACCTTCGCCATGATGTGCCATGCCTTGATTCACTGCCGCACCCTCGAGAAAGCACTCAGTCGCGGCTTATTATTTTATAGCCTATTCCCCGACGCTCCGCGCCTGACCCTGACCCGCGAAGGTGAAATGGTGCGTTTGAGCCTGGATGATGCTCGGCTGTGGGACCCGGATCACTTTTTCAGCGAATGTCAGCTGGTGATCTGGCATCGACTGGGCAGTTGGCTGATCGGTCAGCGCATTCGCCTGGAACAAGCCTGTTTCAGCTACCCGAAACCCGGGCACGCTGCCGAGTACGACCTGTTGTTCCCCTGCCCGATGGTGTTTTCTTCCGAGCAAAGCAGCCTGTTGTTTCACAGCCGTTACCTGCAGATGCCATTGCTGCAGGATGAACGAACCCTCAAGCATTTCCTCGAACGCTCGCCCGCCGACCTGTTGTCGCGCCCGGATGACGGCGACAGCCTCAGCAGCCAGCTACGGCGCCTGCTCAGCCGCGAAAACGCGCGCTGGCCAGACCTGGAAGCGGTTGCCGCACACCTGCACATCAGCCCGCAGACCTTGCGTCGACACTTGCGTGAAGAGGGTTCGAGTTTTCAGGAATTGAAAGACCAACTGCGCCGCGACATCGCGATTTATCACTTGAGCCGTGCCGACCTGTCGTTGCAACAGATCGCCGAACAGCTGGGATTCTCCGAGCCGTCGGCGTTTCACCGGGCGTTCAAGAAGTGGACCGGGTTGACGCCTGGCGCCTATCGCGCCCAAGAGAATTGAGTTTCAGGGCTGATTTTTTGATGTGCCCACTGGCCCCTTCGCGAGCAGGCTCGCTCCCACATTTGATCTCAGGTGTTCACAATTAGTGTGTTCACAGCATATCCCCAGTGGGAGCGAGCCTGCTCGCGATGGGGCCAGAAAGAGCACTACCCACTACCTCAAGCCACCGGAAAATGTATCCGGAATGCCGCGCCGCCCAAGGCTGAGTCCCCCAGGGTCAACTGTGCGCCGTAGCTCTCGATGATGTCCTTGACCACCGCAAGGCCGATGCCCTGCCCCGGGTGCTGGCGGTCCAGCCGTTCGCCGCGCTGGAGAATCCGCGCGCGCTGATCCGGCGGCACGCCCGGGCCGTCATCTTCGATACACAGCTCAACACCACTCATGGTTTGCCTCAGGCTGACGCGCACTTCGCCCAGGCACAAGCGATAGGCGTTTTCCAGCAAGTTGCCGAGCATTTCCAGCAAGGCGCCCTGCTCGATCGGTACGTAGCACGGGTCCGGCAGGTCGAATGAGGTCCGTACCTGCTTGTCGCGATAGACCTTGTCCAGTGTATCGCAAAGGCTTTGCAGCACCGGCCGCAATCGCACTTGGTGACGCACCAGGCCGCTTTTGCGCAAGCTCGCACGCTGCAACTGGTAGCTGATCTGTTGGCTCATGCGCTCGATCTGCGATTGCAGCACCCACGCCTGCTCCCGATTTTCCGGCCGCTGGGCCATGTCTTCACTGACCCCTTGCAACACCGCCAACGGGGTTTTCAGGCTGTGGGCCAGATCATCCAGAGAGTCGCGGTAGCGACTGCGCTGTTCACGCTCGCTGCGCAGCAAACGGTTCAGCGAGCCGGTCAGGCGCAACAATTCGCGGGGGTGTTCTTCGCTGAGGCTTTCAAGGGCACCGTTCTCGATCTGGTCGAGTTCCTGGCTCAAGCGTTTCAAGGCCTGCAAGCCCCAGGTCAGGCCGATCCACAGCAGCGACAGCAACACCAGCAACGCGGCGCCAAACCCCAGGTAGAGATTTTCCCGCAGGCCGTCGAGCGTCTGCTCGTATTCACGCACCGGCTGCAGCGCAACCATACTGAACGCTGCGCTTTTACCGCCGAGCAGCTTGACCTCGACGTCATAGACGAAGAACTCCTGACCGTTGGCCTCACGAATCCGCGCGAATTGATCGCCATGTCCGTCGTAACGCGGTCGGTAACTGATGTCCTCGTCATGCGTCGCCCGCGAGCGCCAGACCAGATGACCGTCACGGTCATAGATGTAGCCCAGCAAGCGGCTGTCGGTGAGCTTGAAGAGCTCGTCCGGCAACTGCGTGGGCATCAGTAATCGGTTGCCTTCAACCCGCGCAGCAGATATCAGTGTGGTGACATCCGAGGCCAGGCGTTGCTTGATCGAGTCTTGCAGCGCAAGGCTGAACGCGCCCTGCATGGCCGGCAACAAGGCCAGCATGAACAGCACCGCCAGTGTCGTGGCGGCGAGCATCAGACGCAGGCGCAGCGATCGAATCACCGGCAGCGCTCGTTGAACAGGTAACCCAGGCCACGCACGGTATCGATCGGCTTGAAGCCGGTCGGCCCTTCCAGCTTGCGCCGCAGGCGGCCGACCAGCACTTCGATCACGTTTGGATCACGCTCGTCGTCGTCCGGATAAAGCTGTTCCATCAAGCGGTCCTTGGCGACCACCTGCTGGTGATGACGCATCAGGTATTCGAGGATCCGGTACTCGTAGGCGGTCAATGCCAACGGCTGCTCGTCGAGGGTCGCCTGCTTGCGATTGAGGTCCAGCACCAGCGGCCCGGCAATGATGGTTGACTGGGTAAAACCGCTGGAGCGGCGCAGCAAGGCGTTCAGGCGCGCGTCCAGTTCTTCGAACTGGAACGGCTTGACCACGTAATCGTCGGCACCGGCGGCCAGGCCCTCGACCTTGTCCTGCCAGTTGCCGCGCGCGGTCAGGATCAGGATCGGAAAGGTCTTGCCTTGCGCACGCAGCTGGCGAATCAGGTCCAGCCCGCCCATGCCCGGCAGACCGAGGTCGATTACCGCCAGGTCATGGTTGAATTGCCCGGTCTGGTACAACGCCTCTTCGGCATTGGCCACGGACTCGACCACGTGGCCATTGTCGGTCAGGCGGGTTTGCAGGTGATGACGCAGCAGCGCTTCGTCTTCGACGACCAGCAGTTTCATAACGCTCTCCCAGGCAAAATCAACATCTCCACAGGTACCTCGCACCTCGATTGCTAATACGCCAGTAACGGTAACCTGGTTCTACCAAGGTGTTTGGCGAAACCTGCTGCATCATCCCGGACAACCCTGACGAAGTAACCGATACCACAATTGTGACTGTAGGTTAACCACCACCCGCTGAACTCGGACTGAACAGGATCGACTAGGCTGTCTGGACGTCTTTATAAAGGAGCATCAACCATGCGCGTATTGATCGCACTCGTTTTATTCGCCCTGAGCGGCCTCAGCCAAGCGGCAATCAAGACTCAGGAGATCCCTTACAAGAGTGCCGACGGGACTGAAATGATCGGCTATTACGCCTACGACGACAGCATTCAGGGGGCTCGCCCGGGCGTGGTGGTGGTCCATGAGTTCTGGGGGCTCAACGACTACGCCAAGCGCCGGGCGCGTGACCTCGCCGGGCTGGGCTACAGCGCGCTGGCGATCGATATGTATGGCAAAGGCAAAAACACCGAGCACCCGAATGATGCCATGGCGTTCATGAATGAAGCGCTGAAAAACAGCGCGACGGCCAGTGCCCGCTTCAATGCCGGGCTTGACCTGCTGAAAAAACAACCGCAGACCGACCCGAAAAAACTCGCGGCGATCGGTTACTGCTTCGGCGGCGGGATTGTCCTCGATGCCGCCCGCCAAGGGGCACCGCTGGCGGGTGTGGTGAGTTTCCACGGCGTATTGGCGACCAAAACCCCGGCGACGCCTGGCAGCATCAAGGCCAAGGTACTGGTGGAACACGGCGCTCTGGACAGCATGATCACCGCGGATCAAGTGACAGCATTCAAAACCGAAATGGACAAGGCTGGCGTCGACTATAAGTTCGTCAGCCTGAAAGGTGCCAAGCATGGTTTCAGCAATCCGGACGCTGATCGCCTGAGCCACGGCGATCACGGCGGTCCGGACATCGGCTACAACAAAGCCGCCGATGAAAGCTCGTGGGCGGATATGAAGGCGTTCCTCAAAAAAATCTTTGGCTGATCGCTGCCTGCACCCGCCTTGTGGCGAGGGAGCTTGCTCCCGCTGGGTCGCGAAGCGGCCCCCAAAACCTGCACATGCATTCACTCCAATGTACCGAGTACGCAGGGTTTGCGATGGCTACGCCATCGAGCGGGAGCAAGCTCGCCACAACAGCACTGCGCGCCAGATGTTTACAAAGCGGCCACTACCCAGCTCCCGGTCAACCCGGCAAAATGCCGGGATGAACCTGCTCCCCGCTCTCCCCGCCTGCTGCACGCCGCTCGACACCCACTGGCCGTTGCCTGATGCGCTGCCCGACACCGTGCTGCTCAGCACTCGTTTCGATCCGTCATTGCTGGTGTTCGATGACTTCCGGCGCAGCATCATCGAACCGCCCCCCAGCATCCAGCGCTCGGTCGCCAAACGTCAGGCCGAGTTTCTCGCCGGACGGGTATGTGCCCGGGCCGCCTTGCAGCAACTGGAAGGCCTGGACTGCATTCCGGCGATTGGCGAGGACCGCGCACCCGTGTGGCCGGCGCATATCTGTGGCTCGATCACTCACAGCACCGGCCGGGCTGCCGCTATTGTTGCGCGCAAGACCCATTGGCGCAGCCTGGGCATGGACCTGGAAAACCTGCTGAACGCCGAACGTGCCGAGCGTCTGGCCGCCGAGATCCTCACCCCACCCGAGCTCGAACGCATGGCCGCGGGCCGTCAAGATCAGCTGGCGCTGTGGGTGACCCTGACCTTCTCGGTCAAGGAAAGCCTGTTCAAGGCGCTCTACCCCATCGTGCAGAAGCGCTTCTATTTCGAGCATGCCGAGGTGCTGGAGTGGACCGACAGCGGGCACGTGCGCCTGCGCTTGTTGACCGACCTCTCCAGCGAATGGCACTACGGTACGGAACTGGATGCGCAATTTGGCGTGCACGATGGACAGCTGTTGAGCCTGGTCAGCATCAAGGCCTGAGGGTCTTCAGTGTCTGTTCGGCCGTCATCGCGAGCAGGCTCGCTCCCACATTGGATCTCCAGTGTTCGCAAATCGTGTGTTCACCACAGATTTAATGTGGGAGCAGCCGGTCGACGCTCGACTGCTCGCGAAGAGGTCCTTACAGACGCTAAAGCTCTCAAGGCTTCTCCCGATTCCTGGGCCAGCTCAGACTGAAACACGCGCCCCCCAGGCTTTTACTCTTGCTGATCAACGCCCGACCGCCATGCCAGTGAACGATCCGGCGCACGATGGACAGCCCCAGGCCGTGCCCACCAGACGCCCGGGTGCGGCTGTCATCCAGACGCAAAAATGGCGTGAAGATCTTTTCCCAGGCACTTTCCGGCACGCCCGGCCCGTCGTCTTCGACATCGACGCGACAACGCTGCTGCCCCACCTGATAACTGATCGACACCTGGGACTGGGCATGACGCATCGCGTTGCTCACCAGATTCTGCAACGCCCGATGCAGGTAGCGCGGCTCAGCCTCGACCCAGGCCCCATCGCAATCGGCCGCCGACAGGCACAGGCCGCGATGCACCGTCACGTTGGCGCGTAAGGGCGCCAGTTCGCCGATCACCTGATTGACCAAGGCATCGAGGTCGACGCGCTGGAAGTCCAGCGCCGGTGAACCCTGCTCCAGCCGCGCATACGTGAGCATTTCGTCCACCAGGCCATCGAGGTCCTGGATATCGTGATCCATGCCCTCCAGGTACTTCTCCCGCGCCTGTTGCGTGCTCGCCGTGCTGATCATCTCCAGTCCGAAACGCAACCGCGCCACGGGCGTGCGCAGTTCATGGGACACCGCGCGCACCAGTTCGCGCTGAATCGCCAGCAGTTGCTGCAAGTGCTCAGCCATGCCGTTGAACGCCGCCGCCAATCGCCCCACCGAATCCGCACCACGTGCCGGCACGCGGGTTTCCAGGCTGCCTTTGGCGATCCGTGTGGCAGCCGACTCCAGACCTCGCAAGCGGCGCTCCAACTGGCGCACCAGTAAATAAACGATCAACCCGATCAGGCTCAGGCCCAATGCAGCGATCAGTACCAGCCACTCCGGCGGGTACGGGTTCATCTGATACAGCGGGCCGATTTCCAGCACCCAGGGCGTACCGACCATCCCGGCAAACACCCGGATCGAATCGCCGCCCTTGCCCAGCGCCATCACCGTGTCGCCTTCAGAGACCCGACGGCTCTGGTCCTCGTCCATGTCTGCCTGATCGACCGTAATCAGTTGCAGCTCGAAACCGAAGCCCTTGTCCTTCTTCAGTGCCTCAAGACGCTTGGGCTGCTCGGCCACCGGATAACGCACCAACTCATCGGCCAACAGGTAAATGGTCGCCCGTGCCAGTTGCTCGCTGATCTGTTGCACTTCCCCTGTCAGCACCAGCTGTTCTTTATCGCTGACCAAGCGGTAGACCTTCGCCGCGTGCGGGCCGGTCTGCTCCACCAATGCCTGGCCGTGCAGCACCCGCGTACGCTGGCTCAGGTCGAGGTCAGTCTGGGCGAACCTCTGCAAGCTCAAGGGAATGCCCAGCAAACGCTCCCACACCAGCAACGCGCGATGACGCTCGGTCTCGTTCATCGGTTGCAGATTGTCGGCCATCAAGGAAAACGTACCGTGGGCCAGGCGCTCGCGGTATTGCTCGCTGCGCACCTGATTGAGCAGGTGCAAGGCCAGTACGCCGAGCACCGCCACCAGAATCAGCGCGGCGCACATGCCGCCATAAATGCGCAGGAAGATCGAATTCACAGGGGTTGATCTACACAGGCTTCGGGAACGAACAGATACCCCTTGCTGCGAATGGTCTTGATCAGTCGCGGATGGTCCGGGTCATCGCCGATCTTCGGTCGAATACGCGAAATCCGCACATCGATCGAACGATCCTGGCCGTCGTAGCCGATGCCTCGCAGCGCCGTGAAAATTTCCTCGCGGGACAGAATCCGCCCGGCATTGGCCACCAGCAGCCAGAGCAGATCGAACTCGGCACTGGTCAACTCGATGCCAGTGTCCTGCAGCCACGCCTCACGCAGGGCGTTGTCGACAACCAGCGGGCCGAACTGCAAGCGACGGAGTTTTTCCGGTGCCGCAGGCTCGGGTGCTTCACTGCGTCGCAGCAAGGCCTGGACACGCGCCAGCAGCAAACGCGGGCGCACCGGTTTGCACACGTAGTCATCGGCGCCCATGTCCAGGCCCTGGATCTGGTCCATGTCGTCAGTGCGCGCCGTGAGCATCAGGATCGGCCCGTCGTAGTGATCACGGACCTTGCGGCAAATCGTCAGGCCGTCTTCGCCAGGGAGCATCAGGTCGAGGATCACCAGGTCCGGTTGCTCTTTGATAATCCGCGCCGCCGCCAGCGCTCCGTTGCCTTCGAGGGTGACCCGCAGACCGTGGCTTTCGAGATACTCACGGGTCAACTCGGCCAGGCGCTGGTCATCCTCGACAATCAATACCTGCCAGGCTTCTTGCTCCACGGGTGACCTCTACTTGCCAGAACGCTATTAAGGAAGGCTCCACTCGTCTTTTTGTAATGATTGGAGTGGATAAGTCTGCGTATGCAGTGACCGATTGTAGCAACGCCTTCCCTTGAGAACACAAGCTGGCAAATGCGCTCGGTAACGGCGTTTTTTTTGTGATAGGGTTCGCGCCCTCAAAAATACGCCCAAGGCTATTTTTCAGGGCAAAATTCCATGACAAACGGTCCACCCCAGCAGGGTTGCGGCCTACACGCGGATTGACAGTTTCATACACATTTTACGCACAGCTTTATCCACAGGTAGTACGTTGCAATCACCCCCCAAAACGCATTATCTTGTAGCTCGCGTTCAAAAAACCCCTACATGTAGGGGTTTTCACGAAAAACCAAACACAAATCAGACAAGAAACTCAAGTCCTTTTCTTGCATGTTTTTGGTTGAACCAAACGCATTTTCAGAAGCCCAAACCGCACCTGCGGATGGCGACTGTTTTTCAGCCGCCAACGGCGAAAACGGTACGGGTGTTGCAGTCAATCACTGCTACCCAAACGGAATTCGGTTTTCGGCCCCAGGCTTGAGACCAAAGACTTCGGCAAGGAAGCGGCGCTCACCAGCCCCTTCCTGACTGTCCCGAAGTTGTTATGCCCGGCGCTTGCCGGTTGTAGTGCTTCAGGACGGAACGGTGGGCGCCTTCATGGTGCCCAAACAAACATAGAGAACGTGGAGACACCCATGCAAACCGACACAACTCGCGAGAACCCGCAGGGCACCGCGCCGATGGCCACTGATTCGAATTCGGATCTGTCCGCCACCGCGCCAGGCCAACTGCGCGTGATCAAGCGTAACGGCACTGTCGTTCCTTACACCGATGACAAAATCACCGTCGCCATCACCAAAGCGTTTCTCGCAGTTGAGGGTGGCACCGCTGCTGCCTCGTCGCGAATCCACGACACCGTTGCCCGCCTGACCGAACAAGTCACCGCGACCTTCAAGCGTCGCATGCCATCGGGCGGCACCATCCACATCGAAGAAATCCAGGACCAGGTCGAACTGGCCCTGATGCGTGCCGGCGAGCAGAAAGTCGCTCGCGACTACGTGATCTACCGTGACGCCCGCTCCAAGGAGCGCGCTGTACGCGCACCTGCCGAGGAAGCGGTGCAGGCTCACCCGTCGATCCGCATCACCCGTGCCGACGGCACGTTTGCGCCTCTGGACATGGGCCGCCTGAACACCATCGTCACCGAGGCCTGCGAAGGCCTGGAAGAAGTCGACGGCGACCTGATCCAGCGCGAAACCCTGAAGAACCTCTACGACGGCGTGGCCCTGACCGACGTCAACACCGCACTGGTGATGACCGCCCGTACGCTGGTCGAGCGTGAGCCGAACTACTCGTTCGTGACCGCGCGCCTGCTGATGGACACCCTGCGTGCCGAAGGCCTGAGCTTCCTGGAAGTTGCTGAAAGCGCAACTCACCACGAAATGGTCGACCTGTACGCCAAGGCCCTGCCTGCCTACATCGCCAAGGGTATCGAATTCGAATTGCTGAACCCGGTCCTGGCGACCTTCGACCTGGAAAAACTCGGCAAGGCGATCAACCACGAGCGCGACCAGCAGTTCACTTACCTGGGCCTGCAAACCCTGTACGACCGTTACTTCATCCACAAGGATGGCGTGCGTTTCGAACTGCCGCAGATTTTCTTCATGCGCGTGGCCATGGGCCTGGCAATCGAAGAGAAGAACAAGGAAGACCGTGCGATCGAGTTCTACAACCTGTTGTCGTCCTTCGACTACATGTCCTCGACCCCGACCCTGTTCAACGCCGGCACCCTGCGTCCTCAGTTGTCCAGCTGCTACCTGACCACCGTGCCGGACGACCTGTCGGGCATCTACCACGCGATCCACGACAACGCCATGCTGTCGAAATTCGCTGGCGGCCTGGGCAACGACTGGACCCCGGTTCGCGCATTGGGCTCGTACATCAAGGGCACCAACGGCAAATCCCAGGGCGTCGTACCGTTCCTGAAAGTAGTGAACGACACCGCTGTGGCCGTCAACCAGGGTGGCAAGCGCAAAGGCGCTGTCTGCGCTTACCTGGAAACCTGGCACATGGACATCGAGGAGTTCATCGAGCTGCGCAAGAACACCGGTGATGACCGTCGTCGTACCCACGACATGAACACTGCCAACTGGATCCCTGACCTGTTCATGAAGCGCGTCTTCGATGACGGCAAGTGGACCCTGTTCTCGCCGTCCGAAGTTCCGGACCTGCACGACCTGACCGGCAAGGCCTTCGAAGAGCGTTACGAGTACTACGAAGCCCTGACCGAGTACCCGGGCAAGGTCAAGCTGTTCAAGACCATCCAGGCCAAAGACCTGTGGCGCAAAATGCTCTCCATGCTGTTTGAAACCGGCCACCCATGGCTGACGTTCAAAGACCCATGCAACCTGCGTAGCCCACAGCAGCACGTTGGCGTGGTTCACAGCTCGAACCTGTGCACCGAGATCACCTTGAACACCAACAAGGACGAGATCGCCGTTTGCAACCTGGGCTCGATCAACCTGCCGAACCACATCGTCAACGGCAAGCTGGACACCGCCAAGCTGGAACGCACCGTGAACACCGCCGTTCGCATGCTCGATAACGTGATCGACATCAACTACTACTCGGTGCCACAAGCGAAGAACTCCAACTTCAAGCACCGTCCGGTCGGCCTGGGCATCATGGGCTTCCAGGACGCTTTGTACCTGCAGCACATCCCTTACGGTTCCGACGCGGCCGTCGAGTTCGCCGACAAATCGATGGAAGCGGTCAGCTACTACGCGATCCAGGCTTCCTGCGACCTGGCTGACGAGCGTGGCGCTTACGAGACGTTCCAGGGTTCGCTGTGGTCCAAAGGCATCCTGCCGCTGGATTCGCAACAGATCCTGATCGACCAGCGTGGCCAGAAGTACATCGACGTTGACCTGAACGAGACCCTGGACTGGGCGCCGGTGCGTGCTCGCGTACAGAAAGGTATTCGTAACTCCAACATCATGGCCATCGCACCGACCGCGACCATCGCCAACATCACTGGCGTCTCGCAGTCGATCGAACCGACTTACCAGAACCTCTACGTGAAATCTAACCTGTCGGGCGAATTCACCGTGATCAACCCGTACCTGGTTCGCGACCTCAAGGCTCGCGGTCTGTGGGACTCGGTCATGATCAACGACCTGAAGTACTACGACGGTTCCGTGCAGCAGATCGAACGCATCCCGCAAGAACTCAAGGAGCTCTACGCGACTGCCTTCGAAGTCGACACCAAGTGGATCGTTGACGCGGCCAGCCGTCGTCAGAAGTGGATCGACCAGGCTCAGTCGCTGAACCTGTACATCGCCGGCGCATCGGGCAAGAAGCTCGACGTGACCTACCGCATGGCGTGGTACCGTGGCCTGAAAACCACTTACTACCTCCGTGCCCTGGCCGCGACCAGCACCGAGAAGTCGACCATCAACACCGGCAAGCTGAACGCTGTTTCCAGCGGCGGCAACCACGGTGACGACTCGGTCCTGGCGGCTCCCGCCGGTCCAGCTCCAGTGCCTAAGGCCTGCGCTATCGACGAGCCGGATTGCGAAGCTTGCCAATAAGCTGAGCCGGTAAGCGTCGCAAGGCGCTTACCTGAAACCCCCGATCAGTCTTCTGGACTGGTCGGGGGTTTTCTTTTGCCTCAAGGAAAGTGGTGACCGTACAGGCAACCAGAGCCTCAGTTGCCGACACAAATCCCGACCACAAAAAAGCCCCTCTTCCGAGGGGCTTCTTGTGTAGCGCTATCAACCAACCAGCATCAGGTCATCTGAATGATGGTCTGCATGATGGTGCTCTGGGTGGAGATGGTCTTGGCGTTCGCCTGGTAGTTGCTCTGCGCCTTGATCAGGTTGACCAGTTCGTTGGTCAGGTTGACGTTGGACTCTTCCAGGGAGTTGGACTGAATCGAACCCAGGGTCCCGGTTTCCGGAGCATCGTAGCCAGGAATACCCGAGGCGAACGTTTCTTTCCAGCTGGTGCCGCCTACGGCTTGCAGGCCTTGTTCGTTGGTGAAACTGGCCAGCGCAACCTGGCCGATGGCCTTGCTCTGGTTGTTGCTGAAGTTGGCGAACAGGGTGCCGGTGCCGTCGATGGTCAGGTTGGTGATCTGGCCAGTCGCGTAACCGTCCTGAGCCGGGATAGAGCGGGCGGAGTCGGCATTGAACTGCGTGGTGTTGGTCATCGAAATGACCATGCCGCTAGCGCTTGGTGCCGCGCCGTTGGCCGCCCACACACCGTTGGTCACCTTGCCTGGTACCCAGCCAGCTAATGTTATGGCGTTGTTTACGTTAGGTGCCGCCGGTGTTGCAGGAGGCGTGGCAACCGAGACCAGTTTGCCGGCCGAATCAAACGTCATGGTCGTGGCGACCGGAGGGGTGATTTTCGGGTCGCTGCCGGTGGCATCCGGGTTGCGACCGTCTACCAGGGTGTAGGTCTTCCAGGTGTTGGCGCCGGTCTTGACCATGTATTGATCCATGACGTGCGAGTTGCCCTGGCTGTCATAGATCGGCGTACTGAACGATTTGGTGTAGGTGGCGAGGGTGCCCGGGTCGAATTTGTTAGCCGGGATCGTGTCGTCAATCACTGGAGCCGTCGAATCCAGGTTGATCGTCGAGGACACGGTCGACGTCGGTTTGGGCGCCAGGTTCGAGGTGTCGATCTTAAGGTCGGTCAACACGCCGTTGATGACCTTACCATTGGCGTCCACACCGTAACCCTGCAAACGGGCGGTTTGATTGGTATTGGTGATGAAGCCATCCTTGTCGACCTTGAACGTACCGGCACGGGTGTAGGTCGTCGAACCGTTATTGCTCAGGGTGAAGAAACCCGAACCATTGATGCCCATGTCCAGTACGTTGCCGGTGTTGTTGATATCACCTTGGGTGAACTGCTGGGATACGTTGGCCAGGCTTACACCGCTGCCGACGACTTTACTACCACTACCCAGCTTGGTTGCCGAGTAGACATCCGCGAACTCGGCGCGCGAGGACTTGAAACCGGCGGTCGCAACGTTGGCGATGTTGTTGCCGGTCACGTCCAGTTGTTTGTTGGCTGCATAGAGACCGCTAAGGCCGATATTGAAAGACATATTCCACTCCTTTATGCCGCGTTAGCCGGCTCTATAGACCAATGGTTTGAACTTTGGACAGGGCGATAGGGCCCAGACCTGCAAGATTGAGCATCAACTCGCCGCCGGTTTGGCTCAGCGTCACGCTGTTGACCGTTGCCGGCAGGTAGGTCGCCAGATCGGTCGCCGTGCCGTTGATCGGCGCATTGGCCTTGAAGGTATAAGTGCCCGCAGCGACTGCGGCGCCGCTATTGTCGTTGCCGTCCCAAGTGAAGCTGGCGCTGCCGGCCGGCCGGTTGCCCAGGTTAAGGGTTCTCACAACCTTTCCGCTTGCATCGCTGATAGTCACGGTGCCATCGGCAATGGACGAGGTCAGGTTCACCGAACCGCTCAGTCCCTTGCTCGGGTCAATGATCTGCGCGGTGCTGGTTTGCGCAATGACCGAACGGCCGACCAGAGAAGAAGCCTGCAAGGCCTGGGAAGAGCTGAAATTACTGGCAAGGGAACTCACAGTCGTATTGAGGGAGGTAATCCCTTCAAGGCTGCTGAACTGCGCCAGTTGAGCCACGAATGCGCCGTTGTCCTGTGGCGAAAGCGGGTCCTGGTTCTTCAGCTGGGTCACCAGCAACTGCAGGAACGCGTCCTTGCCCAACGCCTTGCCGCCGGTCGCGCTACTGGTTGCTGCGGAAAGGCCATTCGCGGCCGTACCGGTGCTCTTGACCGAGGAGTTCGCCAGCAGGTCGGTCATGCTCAGGCCGCCGGTGGAATCGGTAACGCTCATAAAAATCGCCCCTTATCACTGACCGAGGGTCAGGACCTTCTGCATCATGGTTTTGGCGGTGTTCATCATTTCCGCATTGGTCTGGAACGAACGACTGGCGGAAATCATGTCGGCCATTTCCTCCACCACGTTGACGTTGGGGTAATACACATAACCCTTGGCGTCAGCCGCCGGATGGTTCGGCTCGTAGCGTGCTTCGAGGTTGCTTTGATCTTCGACTACGCCGAGTACCTGCACGCCCTGCCCTGCGGCATCCTGATTCTGGAACAGCGAATTGCTGCCACCGGACTGACCGCCCTGGAACATGGTGGCAAACACCGGGTGACGGGCACGGTAGGTCTGATCGATGCTCGAAGAGACGGTCTCGGCGTTGGCGATGTTACTGGCGACGGTGTTCAAGCGAGTGGTTTGAGCACTCATGCCGCTACCGGCAATGTTGAAAACACTGGACAGAGACATGGATTACTCCCCGCGCAGGGCTGATACCAGCCCTTTGAATTTGCTGTTGAGCAGCGTGAAGCTGGCCTGGAAGTCGACCGCGTTTTGCGCGTAGTTCGACTGTTCCAGCTGGGCGTCCACGGTGTTTTGGTCAATCGACGGTTGCATCGGCGTGCGATACAGCAACGACTCCTCACCACTGCTCATGCCCTGGGCTTCGATATGACGGCTATTGGTCATGCTCAAAGCAAAGGTGCCGTTCTTGTTCTTGTCGTTCTGGGCGGCCAGCACCGACGAGAAGTCCAGATCCCGAGCCTTGTAGTTCGGGGTATCGGCGTTGGCAATGTTGTTGGCCAGCACTTCGGCACGCTGAGCGCGGAAGCCCAGGGCCTGTTCGTGGATACCGAGCGCTTTATCGAAGCTGATGCTCATGTCGGAAACCTTTGGGTGACCTGATTTTTCGTAACAGGGGTGTAGCAAGCCCCGTGCCAGCTTCTCACCCCCCGTAAACCGGGGCTTTGCGGGCGACGGCAAAGCGGCAATGCCAGAAAAGCGGCAACGGATTTCCGGCGCCTGCCGCTTTTCTGCCGCTTCCCGAGAGAACAACACCGGACCCCTTGTGGGAGCGAGCCTGCTCGCGATGACGTCGTGTCAGTCAATATCAATGCAACCTGCAACACCGCTATCGCGAGCAGGCTCGCTCCCACAAAGGGGTCCGGGTGCCGGGGAATTTGGCGGGCAAAAAAAACGGGAGCCCCCGAGGGCTCCCGTTTTCATGCAGTACCGATTACCGTCCAATCACTTGGCCTGGTAGATGATCCCCGGGCTGCACTGAACCATCTGATAGTGATCCGGCAAACCGTTCAACGCTTCGGAAGCCCCCAGGAACAGATAACCGCCTGGCTTCAGCGTGCTGTGAATCCGCAGCAGGATGTCTTTCTTCACTTCGGCAGAGAAGTAGATCAACACGTTGCGGCAGAACACGATGTCGAACTTGCCGAGACTGGCGTAGCTGTCCAGCAGGTTGAACGAGCGAAACTCCACCCGACTCTTGATCGGTGCCTTGACTGCCCAACGCCCCGGCCCTTTCGGATCGAAGTAACGCTGCAGACGCTCCGGCGACAGACCCCGACCGATCGCCAGGCTGTCGTATTCGCCGGTCTTGCAGTTGGTCAACATGGTCCCGGACAGGTCGGTGGCAACAATCTGCACCCCCATCTTCAACTGCCCCATATTGACCCGCTCGAACTCGTCGATCGACATCGACAGCGAATACGGTTCCTGCCCGGACGAGCACGCCGCCGACCAGATCCGCAGGCGCTGCCCGGGACTGGCCTTGATGGACTCAGGCAGCACTTTGTTCTTCAAGACTTCAAACGGATAGGTGTCACGAAACCAGAGGGTTTCGTTCGTCGTCATCGCGTCCACCACCATCTCGCGCAAACCACTGCGCGGTTGGGTCTGCATCCGCTGCACCAACTCACCCAAGGACTTGATGCCTTGCTGTTCCATCAGTTTGTTGAGACGGCTCGACACCAGATACTGCTTGTTCTCACCGAGCAAAATGCCACAGGCTTTTTCCAGGAAGACCCGGAACTGTTCAAAATCCAAATTACCCGTAGACAATGATGCCGCCTCTTAAATCGTGTTGACCGCCAGGAGCGAAGGCCACTAGCTGTTGTCTGCTGCTTTGATCCGGTCGACTACCCGGGATGCCAGGTCATCAGGACGGAATTTGGCAAGGAAGTCATCGGCACCGACTTTCTTCACCATCGCCTGATTGAACACACCTGACAACGAAGTATGCAGGATGATATGGAGCTTTTGCATGCGAGGGTCACTGCGGATCTCGCTTGTAAGGGTGTAGCCGTCCATTTCGGGCATTTCGATGTCGGAAATCATCATCAGAAACTCTTCTTCCGGCTTCTTGCCCTCATCGACCAGTTTGCGCAGGTAATCCAGCGCTTGCCGGCCGTCGTTCAACGAAATGACTTCAACCCCCACCGTCTGCAGGCAACGCGTGATCTGCTTGCGCGCCACCGACGAATCATCGACCGTGAGCACTCGCAAGGAGATTGCCTTGTGTTGGGTATCGGCATCGATCACGCCAACCGAAATCGCATCCGACGTCGGCGCAACTTCCGCCAGGACCTTTTCCACGTCGATGATTTCGACTAGCTGATTGTCGACTCGAGTCACAGCGGTCAGGTAATGATCGCGCCCCGTGCCCTTGGGTGGCGGATGGATCTCTTCCCAGTTCATGTTGACGATCCGCTCGACCGACCTCACCAGAAACCCCTGGGTCTTGGTGTTGTACTCCGTGATGATCACGAAGGGATTGCTTTGATCCTGCAACCCGCCTGAGCCGGTCGCCATTGCCAGATCCAGAATCGGAATGGTTGCCCCCCGAATATTTGCCACACCGCACACGACAGGACTGGACTTGGGCATCAAGGTCAGCTTGGGGCATTGCAGCACCTCCCGAACCTTGAACACGTTGATCCCGTAAAGCTGCTGGCCGTCGAGACGGAACAACAACAGCTCCAGGCGATTCTGCCCTACCAGTTGCGTGCGCTGGTTAACCGAATCCATTACACCAGCCATGCCCAGACTCCTACACCAACGCTAAGTGTGTTGCGACGCACATTCATCACTAAACGGCACGGCGCTTGCTTTTTAACTGCGATGAACACAAAAACGACATTTTCCCGACGCCTGACATCAATGTGCCGTAAATTCCTCGGCGCCCTGTCAGCCGTATGCCTGTTGAACGCTGGCAGCCCTGCCTTTGCCGACCCGGTTACCTTGCCTGATCTACTTATCGGCGTCACTCAGGGCTTTCTTGAATTCACCGTAGAAGACTATCTGGCCACCAGTCAAACCGCAGGGCGCTACGAAATCGAAGTCAACAAGCTCGACCCGCGCATGTACATGCCGCCGTGCGACAAGGAATTGACAGCGACACTGGACCGCCCAGCCATACCTTTGGGCCGGGTCACGGTGAAAGTCCGTTGCGAAGGCGCCTCCCCCTGGACCGTCTTCGTACCCGCTCAAGTCCGCCTGTTTCGCGAGGTCGTCACGACCACCCGCCCCCTCAAGCGGGCCGGAATCATCGACCCTTCGGATGTGATGCTGCGTGAGCGCGATATCAGCCTGATCAATCAGGGATATCTGACAAACGTCGATCAAGCCATCGGACAAAAACTTGTCCGACCAATGGTCAGCGATCAAGTGATCACGCTTGTTCATCTGGAGCAGGCAGAAGTCGTGCGCAAGGGCGATCAGGTGGTCATCACCGCCCGCAGCGGCACACTGAGTGTGCGGATGCCGGGTGAAGCACTGTCCAATGGCGGCCTGAGCGAGCAGATCAGAGTCAAAAACCTCAACTCACAACGAGTCATCAAGGCGCAAGTCACGGCACCGGGCCAGGTGGAAGTCTCCATGTAGATAACTGGCGCACAACCGTCCTGTTCCCTAAACTGTGCCTCACGCAGGGCAAATACCGACGCGCCCGAGCTCATCGACTATTGAGCCTAAAGTTTTCCCGGGTATGGCCGAAAACATGGCAAGCGTCCAAATTCCCAGAGGTTTTTTTATCATGGTCATCGATTTCAGCCGTTTAAACAGCTCCCCCACGCTCGCAAGCAGCGCGCGGACCAGCGTCAGCAAGGACACCGGCGATGCCGGCAAATCCGCGCCGCTGAGCACCTCGACCGAACAGGTCGGTGCCACCCAAAGCGGGGAATCGGTACACCTCAGCAATGAGGCTCAACAGTTGCAGAAGATCACTGACAAGCTGCGCGATCAGCCTGCCGTCGACAACGCCCGCGTGGCCGAGTTGAAAGCAGCGATTGCCGATGGCAGCTATAAGGTCGACAGCAACCGTGTAGCCAGCAAACTGCTCAACTTCGAAGCCCAGCGCTAGCCAAAGGCCTGCGCCAGGCTTTTGGACGCTTAAAACCCAAGGCCAGCCATGCACGACACTAATTTACTGCAACTGATCACCGATGACTTTGCTCCAGCTCAACAATTGCTGGAGCTGCTGAAGACCGAATCCCTCGCCCTGCACGGCCGCGACATGCCGCTGCTCGAGGATATTCTGGCGCAGAAACAGGCACTGATCATTCTGCTGGAACAGCATGGCCGCAAACGCAGCGAAATTCTCGCGAGCCTGAACCTTCCTGCCAACCGCGCAGGCCTGGAGCAGTTCGCCGCCCACTCAAGTATCGGCGATCAGTTGCTGACCCAAAGCGACGCCCTGACCCGACTGCTTGCAGATTGCCAAACTGCCAACGAGCTCAATGGCCGCTCGATCCAGGTGCAACAAGCCTCCACCGCCAATCAGTTGAAAATTCTTAACGGTGGCGAGCCTCCAGCGCTTTATGACGCCCGTGGATCAACCTCCATGCTCGTGAAGCCCCGCGCACTCAGTCAGGCTTGAACTCATAAATAAGCGTGCTCTATCAAGGCACGAAACATGCTGGCAGAATGCTGGCTCTTGCGTGTGATCGTATTCTGTCTGGAGATTGATAAACCGTGTTCAACGCCTCAAGCGCGGAAGATGCTCCGCAGCCACCCAAGGTGCTCAGCACTCCGCTGGAAATCACCGGCAATCTGCGGATGCTGCAAGAGAGCCATGATCCCCTGATCATCACGTTCCATGAACGCAGCCAGCGCTTTCAGAGCTACCTGATCGACGTCGATCGCGACAGCAACATGATCGCCCTGGACGAAATGATCCCTCGCGATGGCGAACGCTACCTGCTTGCCGGCGAAGCTTTTCGGGTTGAAGGCTTTCATGAGGGCGTACGTATTGCCTGGGAAAGCAACGGCGCGCTGACCATCGACGAGTCCAACGGCGACCGCTGCTACCGTGGCACGCTGCCCGATGAAGTGGTTTACCACCAGCGTCGCAATGCGTTTCGCGCAGCCTTGAAACTGGCACAACTGGTAAACATCGAACTCGGTGGCGAAAAGCTCAAGACGCCTCTCAGTGGCAAACTGCTGGATATCTCTGCGACGGGTTGCAAGCTGCGCTTTGATGGCGACATCACCAGCGGACTTCAATTGGGTCAGGTCTATGAACGCTTCATCGCCGCCCTGCCCTTCGGCAGCATGACCGCACCGATCGAGCTGCGTTATCTGCACCACGAAGAGAAAATCGATACCACCTTCGCCGGCGTACGCTTTCACAACATGAGCGGACTGGTGCAGCGTCAGGTCGAGCGCTTCGTCTATCAGTTGCAACGCGAAGCGCGCCGCTTCGACAAAGACGACTTCTGATCCAGACGCTTGAAAAAACGGGCAGTCCCTTTCGGTGACTGCCCGTTTTTTTTGCCCCTAAGGCCTGGCCTCGGTAAAGCTTTTCGGATGCTCCGCCCCCGGATCATCAGGCTGCTCATCAGAGCCGCCGACATCCTCAGCGTCGGACTTTGCGTCCCGCTCAGGATCCAGATCAGGGCTCGTGCCATTTTGCATCTGCTCATGCACGACCTGCTCATCGACCCGCGGATCGAGAGCCGCCACCAATGGCGAACTCGACATGCTGTCCGGCATTGCCACGTGATGCAGCGGCGCATCTTCCACCTGATGCAGGTTGGTCACCGCTTTTGGCCGGATGCGCCATACCAGTACCAACGCGAAGAAACTGAAGAACGCATACAGCATCTGACTGCCGAACAACTTCATCAGCACACCCGCCACCAGCGGCCCGATGCTCGCCCCCACACCGTAAGTCACCAGCAACATGGCAGTCAGCGATACCCGCCGATCGCTTTCGACGTGGTCGTTGGAAAACGCCACCGCCAACGGGTACAGACAGAACTGCACCAGCGAGCAGGCGAAGCCCGCGATAAACAGCATCTCAAGCGGCACCTGCGGCATGATCGCCAACGGCAACGCCGCCAGCGCCAGGCAAAAGGCAAAACTGCGAATCAGCACGGCCCGATCATAACGATCCGACAACCAGCCCAACGGCCATTGCACCAGCAACCCGGCAAAGATGCAGCTCCCCATGAACAGACCGACCTCTTCAGTGGAAAGCCCTTGCTGGGATGCGTACAACGGCGCCAGACCATAGAACGAACCGACGATCAGGCCAGCGCCGAGCACCGTACTGAGAGATTGCGGAACCCGCTTCATGAAAAAGCGCGGTTCCATCGGCGCCGGGTGCAAGGGCGCCGGGTGAATCCGCCGCGTCAGCGCGACCGGCACCAGGCACAGCGCAAAACACAACGCCACCAGCATCAGCAATTCCAGCCCCAGGGACGGGTGCATGACCAGAATCAACTGACCCAGCACCAGCCCCAGGTACGAAGCGATCATGTAGCCGCTGAACACCACCCCGCGCTGTCTGGCTTCGGCCTGCTCGTTCAGCCAGCTCTCGATGACCATGTATTGGCACATCATGCCCAGACCGACGACCATCCGCAGCACCAGCCACGCCGGTAGCCAGTCGATCAGGCCGTGCCCCAGCACCGCCGCACCGACGATCCCGGCACAGGCCGAGTAGGCCCGGATATGACCGACCCGGGCGATCAACCGGTGGCCTATTTTCCCGCCCAGCACCAGGCCGAAATAGTTGGCCGCCATCAGCGCACCGACCCACAGGCTGTCGACATGGTCCGCTGCCAGGCGCAAGCCCAGGTAAGTACTGAGGAGGCCCGAGCCGATCAACATCATCAGCGAGGCGAAATAAAGCGCTCGAAAGGATTTCAGGATTTGGCGCATCGGCGTTCCGAGCGGCTCCTTGCAGTGAGTACCGGACTACCGTCAACGATAGCCCGACAGCGACGAATCGGTTAGGCCTGGGCGGCTAAAACGCGCCGCTCCCAGGGAGTGATTTCATCAAGAAAACTGCTCAACTCCATGGTCTTCGAAGCGATGTAGCCTTCGATGAACTCCTTGCCAAACAGTTCCTTCGCCAATTGGCTACGGTTCAGACGTTCAAGAGCAGCATGCAAGGTACACGGCAACGACAAACTGTCCGGCACTTCAAACTCGCCCTGAATGGCCGGCGTCGGCTCCAGCTCGTTTTCAATGCCATACAACCCGGCCGCCAGACTGGCGGCAATCGCCAGATACGGGTTGGCATCGGCGCCCGGCAGACGATTCTCGACCCGACGCGCCTCTGGCGAACTGGCAGGAATCCGCAAACCCGCCGCCCGATTGTCATAAGACCAACAGGCATTATTCGGCGATGCGTAAGGATGGCACAGACGCTGGTAAGAGTTCACGTTCGGCGCAAACAACGCCGTGAAATCTGCCATCGCTGCCTGCTGGCCACCGATGAAATGACGGAAGATTGCAGTCGGCTGTCCAGCGTCATCGCTGAACACATTTCGGTCCGTGCCCACCTCGACGATGCTCTGGTGAATATGCATCGAACTGCCCGGCGTATGCGCCAGTGGCTTGGCCATGCAGACCACGGTCAGGTGGTGCTTGAGCGCGACTTCCTTGAGCAGGTGCTTGAACAGGAATGTCTGGTCGGCCAGCAGCAGCGGATCACCGTGCAGGAGATTGATTTCGAACTGGCTGACGCCCATCTCGTGCATGAAGGTATCGCGCGGCAAACCGAGGGCCGCCATGCATTCGTAGACGTCATTGAAGAACGGGCGCAAACCGTTGTTGGAGCTGACACTGAATGCCGAATGACCTTCCTCGCGACGTCCGTCCAGCCCGACCGGTGGCTGGAAGGGTTGAGTCGGGTCGGTGTTCGGTGCAAAAACAAAGAACTCCATCTCGGTCGCCACCACGGGCGCCAAACCATGGGCGGCATAACGGGCGATCACCGCTTTCAACTGACCGCGAGTCGAGAGACGCGAACTTTCCCCACTCAACTCATCGGCATCGCAAATGGCCAACGCGCGAGGCTGCTTGCTCCAGGGCAAACGGTGAATCTGTTTTGGATCGGCATTGAGCGCCAAGTCGCCATCATCACTGCCGTAAAATCGTGCCGGCGGATAACCGCCCATGATGCATTGCAGCAGCACGCCACGCGCCATTTGCAAACGCCGCCCCTCAAGGAATCCTTCTGCGGTCATGACCTTGCCACGCGGCACGCCATTGAGATCCGGGGTGACGCATTCAATCTCATCAATGCCCGTCAATCGCTGCGCGAGTGAACGCTGGCCATCGGTCGTCATGACTCTATCCTTGACGTTGTGCAAGCCGCGAACGGCGACATGTACAAAATAGGCACCAGCTGTTCGGAATATCAAGCACCGGGACATAAAAATGTCCGACAAAATTGCCGCTCGGGGTGGCGGCCATCAGGGCAGGTAAAGATTGAACAACCCACCTCCCAATGGGCCGCCATTACGGATCTCGGTACGCCCGTGCACGCCGCTGCGCTGATGCAGGTGTGCAATACGCGCGGCAAAATACAGACCAAGACCGGTGCTGCCACTGGCCGGATTGATGCCCTGTACGTAATCCGCCTGACGCTCGATCATCTGGGCCGGGAAACCCTCGCCGTCGTCGTTGATCGACAATAGCAACTGCCCGGTTTCCTCACCGATGCTGATCAATAGCGAATGCCTTGCATGACGAATGGCATTGTTGATCGCATTGGCCAGTACCGTCCCAATCAGCTCCCGGTCGAAGAACCCGAGAGGGCTCAAGGGATCGATCTCATAAGTCACCACAAGGCCGCGACTCTTGAACACGTCCTGATGCGCCGCCAACTGCGCTTCGATGAAATCGTCCAGCTCGTGATAGTCCGGGCGCAATGGCAACTGGTTGACGCCGAGCTTGTAGAGCCCCAGCAACTGCACCAGCATGCCGTTCAGATGAGCGAACTCATAGTCGATCACGCCCTGCTCGGCAGTGTGCTGCTGAGCCGCAGGCAAGCGCGCAAGCCACTGTCCGTGGGCCTGCATCAGCAACGCCAGGGAGTTCTTCATGTCGTGTACGGTGGAGGCAATCACCGTGGAAAAGTCGAGCCCCTCGTCAACATCATTCATTCGCCAAACGCCTTGCTTCGCAGCTTCTGATAACGCGGATAACGCGCATCGCTCTCGGGCATCATGCCCACCATTTTCAGGCACGTACGACACTCTTCCAGCAGCGCTGAATCGAGGCTGGCATCGGCCCCATGCAACAGCGATTGCGCCATGTTGAGCGCAATACTGATGTTCTTCGGCTGCAACAACAGTGCACCGCGGAAAAGCTCCCGCGCCTCGGGTAACGCGCCCGCCTTGTAACTGCGCACGCCCTGGCGGTTGAGGTCCGCCGCCGCGTTGCCGGAGTTGAGAATCGCCGGGTCGTCGGTCTGCTGGGCAATGCCTTGCATCACCACCGGGTCGTCGCCGTAAATCTCGGCGCAGTTTTTCAACATCGAATTACCGGCGTCAGCCTGCCCCAGCATCTTCAACTGCTTGGCAACCAGCAACGCCGCTTCGGCGCTCATGAACTGCTCCATGCCATCCAGACGGGCCAGTGCTTGCTCCGTCAGCTTCTCAGCGGTTTCGGCATCGTTGAGCAGCAGGCTGGTGGCTTTCATCAAGCGCGCCCGGATCTGCAATCCCGGATCGTTGATGTTTTCCTTGGCGACAGCACTCAGGGTCTGGTTGATCTCCAGTCGAGTGCGGGTATCCAGGCCTTTTTCACTGCCTTTACTGATGAGCGCATGAGCCAGGCCCAGATTGCTTTCAGGGTCCTTGAAACGTGACTGCGCGCCTTGGGAGACCGCTTGACGATAGGCTTTCGCCGCACCCTCGAAGTCTTCGTTGGTCATCGCCAACTTGCCCAACAACGATTGCCTGCGTACCGCCAATGGCGACAGGCGAACGGCTTCTTCCAGCACATTCTGCGCAGCCTTGGTGTCGCCTTCAGCGACCAGCACTTCGGCCAGTCCGTCATACAACGCCGGCATCATCGGGAAAGCCTTCAGTGCCTTTTCGTAGACGGCTTTGGCCTGAGCGACCTGGCCACGCTTGAACATCAATCGCCCCAGACCGACATAGGCCCAAGGCAACGGGCGATCCGCCAGAATGCTGTTGTACAAGCGCTCCAGCGCCTCATTCTGATTCATGTCACGCAGCGCATCGGCACGATAGCGCAGACACAGCGGCGAATAGCGCGGGTCCTGCTTGCACAGCTCAATGCAGGCATTCAGGACTTCAACCGGCTTACCCCGATCCAGCGCTTGCAGAATCGGCTTGAGCAACGTCTTGCGCTGCTCCAGTCGCTCCAGCCGCTGGGCCAGGCCAGCGCGGTTGAAAGGCTTGGTCAGATACGCATCCGGCTCATGCTCGAGCGCACTGAGCACCATCGCCTGACTGCTCTCGGCAGTTACCATCAGAAACACGCTTTCATGGCTGATCAGCTTCTCGACCATCAGGTCTTCAAGCACCTGCTGACCGTTCTTCTTGCCATCGCCAAGGTGATAATCCTGCAAGATGAAGTCGTAGCGTTTCTGCGCGCACATGCGCAGCGCCACCTCACCCGTGTCGGCAGTGTCGACATCCTTGACACCCAGCTCACGCAACATCGACCTGACCGAACTACGGAAATCCGAGAAATCATCGACGATCAAAAAGCTTTTTTGGTGGTACGCCAGCATCGAAGATTCCAGGCAATTAAGAAGATGAACCCAAAGACAAATGCAGGGACCAGCTCAACTTCGCCGCCCATAGGGGCGTCGTGCAGGACAACGGCCCATCGGGTTATCGGCCAGTTGTGGCGTTCCCTTATAGGGGCCGGCACAAATTGTGGGCTGATGCAGGCGCACTGCAAAAACACCTCAAAAAAAAACCCGCCAGGTAATCCTGAGCGGGTTTTTCGATGTTGTTTTCGGCTACGCAACGGTCCCGATAATATAAAGAGGTCGGAGCGCGTGAAGAAACATCGTGTGTTAGTGGTGTCCCAGGGCAGGTTCGAACTGCCAACCTTCCCCTTAGGAGGGGGATGCTCTATCCAATTGAGCTACTGAGACACATGCCGGCCGCAAGGACATGCGGCGCGATGGACGGCGTGCATGTTAACGGGCAGGCCCGGTTTTGTCATGTCGTCTGTAGGGCTTATTAAGTGTAGGCAAACGCCGGCTTCGATCACGGGCTCAGATTTGACCCGCTTTTGCGCTGATACCCTCTAGCATCAATAGAGCCAGCAAGTTGTCGACGGCAGTGGAAAGCTCACCAGAATTATCCAGCTGAAAAATCCCTTCCCAGTTCTCCTGAGCAGCATCCGTTGAAAACAGGGCATTGCGCTCAAGTCGGGCCTCGATTTCCTCAGTGCTCTCACGCCCTCGCCGTTCCAGGCGTTTGCGCAGGGCATCGGTCTTTACCGTCAGCACTATGGGCAACAACGTCGGATAACGCGCCATGGCTTCAGACAAATGACCTCTTGAGCCGTTGATCAGCACATGGCGACCGTCACTCAACCAGCGATCGATCTCTGCCGGGATGCCGTAATCAAGCCCATTGGCACGCCAGCACAGCGCAAAACCGCCTTCGCGCCTCATTTGAGCAAATTGCTCCCTGGAAACACTCAAGGCGTCTTCGCCGACCGATTCAGCCGACCGGGTAATCACCCTGCGCACCACAACGCAATCAAGGCCAAGCAAGGCGCCGCGGGCCGCATCGATCAGGCTGTCTTTGCCGGAGCCGGATGGCCCCATTAAATAAATAAGTCTGCCGCGCATCGCTATATCACCCCCATTGCGTGCCCGCCCTAGTAAATCGGCCATTTGCCACTATTCTGTATCTCGTAAGGAACGAAGATCGTATCCGCATAGCATGCACGCTCAGGGGCGCCCAAGCACCCATCTGTCGGGCAAAGAGGACGCGGTCAGATGTACGGGCCCGGTGACTGTTTTCAAACCAGTCCGCATTTCTGATAATTGGTGCTGGCATAACGCCTGCTTCCAGTTCAATATTTGTCACAGAATTGACGCCAATGATCTGGCAACTTTGAGGCATGATGCGGGCCTCATATCAATTCAGGTTGAACATTTGGCGACGAGGCTTGTCCTACATGACATCCTGCGGCCAATTCCGAGAACCGCTCCCCTGAACTAACCGGTTAAATATATGCGCCCATTGAAACAGGCAATTTATTCCAGCCGTACGGCTGACAAGTTCGTCGTACGTCTGCCAGACGGGATGCGTGAACGCATTGCCGAGGTGGCTCGCAATCATCACCGCAGCATGAATTCCGAGATCATCGCCCGCCTTGAGCAGAGTCTTATTCAGGAAGGCGCGCTGGGCGAAGAATTGAGCATGCGCCTGGACAGCCCCGAGCTGTCACTGCACGAACGCGAACTGCTTCAACGTTTCCGCCAACTCTCCCACCGCCAGCAAAACGCACTGGTTTCGCTGATTGCCCACGACGCTGAAATGGCCGCAGACGCCTCCTGATTGCATCCCGTAAGCTCTAGCCAGCCATGTGCTGGCTTTTTTTTGCCTGAAATTCAGCCAATCGCTTACTCAACGGCAAGCTCAGTTGCCATCGACATTACGCTAACAGATTAAAAAATGAAGATGCGCKGCCTGCCGGCTTGAGCAGGACCGCGCAATAGAAACTCAGAGCAGGAAGATTGTCGCCAGCCCGAGGAAGATGAAGAAACCACCGCTGTCGGTCATGGCCGTGATCATGACGCTCGCCCCCATTGCAGGGTCGCGTCCGAAGCGCGCCAGGGTCATCGGAATCAAAACCCCCATCAACGCCGCCAGCAACAGGTTCAAGGTCATCGCGGCAGTCATCACCACGCCCAGCGACCAACTGCCATACAGCATGTAAGACACCACGCCGATTACCCCACCCCAGACCAGGCCATTGATCAAACCAACCGCCAGTTCCTTGCGCATGAGACGTGAGGTATTGCCGGTACTGACCTGATCGAGTGCCATCGCACGAACGATCATGGTAATCGTCTGGTTGCCGGAGTTACCGCCAATACCGGCAACAATCGGCATCAACGCTGCCAGAGCTACCAGCTTCTCGATAGAACCTTCGAACAAACCGATTACCCGCGATGCTACAAACGCGGTAATCAGGTTGATCGCCAGCCAGGCCCAGCGGTTGCGCAAGGATTTCCAGACTGACGCGAAAATATCTTCCTCTTCACGCAAACCCGCCATGTTGAGAACTTCACTTTCGCTCTCTTCACGAATCAGGTCGACCATCTCGTCGATGGTCAGACGACCAATGAGCTTGTCGTTCTTGTCGACCACCGGGGCCGAAATCAAGTCATAACGCTCAAACGCCTGTGCGGCATCGTAGGCGTCTTCATCCGGGTGGAAACTCACCGGATCGCTGGCCATGACTTCCGAGACTTGCTTGTCAGGATCGTTGACCAGCAGTCGCTTGATCGGTAGCACCCCCTTGAGCACACCGTCGTAGTCAACCACGAACAACTTGTCGGTATGACCGGGCAGCTCTTTGAGGCGACGCAAGTAACGCAGAACCACTTCAAGACTGACATCCTCACGGATCGTCACCATCTCGAAGTCCATCAATGCACCGACCTGCTCCTCGTCATAGGACAACGCGGAGCGAACGCGCTCACGCTGCTGACCATCAAGGGTTTCCATCAGTTCGTGGACGACGTCTCGCGGCAGCTCGGGGGCCAAGTCAGCAAGTTCGTCGGCATCCATCTCCTTGGCCGCCGCCAGGAGCTCCTGATCATCCATGTCGGCAATCAGGGTTTCGCGAACCGAGTCGGATACTTCAAGCAGAATGTCGCCGTCGCGCTCGGCCTTGACCAACTGCCAGACAGTCAGACGCTCGGCAAGCGGCAAGGCTTCAAGAATGTAGGCAACGTCGGCGGAATGCAGATCATCGAGTTTGCGCTGCAACTCGACGAGGTTTTGCCGGTGGACCAGGTTCTCGACCAGATCGTGATGATGACCTTCCTGGCGATGAGTCAGGTCTTCGACCACCCGCTGGCGGTGCAGCAACTCAACGACTTGAGCAAGGCGGTCTTGCAGGCTTTCTTGCGTTTTCTTTACTTCAACTTCGGTCATAGGCGAACTCCACTCCCAGCAGCGGGGCACGCCGGAAGGATCAATCAGTCAATTCATGATTGGTAAAACGGGGTACTGAGTAACTACTGGGTAAGTCCATGGAGGTATTCCACAAGCCCCGGCGGGGCTGACGGGCGCAATCATACACCGCCCGAGGGTTTTAAACGTTAAAAAATCCAGCCTGAAACAAGCGCTTGCGAGATAAACCTGAGCGCTGTCCGCCTCCGTGAAACTGCGACGACTCATCCTGAAAAGAAAACACACCCCCCGGGAGAAATGTACTGACTACCCTTGATCGTGACCGTCATGGAGGACGTCCAATGCTCAGGAAAACACTCGCAACCCTGTTGATCACCCTGCTCTGCCCGCCCCTACAGGCCACTGCAATGACTGTGCATCGATGTGAAGACGCCGAGGGCCGTATCACTTACACGACGCTGAGCTGCCCTCCTGGAGAGGCACTGTCGCGACAGCACATTTACAACCCAAGCGTTTTCACATTCGAGGCGATACTCCCCAGCACCAACCACCAGGAAACATCAGGCATCAAAAGCACACCGAGAGATCCGACCGTCGTCGGCCAAATGAATGACAAATGCGCAAATGTGCTCAGTGCCAAGGAGCGTCGCGAAGCGATCATCAATCAGCGGATCGTTCCAGGCATGAGCCAGCAAGACGTTGAATGCGCGCTGGGCAAACCAGACAAGGTCAGCATTCGAAACGAGACGACGAATTATCGTTACGACAGCAAGAAAGGTCGTAGCGCGCAAATCGTGTTCGATGAGAAGGGATGCGTAAAAGGCAAATCCCAGACAGCAAAAAGCCCGCGTTAGACGCAGGCTTTTTGGTGTTTGGTGCACTCGACAGGATTCGAACCTGTGACCGCTCGGTTCGTAGCCGAGTACTCTATCCAGCTGAGCTACGAGTGCAATTTGTGTTTTTAGACCAGATCACAACTGGTTGAAGCCAGGTTACCTGCATTACTGCAAACAACCCTTAAATGGTGCACTCGACAGGATTCGAACCTGTGACCGCTCGGTTCGTAGCCGAGTACTCTATCCAGCTGAGCTACGAGTGCATTTGTTGCCGCGCATTATAGGCCGTTAAATCTTTTTGTAAAGCGCTTTTTCTAGTAATTTCAACAACTTACCGAAGAAGCCAGATTACAACGTACTAAATAAATAATGGCGGAGAACGGGGGATTCGAACCCCCGACACCCTTTTGAGGTGTACTCCCTTAGCAGGGGAGCGCCTTCGGCCACTCGGCCAGCTCTCCGCAACACGGGGCGTATCTTAACCAACCTTTTCCCCGTTTGCAAACATAAAAAACGATAAAAATTAATGGCTTGGTTCGTCGTCCTTCTCTTTCTTGATCCGCAGGTAGATTTCCTCACGGTGAACAGCCACCTCTTTCGGCGCGTTAACGCCAATACGCACTTGATTTCCTTTGACGCCAAGCACGGTCACAGTGATTTCGCCATCACCAATAATCAGGCTTTCTGCGCACCGACGAGTCAGAATCAGCATACCTTTCTCCTCACGCATTTCATTTCAGGGACAACAGTCTGCAAAAAAAAGGCGTTCGACCTACAACCAGAACGATCGTAGCCCTACACGCCTAAGTATTGACCAGCACGAGCAAAAGAACAGATTTCAGTCGCGCCGCTCAAAAAAACAAAGGGCGCGGTCAGACCGCGCCCTTAGAGGAGCATCACTCGCCCTGGCGGGCCGGTGCGTCCAGTTCGAAAGCCGTGTGCAGAGCGCGCACAGCCAATTCCAGGTACTTCTCTTCAATCACCACGGAAACCTTGATTTCCGAAGTCGAGATCATCTGGATGTTGATGGTTTCTTTAGCCAGCGCTTCGAACATGCGGCTGGCAACGCCTGCGTGAGAACGCATGCCGACGCCGACGATCGATACCTTGGCGATCCTGGTGTCGCCAACGACTTCACGGGCACCGATCTCGCGAGCGGTGTTTTCCAGCACGGTCTGGGCCGCCTGGTAGTCGTTGCGGTGCACAGTGAAGGTGAAGTCGGTGGTGTTATCGTGCGCAACGTTCTGCACGATCATGTCGACTTCGATGTTCGCGGCGCTGATCGGGCCGAGAATCTTGAAAGCCACGCCCGGGGTGTCTGGCACGCCACGGATGGTCAGCTTGGCTTCATCGCGGTTGAAAGCGATGCCGGAAATGATCGGCTGTTCCATGGATTCCTCTTCATCAATAGTAATGAGGGTGCCCGGACCCTCCTTGAAGCTGTGCAGTACGCGCAGCGGAACGTTGTACTTACCGGCGAACTCGACCGCGCGGATCTGCAACACCTTGGAACCGAGGCTGGCCATTTCCAGCATCTCTTCAAAGGTGATCTTGTCCAGGCGCTGAGCCACGGACACCACGCGCGGGTCGGTGGTGTAGACGCCGTCGACATCGGTGTAGATCTGGCATTCATCAGCCTTCAGGGCCGCTGCCAGCGCCACGCCGGTGGTGTCGGAACCGCCACGACCAAGGGTGGTGATATTGCCGTGCTCGTCGACGCCCTGGAAACCGGCAACGACAACTACACGACCGGCCTTCAGGTCACCGCGAATCTTCTGGTCATCAATCTGCAAGATACGCGCTTTATTGTGCGCGCTATCCGTCAGAATCCGCACCTGGTTGCCGGTGTACGACACCGCCGGTACGCCGCGCTTGATCAGCGCCATGGCCAGCAGTGCAATCGTCACCTGCTCACCGGTGGAGACGATGACATCCAGCTCACGCGGAACCGGTTGATCGTCACCACTGATTTGCTTGGCCAGATCGATCAGACGGTTGGTCTCGCCGCTCATTGCAGACAGCACAACCACCAGGTCATCGCCGGCTTCGCGGAATTTCTTAACCTTGTCGGCGACCTGCTCGATTCTCTCGACAGTGCCGACTGAGGTGCCTCCAAATTTCTGTACGATCAAAGCCATTTCAAAGCCGCCTCAGCCCATGAAGGGCGCCCATTAATCACTCAAACAGCTACGAAGCCCGCCACTAGACGACGGGCTCGGCACGCAGCCTTAAATACCCTGCTCTACAAACGGCACGGTCAGGGCCAATGCAGCATCCAGTGCGCCAGCGTCGATACCGCCGCCTTGCGCCATGTCCGGACGACCACCACCCTTCCCGCCCACTGCTGCAGCGGCYTGCTTCATCAAATCACCGGCTTTGAGTTGGCCAGTCAGGTCCTTGGTTACACCCGCAACCAGTACGACCTTTTCCTCATGGACACTGCCGAGCAGGATCACTGCGCGGCCGAGTTTGTTCTTCAGTTGATCGACCAGCGCCAGCAGCGCCTTGCCGTCCTGACCGTCGAGACGCACGGCCAGCACTTTCACGCCTTTGACGTCCTGGGCAGAAGCCGACAGGTCGTCGCCCGCCGCACTGGCGGCCTTGGCTTGCAACTGCTCGAGTTGCTTTTCCAGCAGACGGTTGCGCTCAAGCACAGCCGACAGCTTGTCGATCAGATTGTCGCGGCTGCCCTTGACCAGGTTGGCCGCTTCCTTGAGTTGCTCTTCCGCAGCGTTCAGGTAAGCCAGTGCCGCAGCGCCTGTCACCGCTTCGATACGACGTACGCCAGAAGCCACGCCGCCTTCGCTGATGATTTTCAGCAGGCCGATGTCGCCGGTGCGACTGGCATGGATACCACCGCACAGCTCGACGGAGAAGTCGCCCATGCTCAGTACGCGCACGCTGTCGCCGTACTTCTCGCCGAACAGCGCCATGGCGCCTTTTTGCTTGGCGGTGTCGATATCGGTTTCTTCGGTTTCAACTTCGGAGTTCTTGCGAATTTCGGCGTTGACGATTTCTTCCAGCGCTTTCAGCTGTTCAGGCTTGATCGCTTCAAAGTGGCTGAAGTCAAAGCGTAGACGCTGACTGTCGACCAAGGAGCCTTTTTGCTGAACGTGCTCGCCCAGCACCTGGCGCAATGCTGCGTGCAGCAAGTGCGTGGCGGAGTGGTTCAGCGAAGTGGCGTGACGCACCTCGGCATCCACCTGGGCCTGAACCGGCGAGCCGATGGTCAGGCTGCCCGAATCCAGCACACCGTGGTGCAGGAATGCACCGCCGGTCTTGGTGGTGTCGCGCACGTCGAAACGCGCAGCGCCTGCCTGCAGGTAACCGCAGTCACCGATCTGACCGCCGGATTCCGCATAGAACGGCGTCTGATCGAGAACGACCACGCCCTCTTCGCCTTCGCTCAATACGTCGACCGATTGCCCGTCTTTATACAGAGCAACGATTTTGGCCGAACCGCTGTGAGCGGTGTAACCGGTGAACTCGGTGGCCACATCAACCTTGACCAGGCTGTTGTAGTCCATGCCGAAGGAACTGGCCGAACGGGCACGGACGCGCTGGGCTTCCATTTCGCGCTCGAAGCCCTCTTCGTCGATGGTCAGGTTGCGCTCACGGGCGATGTCGCCGGTCAGGTCCATCGGGAAACCGTAGGTGTCGTACAGCTTGAACACCACGTCGCCTGGCACCACATCGCCTTTGAGTTCGGCCAGATCCTGCTCGAGGATCTTCAGGCCCTGCTCCAGGGTTTTGGCGAACTGCTCTTCTTCGGCTTTCAGCACGCGCTCGATGTGCGCCTGCTGGGATTTCAGCTCAGGGAAGGCTTCGCCCATCTCGGCAACCAGTGCGCCGACGATCTGATAGAAGAAACTGCCCTTGGCGCCCAGCTTGTTGCCGTGACGGCAAGCGCGACGAATGATCCGGCGCAGCACGTAGCCACGACCTTCGTTGGACGGCAGCACGCCGTCGGCGATCAGGAAACCGCAGGAACGAATGTGGTCAGCCACGACTTTCAGCGAAGCCTGGTTGTCGTTGGTGCAACCAATGGCCTTGGCCGAAGCGCTCAGCAGGCTCTGGAACAGGTCGATTTCATAGTTCGAGTGAACGTGCTGCAGCACGGCACTGATCCGCTCCAGGCCCATGCCGGTATCCACCGACGGCGCTGGCAACGGGTGCAACACGCCATCGGCGGTGCGGTTGAACTGCATGAAGACGTTGTTCCAGATTTCGATGTAACGGTCGCCGTCTTCCTCTGGCGAACCCGGTGGGCCACCCCAGATGTCGGCGCCGTGATCGTAGAAAATCTCGGTGCAAGGACCGCACGGGCCGGTATCGCCCATGGTCCAGAAGTTGTCGGAGGCGTACGGCGCGCCTTTGTTGTCGCCGATGCGAACCATGCGCTCGGCCGGAACACCGACTTCCTTGGTCCAGATGTCGTAGGCCTCGTCATCGCTGGCGTAGACGGTGACCCAGAGCTTTTCCTTCGGCAGGTTCAGCCACTTGTCGGAGGTCAGGAAGGTCCAGGCGAAGGTGATCGCATCACGCTTGAAGTAGTCACCGAAACTGAAGTTACCCAGCATTTCGAAGAACGTGTGGTGACGGGCGGTATAACCGACGTTTTCCAGGTCGTTGTGCTTGCCACCGGCGCGAACGCACTTCTGGCTGCTGACGGCGCGGGTATAGGCGCGCTTTTCCTGGCCCAGAAAGCAGTCCTTGAACTGGTTCATCCCCGCGTTAGTGAACAGCAGGGTTGGGTCGTTGCCCGGAATCAAAGAGCTGGAGGCTACACGGGTGTGGCCTTGCTCTTCGAAGAAGCGAAGGAAGGCTTCACGGATTTCTGCGCTTTTCATTAGGTTCTTCCACGGAGACTGCGGCCAAAGGCCTGTACGAATCGTCAACAGACGAAGCGACGGCAAAGGGCCGCATTATATCGGCGTTAGTGTGCAGGTACAGTGTGTTTGTACGATACAGACAGTCAATTGGACGGCTAACACCTTCAGTTTTGAGAAAACTCGACGAAAGTGGCGATCACCTGCTCGATCTGCGCCCGGTTGACGTCCATGTGAGTGACCATGCGCAAACGTGAGGCGGCGCTGAGCTTGATCCCGCGCTCACCGGCAAACGCCTTGAGCGCCTCGCACTTATCGCCCATCTGCACGTAAACCATGTTGGTCTGTACAGGCTCGACTGTATACCCCGCCGCGCGCAGGCCTTCAGCCAAAAACTGCGCGTTGTCGTGGTCATCCGCCAGGCGTTGCACGTTGTGATCCAGCGCATACAAGCCTGCCGCCGCAAGAATGCCGGCCTGACGCATGCCGCCGCCAACCATCTTGCGCAGGCGCCGGGCCTTGCCGATCAACTCGGCCGAACCACAGAGCACCGAACCGATCGGCGCGCCGAGGCCTTTGGACAGGCACACCGACACCGAATCGAAGTGCCGGGTGATTTCCCGCGCATCGACGCCCAGCTTGACCGCTGCGTTGTACAACCGCGCGCCGTCCAGGTGCAGCGACAGGCCGTGCTCACGGGTAAAGCGGCGAGCCTGCGCCAGGTACTCCAGCGGCAATACCTTGCCTTGCATGGTGTTTTCCAGTGCCAGCAAACGGGTTCGGGCGAAGTGGAAATCGTCCGGCTTGATCGCCGCTGCCACCTGAGCCAGGTCCAGCGAACCGTCGGCCTGAACGTCCAGCGGTTGCGGCTGGATCGAGCCCAACACCGCGGCCCCGCCACCTTCATACTTATACGTGTGCGCCTGCTGGCCGACGATGTACTCGTCCCCGCGCTCGCAGTGGGCCATCAACCCCAGCAAGTTGCTCATGGTTCCTGTCGGCACGAACAGCGCCGCTGCAAAGCCCAGACGCCTGGCCAGTTCGGCCTCAAGCTGATTGACCGTCGGATCTTCGCCGTAGACGTCATCCCCGGTGGCCGCGTTGGCCATCGCGTCGAGCATCCCTGCGGTCGGTTGGGTAACGGTGTCGCTACGAAGATCGATAACGCTCATGAATCAGGCCTCGGAATAGGACGCTAACGTCGCTGCTGATAAAGGAAATCTCTTTCGAAGGGGATTACTGCGGCCAACGCCGCAATTAATCAAGGCCAGGACTGGAAAAGCCGGTTCAAGCCAACGGAAAAACCGATGTATATCATCAGAAAGCAGCCATGCGCAGCCCGCAAATATGTGTTAAAAACTCTCCGCCGCCAGAAAACCTGGCAGCAAAACGTTCTCAGGGCGGGGTGCAACTCCCCACCGGCGGTAATTGCGCGCAATGCGCATAGCCCGCGAGCGCTTGGTGTCACTGATGCTTCGGCAGCAGGTGACGGCAAGGTCAGCAGACCCGGTGTGATCCCGGGGCCGACGGTCATAGTCCGGATGAAGAGAGAACGGGATTGGCACCAAAGGGCCGTCCGTGGGCAACGCGCATACTCTGCACGTCTGACCTGCACGTACCCTTAAATCCCATTCGATTCATAACGCCCTGTTTTTCACACAAACAGGAGTCAGAACAGATGCAACCCACCGCAATCGATAGCAAAAGCAAAAACCATCAGGGCGAGCGCGTAGCGTTTATCCAGGCGTGCTGGCACAAGGAAATCGTTGATCAGAGCCGTAAGGGCTTCGTCAGCGAGATGCTCGCCCAAGGCTATCAGGAATCGGATATCGACTTTTTTGAAGTCGGCGGCGCCTTTGAAATTCCACTGCACGCCAAGCTGCTGGCCAAGTCTGGCCGTTATGCCGGTATCGTCGCTGCAGGCCTAGTGGTTGACGGCGGCATCTACCGTCACGAATTCGTTGCCCAGTCGGTGATCAGCGGCCTGATGCAGGTTCAGCTGGAAACCGAAGTGCCGGTGTTCTCGGTCGTGCTGACCCCGCACCACTTTCATGCCGGCGAAGAGCACCAGAAGTTCTTCTTCGAGCACTTCGTGCACAAGGGCCAGGAAGCGGCAAAGACCTGCGCCGACACGCTGCACAAGATGCGCGCCTTGCGTCGCACTGAACACCGCGCAGTAGCCGTCTAAGCACAAAACCTGTGGGAACGAGCCTGCTCGCGATGACTGCTCATCAGCCGACAACTGTGCTGGCTGATACACCGCTTCGCGAGCAGGCTCGCTCCCACAGTAGATCTTGGTCGGGATCGAGGTTCTGGTCTCAGACCAGGTTTTCGTCGGTGGTCGGCACAATCAAAATGCCGGCGCGCAGGCCGTTCTTGACCTTCGGGTTCGGGAAGATGATTCGCGCCCCCTCCTCCTCGACGATCCAGCGGGTCTGGGCGATGTCCTCGGCCAGCAGATAACCCTTTTTCAGCTCCGAGAAGTTCTCGATATCCGCTGGCAGGTTCAAGTGGAAGCTGTCGCTGTGCTTGATGATTTCCCGCGCCACGCTGAACAGCTGCAAGCCATCCAGGCTCTCTTCTGCTGACTCCGGCTCGGTGCCTTCGATGATCTGCTTCAAAAGGGTTTCAAGGCGCGAGACGTTGACCCCGTCGTTCTGCCCGAACGGCCGGGCCTTGCCCAGTTCAAGGGTGAAAGACTCGGCATCGAGCTTGTCGTAGGTATACGAACTGAAAACGATGGAGGGCTTGTTCTGCAACAGCACCGCCTCCATGCCGGCAGCGCGCAAGCGGGCCAGTTCATGACGGGAATGGTGGCGACCTTCTTTCCAGGGATACAGCGCGAACTGCTCGATCTTCGAGCCACGGATCGCGGTGTGCAGGTCGTAGTGCAAACGGGCGCGGTCGGGCAGATTGAAGAAAGTCGCCGCCAGACGCTCCAGTTCACAGGCTCGCAGTGCTTCGGAGCCACTGCTGAGTTCGTGACGGCCGTTGAACAGCCGATTGACGTCCTGCTCGATAAACCGCTCGCCGCGACGCATGGCGTCAGGGTTGCCGAACAGGAACAGAATACGTGCGCGCGGCTTCAACTCTCCGCGGGCAATGTCATGCAACAGGCGATCGAGTAACTCGATCGGCGCTGTTTCGTTACCGTGGATGCCGGCCGACAACAGCAAGTCCAGGCCATTGTCGCGAGCCTCGGGTGGCCGGACTTCCAGCGCCCCTTCGCTCAGCCAGCGCATCCGCACGCCTTCGACAGTCAGTTGAGTCTTCTCCGCCGGTTCACGACCGGCGAGGGTCAGTTCAAGCAGTTTGCCGAGGGCGAGCATAGAGCGAATTCCTTAGTGATCGTGTTTGCAATCCGGGCCGTGCACGTGGTCTTCGTCACCGATTTCAGCCGGTTCCATTTCCAGTTGCAGACTTACCAGATTAGTCGCCAATGGGCGCAGCAGCAGGTTCGCGTATTCGGCATCGCCTTCTTCGACGTCAACACCGATCAGCAGCTGGCCACGGCCATCGTGCTGGATCCACAACTCTTTGCCCTGCCACATTACCGCAACGCGGGTGCAAGAGGTTTCCAGCTGAGTGCCGTCGGTGTCTTCAAGAATCAGCTGCAGGGTATCGCTCATTTTTACGTTCTCATCGGGAGATAAAGCAACGTGTCCGACTCTTCATGAGCAGGACGCGGGCTTTCAATTGATCTGGAATGGATAAACCGCGCCCAGTTTAAGGATTTGCGTCAGTTCATCCAGTGCCGTCCGGCACTCAAGCAACAATTGTGGGTCCGCCAGATCGATTTCGGTCATGCGGTCACGGTAGTGCTTGTCGACCCATTGGGTCAGCGTGCCATACAACGGCGGGGTCATGATAACCCCTGGGTTGACCGCCGCCAGCTCGGTTTCATTCAGTGCGACACGTAACCGCAGGCAAGCCGGGCCACCGCCGTTCTGCATGCTTTGCTTGAGATCGAAGACTTTCACTTCGCGAATCAGGCCGCCAGAGCTGGTCAGCTCTTGCAGGTACTGCCAGACGCGCGGGTTGTTCTGGCACTCTTGCGGCACGATCAGCAGCATCGAACCGTCAGCGCGCGACAGCAACTGGCTGTTGAACAGGTAAGAACGCACGGCGTCTTCGACCGACACCTGGGAACGCGGTACGCAGATCGCCTTGAACTGGCCGCCACGCTTGGCCAGCTTGGCCGACAGTTCCGCCAGCATCTGCTCGGTATCGAGGAACGCGTCCTCGTGATAGAACAGCGCCTCGCCGTTACCCACCGCGATCACGTCGTTGTGGAACACGCCCTGGTCGATCACCGCAGGATTCTGCTGGGCGAACACCACGCCGTCATCGCTCAAGCCGTGCAGACGGGCAACCGCTTGCGACGCTTCAAGGGTCTGACGCGCCGGGTACTTCTGCGGTGCCGGGTAGCGGGTATCGAACGCGCTACGACCGAACACGAAGAACTCGACACCGGCTTCACCGTATTCACGGCAGAAGCGCGTGTGGTTGGCTGCGCCTTCATCACCGAACTGCGCCACGGCAGGCAACGCTGCGTGGTGGGCGAAGTGTTTCTGGTCCGCGAACATCGCCCCCAGCACGCGGCTGGTGGTCGGGTGCTCGATGCTGCGGTGATATTTGCAGTTGAGGTTGGCGGCGGTGAAATGCACGCGACCGTCGGCGGTATCAGCGCTCGGGCTGACGGTGGCGGCGTTGGCCACCCACATGCTCGACGCCGAGCAGCTGGCAACCAGCAACGGCATCGCCTGTTTGGCGGCCTGCTCGATCACTTGAGCGTCGGTGCCGCTGAAGCCCAGGCTGCGCAGCGCGCCGACATCCGGGCGCTCTTGCGGCGCGAGTACGCCTTGCTGAAAGCCCATTTCCATCAGCGCTTTCATTTTCGCCAGGCCTTGCAGCGCCGCTTCCTTCGGGTTGGAAGACTGCTGGCTGTTGCTCTGGGACGCGACGTTGCCGTAAGACAGACCGCCGTAGTTATGGGTCGGCCCCACTAGACCGTCAAAATTGACTTCATAGGATTTCATCAGCGAGGCTCCACAAGAATCTGTTGTTATAGGCTTCAGTAACTGTTCTTCAAGACCGGGGCGCGGCCATCGCGAGCAGGCTCGCTCCCACAGGGATTTCATCGCCCTTGTGGGAGCGAGCCTGCTCGCGATTGGGCATCACGCCATTTTTACGCCAGGCGTCAGGGCGGCCGGCAAGGTCAGGCTTGGGGTTTCCAGCGAGGCCACCGGGTACGCGCAGTAATCCGCCGCGTAATAGGCACTGGCGCGATGGTTGCCCGAGGCGCCCACACCGCCGAATGGCGCGCTGCTCGCGGCGCCGGTCAGCTGTTTGTTCCAGTTGACGATACCGGCGCGGCTTTCCAGCCAGAACTGCTGATAACGCGCTTCGGAATCCGACAGCAAACCTGCGGCCAGACCGTATTGGGTGTTGTTGGCTTCAGCGATCGCCGCCTCGAAATCAGCGTAACGAATCACTTGCAGCAACGGGCCGAACAACTCTTCGTCAGGACGATTGGCAACCGCGCTCACATCAAGAATGCCCGGGGTCAGCAACGCGGCGTTGGCCTGTGGCTGGGTCATTTTCAACAGCGGCACGGCGCCATTGGCGAGCAAGTGTTCTTGCGCATCCATCAGAGCCTTGGCAGCGGCCAGAGAAACCACCGAGCCCATGAACGGTGCGGGTTGCTGATCGAACGCGCCGACGTCGATCGTTGCGCTGACCGCCACCAGACGCGCCAGCAGCGTATCGCCCCAGGCACCTTGCGGTACCAGCAAGCGACGGGCGCAGGTGCAACGCTGACCGGCAGAAATGAACGCCGACTGAATGATCGTGTACACCGCAGCGTCGAGGTCTGCGACCTGATCGACCACCAGCGGGTTGTTGCCGCCCATCTCCAGCGCGAGGATCTTGTCCGGACGACCGGAGAACTGCGCATGCAGGTGGTTGCCGGTACGGCTGGAACCGGTGAAGAACAGACCGTCGATACCCGGATTGGCCGCCAGGGCGATCCCGGTTTCACGCGCGCCTTGCAGCAGGTTCAGCACGCCGGCAGGCAGGCCGGCTTCGATCCAGCATTTGACCGTCAGCTCGGCGACTTTCGGGGTCAGCTCGCTTGGCTTGAACAGCACGCTGTTACCGGCCAGCAGCGCCGGAACGATGTGACCGTTCGGCAAGTGCCCAGGGAAGTTGTAAGGACCAAACACCGCCACCACGCCGTGAGGCTTGTGGCGCAGCACGGCAGTGGCGTCGCCCAGCGGGCCGCTCTTCTCGCCGGTACGCTCGCGGTAGCTCTGCACCGAAATAGCGATCTTGTTGACCATGCTGGTCACTTCAGTCGCGGCTTCCCACAGCGGCTTACCGGTTTCTTCACCGATGCAGTGAGCCAGTTCGTCAGCGTGTTTTTTCAGGCTGGCGGCAAAGGCCTCCAGCACGCCGATGCGATCTTCCAGGGAGCGTTTGGCCCAGGCCGGGAAGGCCTGACGCGCAGCTTGCACGGCGCTTTCGACTTGAGCAGCGCTGGCGCCCTGCCCCGACCACAGCACTTGCTGGGTGACCGGGTTCAGCGATTCGAACGTGTCACCCTGGCCCGCCAGCCATTCACCAGCGATATAAAGCGAATTCATTATTTCGACTCCCGAGCAGCAGACAACGGCACGGCACGTACTTGATCGCCGGCATTGAGTTGAAGACGTTTGGCGGTCAACGGGTCAACCACCAGCGTACCGGCAGCAAAGCGTGCGGGAGCGGCAGTGATCCGGCAGTCTTCGCGTTTGCGGTTGTGAATCAGAAATGGCGTGGCGTCGTCACCCGGGGTGCCGATGGCCAGTACCAGCGCCTGGCTGTCGCGGACCGCGCGGATCTTGCCGGTTTCGCATTCAACGGCAGGACCGGCGTCGAAGATGTCGACGTAACCCTGGTAGCTGAAGCCTTCGCTCTTGAGCATCGCCAGCGCTGGCTCGGTGTCAGGATGAACCTTGCCGATCACATTGCGCGCGCCTTCAGAGAGGAAGCAGGTGTACAGCGGGAACTTCGGCATCAGCTCGGCGATGAACGCCTTGTTGCCCACGCCCGTCAGGTAATCGGCCTGGCTGAATTCCATTTTGAAGAAGTGCCGCCCCAGGCTTTCCCAGAACGGCGAGCGGCCGGCTTCATCGGACACTCCGCGCATTTCGGCGATGATCTTGTTGCCGAACAGCTGCGGGAATTCGGCGATGAACAGCATCCGCGCCTTGGCCAGCATGCGACCGTTGAGGCCGGAACGGTAATCGGCGTGCAGGAACAACGAGCACAGCTCGGAATTGCCGGTCAGGTCGTTGGCCAGGAACAGCGTCGGGATTTCCCGGTAGATGTTCAGCTCTTGCGACGCGCTGACGGTCAGACCGACCCGGAAGTTGTACCAAGGCTCACGCAGACCGACAGCGCCGGCGATAGCGGAAATCCCTACCACGCGACCGTTATCGTCTTCGAGCACGAACAGGTAGTCCGCGTCGCCGCGCCCCGCTTCGCCGCGAAAGGTCTTTTCAGCCCAGCCAACCCGGTGAGCCAGACGCTCTTCGTTGGCCGGCAAGGTGGTCAGGCCGGTGCCGGTGCTGCGGGCCAGGTCGATCAGCGCGGGTAAATCGCTGCTGCGTACGGGACGAACGATCATGCTATCTCCTCAAACGGGTCGCTCAGGCCACCCGTAAAACTCTCTGCTCTTAAGCCTGAAATCGGCCCTTAAACTGCCACCAGGCGCACGCTGGCACCTTCACCGACACCCAAGGCCTCGGCGGCTTCAAGATCCAGGGTTACCGGTTTGCCCGGCGCATAATCCAGCTCGAGCAATACCGCGCGGTAATCCTGCAACTGCGCGTTGGCCACCAGGTACTGACGACCGGCCCCCTTGACCGGCTCACCGATTTTCACCGGCACCACACGGCTCTGGGCGATCGAACGAATCCCCGAGACACGTGCGTGCAGAGTCGGGCCACCGTCGAAAATGTCGATGTAGTGATCGGTCTCGAAGCCTTCGCGCATCAGGATGTCGAAGGTGATCTGCGCGCGCGGGTGCACCTGGCCCATCGCCTCTTGGGCGGCGTCCGGCAGCAGCGGCACGTAGATCGGGTAATGCGGCATCAGTTCGGCGAGGAAAGTCCGGCTCTTGAGCCCGCACAGACGCTCGGCTTCAGCGTAGTTGAGGTCGAAGAAGTTGCGACCGATGGCATCCCAGAACGGCGAGTCGCCATTTTCGTCGCTGTAGCCGACGATTTCGGTGACCACCGAATCGGCGAAACGCTCCGGATGGCTGGCAACGAACAGCAGGCGACCGCGAGAGTTGAGTTCCGACCAAGGCGAACCGACCAGCTCCGGCAGCACGTAGAAGCTGGTCAACAGGCTGTTGCCGGTCAGGTCGTGGCACTGGGAGAGCACGTGAATCTTGTTATGAATCTTCAGCTCGCGAGAAGCGTGCACGAAGGTTTCATTACGGAAACTGTAGAACGGCTCCGAATAACCGGCCGACGCGACGATGGCCGAGCAGCCCACCAGTTTGCCGGTGGCGGTGTCTTCGAGAACGAAGAAATAGCTTTCTTCACCGTTGAAGCTGACTTCGGCAGCAAACGACGCTTCGCTTGCGGCGATCTTGTCGCTCAAGCGTTCGACATCATCCGGCAAGGACGTGACACCAATCGGGCTGTCCGCAGCCAGACGCTGTACCTCGCCCAGATCAGCCATTTGCGCGGGGCGCATCACCAGCATGGTGTCACTCCTTTTTCGAAAAACTCTTTGAGGAAAATAAACCGGGCCGGCCTTGAGTCACTCGGACTCAAGTGTGGGAGCGAGCCTGCTCGCGATAGCGTCAGATCAGCCAACAAAGATGTTGAATGTGAAACCGCCATCGCGAGCAGGCTCGCTCCCACATAAGAACCGGCCCGGCATAAGAATTTGCTTCGACGCCTGAATGATCAGGCGTCGAAGGGACTATCAGGCTTGAGTCAGTTTGGCCACGGCACGCTCGAAGCGCTGCAGGCCCTCTTCGATGTCCGCGTCTTCAACCACCAGGCTTGGCGCAAAGCGAATCACGTCCGGACCGGCTTGCAGAATCATCAAGCCTTCACGTTCAGCCGCGTTGAACACGTCCTTGGCCTTGCCTTTCCAGGCCTCGCTCAAGACGCAACCGAGCAACAGGCCCAGGCCACGCACTTGAGTGAACAGGCCGTACTTGGCGCCGATCTGCTCCAGGCGAGTCTTGAACAGGTCGTGCTTGGCTTTGACGCCATTCAGCACTTCAGGCGTGTTGACCACATCGATCACCGCTTCAGCGACGGCGCACGCCAGCGGGTTGCCGCCGTAAGTGGTGCCGTGGGTGCCGACGACCAGGTGTTTGGCCAGGTCTTCGGTGGTCAGCATCGCTGCGATCGGGAAACCGCCGCCCAGGCTCTTGGCGCTGGTCAGGATGTCCGGCGTCACGCCGTAATGCTGGTAGGCGAACAGCTCGCCGCTGCGGCCCATGCCGGTTTGTACTTCGTCGAAGATCAGCAGCGCATTGTGTGCAGTGCACAGCTCGCGGGCGCCTTGCAGGTACGCAAGATCAGCCGGCAATACGCCGCCCTCGCCCTGGATCGGCTCCAGTACTACCGCGCAGGTCTTGTCGGAAATGGCCGCTTTGAGCGCGTCCAGATCGTTGTACTTGACGTGAGTGATGCCGGTGATTTTCGGACCGAAACCGTCGGAGTACTTCGACTGGCCACCGACGTTCACGGTGAACAGGGTACGACCGTGGAAGCTGTTGAGCGCGGCGATGATTTCGTATTTCTCTGAACCGAAACGATCGTGGGCAACACGACGGGCCAGCTTGAAGGCGGCCTCGTTGGCTTCGGCGCCAGAGTTGCAGAAGAACACACGATCGGCAAAGGTCGCGTCGATCAGCTTATGGGCCAGGCGCAGGGCAGGCTCATTGGTGAACACGTTGGACACGTGCCACAGCTTGTTCGCTTGCTCGGTCAAGGCACCGACCAGCGCCGGGTGGGCGTGGCCCAAGACGTTAACCGCAATCCCGCCGGCGAAGTCGATCAGCTCGCGGCCAGACTGGTCCCAAACGCGGGAACCGGCGCCACGTACCGGAATGAAAGCGGCAGGCGCGTAGTTGGGAACCATTACCTGGTCAAAATCGGCGCGTTGTACCGCAGCGTGCTCAACGGACATCGGAGTCTCCTGATGAGAAACACCCGCCTGAAACTGGCGAGCGATGAGGGGGATTGTAAGGACAGTTTTCACCCCGGCCTTGCCGCCAAGCGACAACTTCTTATAGCGCAAACACAGGTTTGAGCCGGGTTTATGGCAATGCGACAAATAGCGTCGCAAAGGCGCAGTTTAAACTGCCGGAGTACGTTATAGGCAGGCTTGTCCAGCCGGACGGTAATTATGTACTGCACGGAGCGCATCGCCGTTTGTTTTCCTTGTGTCTACTTCAAACGCCAAGGGACTTGCGCATGAATCAACACGACGAGCTTGCCGCTCATCCGGACAGCCACTACCAACACCTTTCCACACTCCTCCCGATCTGGGTCTTGCAAACATCGCCCGAGACGCGCAACGCGCTGAAAAACGCCAGGCTCGAAACGCCTCACGGGTATCGCAACGCGACCCGCCAGCAACAGCAGACACTGAACGCACTCAACACCGAACACTGGTCCCATCGAAACCCGCTGGAGCAGATGCTGGGCAAACTGCAAAACGCCCGCGCCTTCGCCGAGCCGCTGCTGAGTGAAGCACTGAAAACCCGCTTCGGCCTCGAACTGGACGTCAAGAGCACCTTCCTGCGCCTGTACATCCCTCAGACCATCCCCTGGTTCCCGGTCAAATCCGGTGCCGCACGCACCTGGACAGTGTCATTGCTCGACGCTGCCCTGCACAATTTTCAGGCATCGGAGACTGAGGTGGATGCCTACGAGCCGGCCTCGGCCTTCATCACCGAACCCTCCCCCACCGGACAATTCGACACGCTGCCAACGATCAAGCAGCACATCAGCATCGCCAGGTTCACCCGACTGTGCCGAGAACTGGATATCGGCGGCCAGTACAGCGCCTACCTCAACGACAACCTGGGCGTGACCAACCCGCTGGTCGGCGCCGTTTTAAAGCCAAGCGTCAGGAACGCGCAGCAAGCCGCGCTCAAGTCGGCGCTGCATCAGGGGCTGCTGCGACAGGATATTGAGAAAGACACCTGCGACTCGATTCTCGGTCTCCTGGAAGGACGCCCGGGCATGAAGCCGGGCAACCAAGCGTTGCACTGCAACGACCTGACGATGATGTCTTCAGCGCTGACCGGCATTGTCATTTTCGCCCCCAACCTCGAGCACTCTCGCCAGGCAACGCGGATCGTGGCCTATATCCCGGAAGACCCCGAGCATCCCGTCAAGCAGTATCCCGACACGCTGGCGTTCATGACCGAGCTGACCCGCAAATTGCGTTCACCCGCCTACCAGCGCTTTTTCAGCCAGTTCGTCGACCATCAGGAGAGGGGGCATTTTTTCGCCGACCTTAACCGCCGCCTCAGCGCCGTGACCTGGCACCAGCATCAACACGGCGACCCGCTGCCCAGCTGGCGAGAGACGCCCATCGACAAACCCAACCTGCGATTTTCGCTGGCCCCGATCAAAGCCGACTTATGGGCTCACCTCTATCAGCGGCAACTGAACAAGATCCTCAACGACGCACGCACCATTGCCGTCTCCACCGCCAGCGCCGACCGGAACGCACGATGGGCGCTGTGGGACGCCTTCAGCAAAGTCGCCTCGACAATCCTTCAATCCGCCGCGTTCGTTGCCCTGCCCTTTGTTCCATTCCTCGGCGAACTGACGCTGGCCTATATGGCCTACCAGTTACTCGACGAAGCGTTCGAAGGCATCGTCGACTGGGCCGAAGGCCTGAAAACAGAAGCGTTCGGACACCTGATGAGCGTCGTCGAATCGCTCGTTCAACTGGGGACATTCGCGGTGGGTGGCGTCATTGCTGTTGGAGAGATCAAACCTTTGCTGTCCCGTGACACGCTGGCGCTGTTCGACCGGTTCACTCCCGTCAAAGTGACCGAGAGCAAAACCCGTTACTGGAAACCGGACCTGACGCCTTATGAGCACACCACCAACATCCCGACCGCGGTCAAACCCGATCACCTCGGCCTGTATCAACATCAGGGCAAGACCCTTCTGCCCCTTGAAGACAAGCTCTATGCCGTGCGCTTGAATAGCGAGACCGGGCAGTTTCAGCTTCAGCATCCGAGTCGGGCCGACGCTTATCAGCCGCCCCTGCGGCATAACAACTACGGTGCCTGGCAGACCGGACTCGAACAACCGCTGAGCTGGGACCGGGAAACCGTCATGCGTCGCCTCGGCCATAGCGTCGAGTCGTTCAGCAGCGTCGAGCGCGAACAGATCCTGCGGATCAGCGGCTTTCACGACAACGTATTGCGCAAAACGCATGTCGAAAATTATCGCCCGCCTTCGCTGCTGACCGACACCATCAAGCGCTTCAAGATCGATCGGGACATTCAGACCTTGATCGAGCAGACCAGCAGCGACCAACCCGAGCATTACCAGGCCCTGAACCAGCGCAAATCGCTGTTCGAATCTCGCTACCGTGAACTTGAAAAAACCGATGACCAGGACGTTCAGCTACTGCTCGGTGCAGTACAGAACTTACCGACAGACATCGCGCAAGAACTGGTGAGCAATGCAACAGGCACCGAGCTGATAAGCCTGCACAACGGTCAAGTGCCGCAGCGACTCAAGAACGTGGCGCTAAAAGCCATGGAGGCCGTACGTGTCGCCAGAGCCTATGAGGGGTTTTATCTCGCAGACATGGAGTCGGCAGATACCCACCGACTGGCTTTGCATAGCCTCGAATCATTGCCCGGCTGGCCCGCCCATCTGCGCATCGAGGTGAGGGATTATTCGCACGTCGGCACCTTGCGCGACAGCATTGGCCAGGCCGACGCGTCGATCCTGAGAACGCTGGTGCGTGCTGACGACTTCACTTACCAGGTCCATGAGAACAAGCAACTGCCCGGCGACTTTTATCACGCCATCCTTCAAGCGCTGCCGGATGCAGATCGCAGTGCATTGGGCTTCACCCTCGAAGACGGCGAGGCCCTCAAACAGCGCATCGCGAACACGCTGTGGACCAACCGACGTTACGCACACTGTTCGCAAAACACCCTCATCGAAAACCGTTCTACGACCCGACAACCATGCGCCTGCCGGGTGGCACACAGGGTTACAGTCGCAACAACCGCACGACGCCCACCCTCAACGACAGGGTTCGCGAGGTTTACCCCAGCCTTTCACCGGAAGAAATCGAGTCGACTGTCCTTGCATTACAAGGCCATCCGAACGGCGCTCGCGTGGAGCTCTCACGCCTGGCCAGCGAGCTCGCACAGCTGCATCGGGACCTGGGAACCTGGGTAAACGATACGCCCACCGTCCACCCCGGAACCGGGGTTGCGCTAAGCGATCTGGAGCAACAGGTTGCACGACACAATCGCCGGTTACTGGCCCAGGAAATCCAGCGTAGCTGGCGCCGACAATCCGATCGGGACTTTGACGCCCCGGATGGCACCGGCCGATATGTGCTCAGGCTCGCAGAACCGTTACTCGGTGACCTGCCGACACTGACTGCCGATTTCAGTCATGTGTCACTGCTGTCTCTGGAAGGCAGCCGTGCGGTACATGGCGTCCACGGTTTTCTGCAAAACTTCAAGGGTCTGCACCGTCTCGATTTGCGCCGCTTCTCCCTGACCACCCTCCCCGACGCCATTACCCGAATGCCGAACCTCGACGCACTGGTGCTCAGTGATTGCGGCATCCAGCTCGACGCTGTCGCCTGGTCGAAACTGTCTTCATTGAACAAACTGGTCATGCTCGACCTGTTCAATAATCCGCTCAGTGTGGTGCCCAGCATCGAAACGATGCCCGAACTCGTTCACCTGGATCTGAGCCAAACCGGCCTGAGCGAATTCCCCGCCAGCATCATGCATCACCCCAAACTCGACACCGCCAGACTTTCAAACAACAGTATCCGCGAGCTACCTGGCAGATTGTTCGAGAGTCCGGTCTACAACAAACACGGCGTGTTTCTTACCCGCAACCCGCTCTCCGACAGCGCGCGACAACTGATCAAGCAGCGCTACCTGGACAGCCTCTATGACTTGGGGGTCTATGCCCCCGAGGCGGATATCGCGCGAGTCAAGGCGCTGTACCCGAATATGGAGGTCGAGCAGGCAAGCGACTTTGTGTACGAGCTGCCCGGCACACTCGATGACGGCCGGCTCGAACTGGCACGCCTTGAAGCAGAGCTCAACCGACTCAGCACCGACTTGTCTGCCTGGACGGCCGACCTGCCGGCCCGCCACCCGCTGACCGGTGAACCTTTCGATGCACAGCAACAACTCATCGAGCACTCGAGTCGCGACGAGTTCAAGCAATTGCTGGAACAGTGCTGGCGACGTGAAACTGATCTGGATGACTTTAATGAGGCGCTTGAGCCCACGTTTGAACTCGTCATCCCTATCCTCATCAATGGAGATCTGCCGACCCTGAGCGCCGACTTCAGCCATGTGACGTTACTGGAGATACTGAGCACCGATGGCATCACCCGCATCGGAGGTTTTCTGGAGTCCTTCCCCAAGCTCAAAAGCCTCAGGCTTCGCGACTGCAACCTGGGCAACATTCCCGAGGCTGTGTTCAAGATGGGGCAACTGCGGTCGTTGTCGCTCCCGGAATGCCGCGTCAGCCTGTCAGTAGAATCGGCAAGCGCGCTAGCGGAAATGGAACAGCTCGATTATCTCGATCTGGCCCGTAATCCTCTGGGGCGAACGCCTGATCTGAGCCAGATGACAGGGCTGGCGACCGTGCTGCTGAATGAAACCGGCATCACCGAAATTCCGCACGGCCTGCTGCAAATGACAGAGCTGGACTGGGCCGACCTCAGTGGCAACGCCATCACCGAAGCCCCCAGCGATGTATTGGAACTACCGGTGGATATCGCCGAAAACATCACGTTAAGGGGCAATCCATTTTCCGAGGAGAGCCTGCTACGACTGATCGGTTACTTCGAACGCACGGGTACGGATTTCGGTGTGCAAGAGGTGATTGATCGAGGCGAATTGGACGTTTCGTCCACTGACGGCTCCGAAGTCGACGAGTAAAACCTCGGGGCGTGGCGTGCCGGATCAGCCACGCTCCGACGGCACCGAAGACAATTCGAACGGGCTGCTGCTGCGCCGCTGGTTACGATCTTCCCGCGGCGTGGCGCCGAAGAAGTTGCGGTAGGCGCTGGAGAAATGCGGCCCCGAAGAGAAGCCACACGACAGGCCGATCTGGATGATCGACTTGCTGGTTTGCATCAACATCTGCCGGGCCTTGTTCAGGCGCAGTTCCAGGTAGTACTGGCTCGGCACGCGGTTGAGGTACTGCTTGAAAATCCGCTCCAACTGCCGACGGGACACGCACACATGCTGGGCGATTTCGTCGGTGGTGAGCGGCTCTTCGATATTGGCTTCCATCAGCAGCACGGCTTGCGTGAGCTTCGGATGACTGGAGCCGAGGCGATTCTGCAACGGAATGCGCTGACGCTCACCACCTTCACGAATGCGTTCGACCACCAGCTCTTCGGACACCGCACCGGCCAGTTCAGCGCCGTGGTCACGGGCCAGCACCGCCAGCAACAGATCGAGCACCGACATGCCGCCGCACGCGGTCAGGCGATCGCGATCCCAGTCGAACAAATGGCTGGTAGCGATGACCTTGGGGAAACGCTCGGCGAAATCATCCTGCCAGCGCCAATGCACCGCAGCACGATAGCCATCGAGCAAACCGAGCTGGGCCAACGGATAGACACCGGCCGACAGACCGCCAATCACACAACCGGCACGCACCAATTGCTTGAGTGCGCTGCTGAGCGCTGGTGCCAACGTCGTCGGTGGCTCATCGGCCAGCAGGAACAGCTTCTGGAAGTTTTCCAGCTTGCCGGTCCACGCCTCACCCGGTAATTGCCAGGCCCCTTCGGCAGGCGTTTCGGCCTGCAGGAACGAGAGTTCGTAAACAACGTCCGGATGCACGCGCTGAGCAACACGCAAGGCCTCCTCGGCCAGCGCCAGCGTCAAGGCTTTAGTGCTGGGCCAAATCAGGAAACCAATTCGATGGGCAGTCATGGCGGGCAGTCCGAAACGAAAACAGTGATGAAGGCATGGGCCAATGCTAGCCCGTAAACGAACACAAATCTCAAAACCAGCAAAGCTCCCACAGGGATCGGGAAGCATGCACTATCCTTGTGCACAACGGCAGTCCTGATTATTTCAAGCTGCCGGAGAGGAATTGTTGCAGACGTTCGGACTGTGGATTGACCAGCACTTCACGCGGGTTGCCGCTTTCTTCAACCACGCCTTTGTGCAGGAACACCAACTGGTTCGACACTTCACGGGCAAAGCCCATTTCGTGCGTTACCACGACCATGGTCCGGCCTTCCTGGGCCAGCGCCTGCATCACTTTCAACACGTCGCCCACCAGCTCCGGGTCGAGTGCCGAGGTCGGTTCGTCGAACAGCATCACCTCAGGTTCCATCGCCAACGCACGGGCAATCGCCACACGCTGCTGCTCACCGCCGGACATATGACCAGGGTAGGCATCCTTGCGATGGGACACGCCAACCTTGGCCAGGTACAGCTCGGCCTTTTCACGGGCTTCGGCCTTGGACATGCCGAGGACGTGAACCGGCGCTTCCATGATGTTTTCCATCGCGGTCATGTGCGACCACAGATTGAAATGCTGGAACACCATCGACAGCCGCGAACGCATGCGTTGCAGTTGTTTCGGGTCGGCGGCTTTCAACGCGCCGTCCTTGTTCGCCACCAGTTTCAGCTCTTCGTTGTTGAGCAGAATCTTGCCGGCGTGCGGTTGCTCAAGCAGGTTGATGCAACGCAGGAAAGTACTTTTGCCGGAGCCACTGGAACCGATGATGCTGATCACATCGCCGGCTGCCGCTTTCAGGGACACGCCCTTGAGCACTTCGTGACTGCCATAGCGTTTATGCAGGTCTTGGACTTCAAGTTTGTACATGCTGTCGGTTCTCACAAAAACAGTCAGTCAGTGGTTTCAGTGCTTGCGCGGGGCGAGGTAGCCCAGCCAGCGGTGCTCGGCCATCTTGAACAGGCGCACCAGAATGAACGTCATGCACAGGTAGAACACGCCTGCGGTGATGTAGGCTTCGAACGGCAAGTAGTACTGAGCGTTCACGGTACGCGCGGCACCGGTGATGTCGATCAAGGTCACGATGGACGCCAGACTGGTGGTCTGCAGCATCATGATCACTTCGTTGCTGTACTGCGGCAGCGCCCGGCGCAGGGCCGACGGCAGCAGGATGCGCTTGTACATCTTGAAGCGCGACATGCCCATGGCCTTGGCCGCTTCGATCTCACCGTTCGGCGTAGCGCGCAGGCTGCCGGCGATGATTTCAGCGGTGTAGGCGCTGGTGTTGATCGCGAAGGCCAGGCACGCACAGAACGTCGCGCTGGACAGCCACGGCCAGAGGAAGCTTTCACGTACCGCTTCGAATTGCGCCAGACCGTAGTAGATCAAGAACAGCTGCACCAGCATCGGCGTGCCGCGGATCACGTAGGTGTAGAGCCAGGCCGTCATGTTGACGATCGGCTGCTTGGAAACCCGCATCAAGCCCAGCGGCAAGGCGGCCAGCAAACCGAACAGCAACGACAGCGCGAGCAATTTCAGGGTGGTGACCAGGCCGCCGAAGTACAGCGGCAAGGCCTCCCAAATGACGTTGTAGTCGAAGATCATAGATCAGCCGCCCTTACGCCTACCGAGTAGCGCTTCTCAAGGTGACGCAATGCCAGCAACGAGACACTGGTGATCACCAGGTACATCGCGGCCACTGCGAGGAAGAAGGTGAAAGGCTCGCGAGTGGCATCTGCCGCCTGCTTGGCCTTGAACATCATGTCTTGCAGACCGACTACCGAAATCAGCGCAGTCGCCTTGGTCAACACCAGCCAGTTATTGGTAAAGCCCGGAATCGCCAGGCGAATCATCTGCGGCACCAATACCCGGAAAAACACCTGAAAACTGCTCATGCCGTACGCCGCACCGGCTTCTGCCTGGCCTTTCGGGATCGCCATGAAGGCGCCACGGAAGGTTTCCGACAGGTACGCACCGAAGATGAAACCCAGGGTGCCGATACCGGCGACCAGCGGGTTCAGGTCGATGTAGTCGTCATAGCCGAGCAATGGCGCAACACGGTTGAGCAAGTCCTGACCGCCGTAGAAAATCAGCAGGATCAGCACCAGATCGGGAATCCCGCGGATCACCGTGGAATACAGATCGCCCAGCCTGGCCAGCCAGCGTATCGGCGACAGGCGCAATGCGACCCCGATCAGACCCAGAACAATGGCCAAGGCCATGGACGACAAGGCGAGCTGAAGCGTCAACCATGCGCCATCGAGGATGACAGCCCCGTAGCCTTTCAACATGATTCAGGTCCTCGAAAGTTGGGATGAAAAAATGGCGCAAACCTCAGAGATCCTGTTGCTTGCGCCATTTCGGACTGACAGCTGCGACTATTTACTTACCGTAAATATCGAAGTTGAAGTATTTGTCCTGGATTTGCTTGTACTTGCCATTCGCACGAATGGCGACGATGGCGCCGTTGATCTTGTCCAGCTCAGCCTTGTCACCTTTACGCACGGCGATACCAATGCCGTCGCCGAAGTATTTCTCGTCGGTGAAGGCCGGGCCAACGAAGGCGAAGCCTTTGCCAGCGTCGGTTTTCAGGAAGCCGTCATCCAGCAAGGTAGCGTCGGCCACGGTGCCATCGAGGCGACCGGCAGCCACGTCCAGGTAGATTTCGTTCTGCGAGCCGTACGGCTTGATTTCAGCACCCAGCGGCTTCAGGACTTCTTCGGCGAAACGGTTGTGGATCGAACCGCGTTGCACGCCGATTTTCTTGCCCTTGAGTTCGGCCAGGTTGTCGCTGACCTGCGTACCGGCCTTCATGACCAGACGCGCCGGGGTGTTGTAGTACTTGTTGGTGAAGTCGACGGACTTCTTGCGGTCGTCAGTGATCGACATGGACGACAGGATCGCGTCGATCTTGCGCACTTTGAGTGCCGGGATCAGACCGTCGAACTCTTGCTCGACCCAAACGCACTTGACCTTCATCTCTTCGCACAGGGCGTTGCCGATGTCGTAGTCGAAACCAACGATGCTGCCGTCCGGCGCCTTGGACGCGAACGGAGGGTATGCCGCCTCGATACCAATTTTCAGAGGCTTTTCATCGGCGAACGTTGGCAGGGACAGCACGGACAGTGCCAGGGCGCCAAGAAGCACGAGTTTCTTCATCTTAGGACTCCATCGGTATAGGGCGAAAACGGCAGAGTGAGCGACAGCCCAATATGCGAATGGGTGGAAATTGAAAGCGGCGCTGCGTCGTAGGATTGTTGCGTTGAATTCAGCTTTGATTTCAACGCAGGCAACGGCGAGCGAGTGATCGGCATTCTAACGACAGGCCCGAAGCCGATATTTCTTCAATGCGACAACAAATTACAGAAGCACCGAGAAACCCGACCGAGCGCATTGACAGCCCTGCAAATTCATGCAAGAGCAAAAGACAGTGAACCGATCTACATTGCAAATTGCGGGCCTATTATTCGCAAAGCCTTCTAATCCGGCAAGCGCAGCGTTATGTCTTATTTTTTAGGTGGCCTGATGAGGCCCTAAAACGGGGCTTTGCGTTTCCCAATGCCTCGAAAGCGGGCGGGCGGTTACACATTTAGTTACTTGAGACGCGCCGGGTAACAGTGGGAATTAGCCGACAGATGAAGTCGATAATTATTGGTTGTTGATGTGGTGCCTGCCAGACCGCCATCGCGAGCAAGCTCGCTTGTATGTTTAGACTTGAAGGGGTGGGTGGGACTAAAAGCCCGATTCTGACTCTAGCCAGTACAGACCGTGGGAGACTTCGTCCCACCCCTTCTACCCAAAAGCGCCAATAAGGAATTCATCGGCAAGGCCGACGATAGAGACAAG